>JADJPO010000004.1:0-300000 GCA_016713225.1 Kineosporiaceae bacterium
CTGAGCACTTAGATTTCCAGCTCTGCATTCAAGTAAGTTGTCGACGAGCCGTAGTCCGTTTCGCCGAGGTCGGAATCGAGGATGGATACGATCTTATTTGAGCAGATCACGCCCTACTCTTGGTGCGACGCATGGACGTGCTCCACGCCGCCGCGAAGAAGAAGCGCGCACATGACGGTGGCTCTGCTCGTGAATCTGATATTCGATACCGAGACGGATGCGATCCGCTGGTCAGGCTGAAGAACACCGCGCCAGACACATTGTTTGAACTCTTCGAGTCCAAGTTGTGCAGCAGGTCCACGAATACGACCGACCCATGGGGAGATGACCGCTTCACGATTCCTTCTCCGGGCGCTCCGAGTCGTATGATCGATCTGGTCGACAAAGGTCCCCTATGCTGGACCAGACCCAATGAAATGCCTACGAGTACTTTGATTCGAAGATCACAACGAAGAACAGCAGCAGCGGCTTCCCCACGCCGCGTCACCTCGTCGACCTCATCGTGAAGATGGTGGACCCGCCGCCCGGTGACATCGTGGCCGATCCGGCAATTGAATCAGGATGCTTCCTCGTCGCAGCCTGCACTTACCTCCGGAAACAGCACCCGGACCTGTTCATGGATGCTCTTAGTCGCGAGCCTCTTCCAGCGAACGATGTTTCTGGGATCGACAACGATCCCGCATTCGCTTACTCATGGCGGAAATCATGAGTCTCCTGCATACGCGGGACAATTAATCAAGATAGCCAGCTAGGAAGAACTCCCTTGGCGCCATACCCGGCGAGTTGGGAAATTCACTTGGTGTTTACCAACCCGTCGTTCAGCGAATCGATCGAGCCTTCTCGCTGGACGCGAATCTCTACCGCGACGTGAAGTCCGCTATCAAGGCTGCGCTCTTCATTGGGCGCGTGCTCACTCTTCTCAGACCTGGCGATCGAGCGGCCGTCATCGTTCCCGGGGGAGTTCTGTTCCGGGAACAGGAGGGCACAAATCGCTTTACGCAAGACTACTCGTAGATGATCACAGACTGGATGCAGTAGTCAGGATACCTCCGCTTCCCACGAACCATTCTCGCGACGGCCGGCCATTCTCTGTTGCACAAAGACGGGCCCCGAGCAGGACACGACGATAGTGTGGTCTACGACGTTCGCGCCGATGGTCGATCCCTCGACAAGAAGCGCCCCAGGAGTTGCTGAGAACGATTGCCCGACGCGCTCGCCCGTTAGCGATCACTGGAAACCGCGAGTCTGGAACTCGCGTTGAGCGGATCGAGCAGGCTTCTTCGCCCCGCGACGGGAGGTCACATCAAACGACTTCTTGCTCACCCTCAGCCAGTACGAACAGCCGACACGCAGAAGACCGTACGGTCTCCTGCACCGAGATCATTACATCCGCGCTCTCAACTCAGAGAGATCGAAGGGCGTTGGCCGCAATCGAGGAGTAGCTCAGCCGACTCATCGCCATATGTTGCCGACGTTGGATTGACAGGATAGATAGGATGACCAACTTCACCTTCGTCCAGCAGACGCTGCCGTCGATTCACCAGGACTGCGTCCGGGCTGGGTCGCATCTCGCCTCTGACCCGCGATCCGCGTGCTTCTACGCCAGGCGCGTGGTCGAACAGGTGGTCGGCTACCTGTACGACGTCCTGTCGCTGCGGGCGCCGTATCGCGACGACCTGGCGGCGAAGATCAGCGATGCCGCGTTCAAAGCCACAGTGCCGCAGGGCATCACGCAGAAGCTGACCGCCATCCGGCGCATGGCGAACACCGCCGTCCATGAGAACCGCACCATCCGGCCCGATGTCTCGCTCGCCGTGCTGCGCGAGTTGTTCCACGTCGTGGTGTGGGTGTCCTACCACCACTCCCCCAACCCTGGCGTGGTCCCGCTGCAGGCGCAGTTCGACCCGAAGCTCGCCGCTACGGCGGCGCCGCTGTCGCGTGAGGACGTCGTCCGGTTCGCAGCGAGGTTCAAGGCCCAGGACGAGCCTCACGCGACCGCACTGGCGGAGAAGGACGACCGGCTCGCCGCCCACGAGGCGGAGATCGCCCAGTTGAGGGCGCAGATCGCCGCTGCCCAGGCACTCGTCGCACCGGACGACCGTGACTACGACGAGGCGCAGGCGCGAGACCTGTTCATCGATGTACTGCTGCACGAGGCCGGCTGGCCGCTCGATCACGAACGTGACCGCGGTGAAGTCACCGGCATGCCGAACGCCGAGGGCAAGGGCTTCGTCGACTACGTCCTGTGGGGCGCCGATGGGTTGCCGCTGGCCGTGGTCGAGGCCAAGCGCACCTCGAAGTCGCCCGAGGTGGGCCAACAGCAGGCCAAGCTCTACGCCGACTGCCTGCAGGCTCAGTTCGGCCGCCGGCCCGTGATCTTCTACACCAACGGGTACGAACACCGGATCTGGGACGACGCCGGTGGCTACCCACCGCGTGAAGTGCAGGGCTTCTCCACGCGCGCTGAGCTGGAGCTGCTGATCCAGCGCCGAGAGACTCGGCTGCCATTGTCGGCTGCGGCCGTCAACACCGACATCGCCGGGCGTCCGTATCAGGTACGGGCGATCAAGGCGATCGGCGACGCCTTCGACCGCAAGCAGCGCGATGCCCTGCTGGTGATGGCCACCGGCTCGGGCAAGACCCGCACCGTCATCGCGCTGGTCGACCTTCTGCAGAAGGCCAACTGGGTCCAACGCGTGCTGTTCCTCGCCGACCGCACCGCTCTGGTGAAGCAGGCCACCAACGCGTTCACGGCGCACCTGCCCGGCTCCACCACGGTCAACCTGGTGACCGAGAAGAAGGTCACCGACGGACGCGTCTACGTCTCGACGTACCCGACGATGATGAACCTCATCAACGAGATGGACCACGGCACCAGGCGCTTCGGGCCGGGCTACCTCGACCTGATCGTGATCGACGAGGCCCACCGCTCGGTGTATGCGAAGTACGGGGCGGTCTTCGACTACTTCGACGCGATGCTCGTCGGCCTGACCGCCACCCCGAAGGACGAGGTCGACCACAACACCTACCGGCTGTTCCACCTCGAGGACGGCGTACCCACTGACGCCTACAGCCTCGACGAGGCGGTCGAGGACGGCTATCTGGTGCCGCCAAGGGCATCAGCGTCGGCACCCAGTTCTTGCGGTCGGGCATCAAGTACGACGACCTCACCGAGGAAGAGAAGGACCAGTGGGACGTCCTCGACTGGGGTGAGGATGGTCCGCCGGCCGAGGTCGGCGCCGAAGAGATCAACCGGTTCCTGTTCAACGAGGACACCGTTGACAAGGTCCTCGAAACCCTCATGACCCAGGGCTACACGGTCGCCGGCGGCGACCGGATCGGCAAGACCATCATCTTCGCCAAGAGCCAGAAGCACGCCGAGTTCATCGAGAAGCGCTTCAACGTCGCCTTCCCCGAACTCGCTGGTCACTTCGCCCGGGTCATCACCCACGGCACGCCGTACGCCCAGACGCTGATCGACGACTTCTCGGTCAAGGACAAGGCCCCGCATATCGCCATCAGCGTCGACATGCTCGACACCGGCATCGACGTACCCGAAGTCGTAAACCTTGTCTTCTTCAAGATGGTCCACAGCAAGTCGAAGTTCTGGCAGATGATCGGACGCGGGACGCGCCTGTGCCCGGACCTCTACGGTCCGGGCAGGGACAAGGAGGACTTCCTCGTCTTCGACTTCTGCGGCAACCTCGACTTCTTCAGCCAGAACCTCCCCGGCTCCGAGGGCCAGATCCAGAAGTCGCTTTCCCAACGTCTCTTCGAGGCACGACTCGCGCTCGTCACCGCTCTCGGTGACGCCGAACCAGACCTACGAACCTCCACCACGGCGATCCTGCACGAGATTGTTGCGGGGATGAACCTCGACAACTTCGTCGTCCGCAAGCAGCGCCGCGTCGTCGAGAAGTTCACCGACGCCGATACGTGGAGGACCCTCACGCCCGCGGACGCCCATGGCGCCCTGGCCCTGGCCGGCCTGCCCTCGTCGGTCCCGCGACGACGACGTGGCTGCCAAGCAATTCGACTTCATGGTGCTACGCCGCCAACTCGCTCAGCTCGACGGGGATGTGGGCCTCGCCGAGCTGGCTCCGCGAGACGATCCAGACCATCGCCTCCGCACTCCTGGGGAAGACGTCGATCCCGTCCGTCGCCCAGCAGGCTGTCCTCTTGGAGGCGGTGGCGGGGGACGAGTGGTGGATCGACGTGACCCTGCCGATGCTCGAACTCGCTCGTCTGCGCATCCGCAGCCTCGTCCGGTTCATCGAGAGGACTGCCCGCAACCCCGTCTACAGCGACTTCGAAGACACCCTCAGCGAGGGTGTCGAGGTGGTTCTGCCCGGTGTGACGCCCGGGACCAACTTCGAGCGCTTCCGATCGAAAGCCGAGGCCTACCTCAAGGAACATCTCGACAAGCTGGCTCTCGAACGCCTGCGCCGCAACAGGCAACTGACCCCAGAGGACCTCACCGAGCTCGAGCAGATGCTCATCGCCTCCGGCGGCCAGCAGGTCGACATCGCCTGGGCCACCGCGCACACCGGCGGACTCGGCCTTTTCGTGCGCGGCCTGGTCGGCCTCGACCGCTCCGCAGCCACCGAGGCCTTCGAGCACTACCTCGACAACACCCAGTTCTCGGTCGAGCAGGTCCGCTTCGTCAATCTGATCGTCGACGAGCTCACCAGGAACGGCGTCATGGAGCCACAGCGCCTCTTCGAGTCCCCCTACACCGACCACGCCCCAACCGGCCCCGACTACTTCTTCCGCGATGCGGACGTCGAGGTCATCGTCGACACGCTCCGGCACATCAGGAGACCGCCGTGCCCGAGGAGGTCGCGTGACAGCAAGCCGTGCTTGCCGTGTCCCCGCCCTCCGCTCCTCCTCGACCCACTGAGCTTGATCGAGGACATGACACGGGCCTCCGACCAAGATCGTTTCGGACGCCCGTGGACACCTGGTCTCCGTCCCATCGACCGCTCGGAACTCGACATGGGACGACACCCGGCTGAACCCTCGGCCGTCACGCCGAGGGGTGCCGGCCTGGCGTCGTGGGCACCCGTGCCGAACGGAGGCTCACCACCAGAAGTTGTCCTGCGCGGCATATGGCCGCTCGAGGTCTGCGATCTCCTCCGCGCTGAGCCGTAGGTCGAGCGCTGCCACGGCGTCCTGCAGGTGATGGGGCTTGGTGGCGCCCACGATCGGGCAGGCGACGACCGGCTTGGACAGCACCCAGGCCAGAGCGACGTGCGCCATCGGCACACCGCGGGCAGTTGCAATCTGTTCGACGCCGTCCACCACGGGCTTGTCGACGTCCCGGTCGAACGCCTTGGCCACGGTGTCCGTGGAGGACCGGGCGGTCTGCTCGCCCCACGGGCGCGCGGCGCGGCCCTTGGCGAGCGGAGAGTAGGGGGTCAGTCCGACCCCCTGGTCGAGGCACATCGGGATCATGTCCCGCTCCTCCTCGCGTTTGAGGACGTTGTACTGGTCCTGCATCGCCGAGAACTGCCCACCCGTTCAGGCGGCGGCATGCTGAAGCTTGGCGAACTGCCACGCCCACATCGACGAGGCGCGCCCAGGTAGCGGACCTTGCCCGCGCGAACCAGGTCGTCCAGGGTCTGCATCGTCTCCTCGACCGGCACCTGGTCGTCGAACCTGTGCACGTAGTAGATGTCGACGTAGTCCGTACCCAACCGTCGCAGGGACGCGTCTGCCTGCTCGAGGATCGCCTTGCGGGACAGGCCACCTCCGCCCGGCCCGTCGTGCATTCGGCCGCTCACCTTGGTGGCCAGCACGATGTCCTCGCGGCGGGAGAACCGGGTGACTGCGCGGCCGACGAACTCTTCCGACGTACCTGACTGGTAGACGTTCGCGGTGTCCCAGAACGTGACGCCCAGCTCGACCGCCTGCCGAAACAGCGGCGCGGCGGCTTCCTCGTCCAGCGTCCACTGGTGCAGACCAGCGCCCGCCTGGCCGTAGCTCATGCAGCCCAGCCCGACCCGGCTGACCTGCAGACCCGAACGCCCCAGCCTCGTGTACTCCTCGACACCCTCCAACCGGACGCCGTCGGACAACCGCAGGGACGCAACTGACGGCACGCTCGGCCGGTGCCCCACCGTTGCTGGCACGCTCTGCCCACACTGTGCCCCACAGTGCCACTCAGGTTCTCCACTCGATCCGGGTGAAGGGCCTGTGACCTGCAGAAAATGCGGTGGAGCTGAGGGGGCTCCGTCGCTCCGGCTCCGCTCCTCCTCGAATCACTCCGTTCGCTAACGAGAGAAGCACCCGGACGAACATCGTGTCCGGGTGCTTCTCTCGTTGTGGAGCTGAGGGGATTCGAACCCCTGACCCCCTCCATGCCATGGAGGTGCGCTACCAACTGCGCTACAGCCCCGTGGAGCGGAGCGAGTCTATCCCGACTTCCCCTCCGGACTCCAAATCGATACTCGCCCGGTCAGGCCCGGTCAGGACGCCGGCGCGTCCGGCGCGCTCAGGTTGAACCGCTCCAGCACCCAGCCGCTGCGCCGCACCCCCAGCTCGGCCCAATGGGCATTCCCGAAGCCGTCGAACGTCCGGTAGAGCGCCAGGTCGCGCGCGACCTCCTCGGCGCTGCTCCCCCGCCCGATCAGGCCCAGCAGCCGCAGCATCGCCCCACGCATCGAGGCCCCGTGCGAGACCACCACCAGCGTGCCGCCGTCCGCCTCACCGGTCATCGCCTCGGCGTGCCGACTGATACCGCCCTCGCAGCGCACCCAACACTGCCCCAGCGACTCCCCGCCGCCGATGACCAGGTCCTCCCCCGCCATCCAGCGGCCGTACTCGTCCGGGAAGCGCCGCTCGATCTCGTCACGCAACAACCCCTGCCACGCCCCGCCGTCCCGCTCGCGCAGCGCGTCGTCCAGCTCCAGGTCGACGCCGAGCGCCTTGGCCAGCGGCTCGGCCGTCTGTCGTGCCCGAGACAGGTCCGAGGAGACCACCCGGACGGCGCCGCGCGCCGCGGCGTCCGCCAACAGCTCGCCCAGGTGGGCCGCCGCGACGGCCGCCTGAGCCAGCCCCACGTCGTCCAGCTCGACGTCGAGGTGGCCCTGGAACCGGTTCTCGGCATTGGACGCCGTGCGCCCGTGCCGCAGCAAAACGAGCCGTCGAGCGCTCACTGGCTCGGGTTGCGCGGCATCACGGGCAGCTCGAGGGGCGGACAGTCACGCCACAGCCGCTCCAGCGAGTAGTACTGCCGCTCATCCGTGTGCTGCACGTGCACCACGATCTCGCCGAAGTCGAGCAGCACCCAGCGGCCCTCGCGCTCACCCTCGCGGCGCAGCGGCTTGGCCCCCAGGCCCAGCAGCCGCTCCTCCACCGCGTCGACGATCGCGCGCACCTGCCGATCGTTGGGCGCCGAGGCGAGGAGGAACACGTCGGTGATCACCAACTGCTCGCTGACGTCCAGCGCCACCACGTCGGACGCCAACTTGTCGGACGCCGCGAGCGCCGCCGCGACGGCCAGCTCCCGTGCCCGCTCCGAAGCACTCACCGAATGGACCCTTCCCCAACAGTCGACGGCGAACCAGGGGCATACAGCCCGTATTTGGCGATGTACTGAACGACACCGTCCGGCACCAGGTACCAGACCGGTTCGCCCCGCCCCACCCGATCCCGGCAGTCCGTGGACGAGATCGCCATGGCCGGCACCTCCATCAGCGAGACCCGGTCGGCGGGCAGCCCGGCATCGTTCAGCACGTGCCCCGGCCGGGTCACCCCGACGAAATGGGCCAGCTCGAACAGCTCGTCGCTGTCCTTCCACGACAGGATCTGCGCCAGCGCATCGGCACCGGTCATGAAGAACAGGTCCGCCCCGGCCGCGCTGCTTCTGCAGGTCACGCAGGGTGTCGATGGTGTAGGTCGGACCGGGTCGGTCGATGTCGACCCGACTCACGGTGAACCGCGGGTTGGACGCCGTGGCGACCACGGTCATCAGGTAGCGATGCTCTGCCGGGCTGACCTCGCGGTCAGCCTTCTGCCACGGCTGGCCCGTGGGCACGAACACGACCTCGTCGAGGTCGAACTCCGCGGCCACCTCGCTCGCGGCGACCAGGTGGCCGTGGTGGATCGGGTCGAACGTGCCACCCATCACCCCGAGCCGGGTGGGCTTGACCACTGGTTAGTGGCTACCCGTCCCCTGCGCGCCGGTCGAACCGTGAGCGACGAACGCCGCCGGGTCGTGGCGGTGGGCCACCGAGCGGAACGCCAAGGTGACCGCGAGCAACAGGGCGAACACAGCCAACGCGAGCAGGCCGAACCACATCGCGTCCATCGGCAGTTCGTTGACGACCTCTTCGGCCAACTTCATGGCGCCTCGATCCCTTCTCGAACCGTTTCCCGCGCGGGCTAGGCTTCCGGCAGGGGCAGCGCACAGTCTGTCATGTCGGGGCGGTCGCGTGCGATGCACCCGGCCGTGACGCGAACGAGGGAAGGACCACACCACGATGGACGACGCCGGGCATCCTGCGGCCCGGCCGGTGCGCGAACCGGTCGAGCTGAGCGTCGTCGTCCCGATGTACGACGAAGAGGACGTCCTGCCCCTCTTCGCAGCCCGGTTGCGCCCCGTGCTCGACGGCATGGTGAGCGACGGCCTGCTCACCGACTACGAGGTGCTCGCCGTGGACGACGGCAGCCACGACGCCACCCCGATCCTGCTGGTCAAGGAACGGCGCAACTGGCCGCAGCTGCGCGTCGTCCGGCTGCGGGCCAACGCCGGCCACCAGGCCGCGCTGTCGGCAGGTCTGGTGCGCTGCCGCGGCGAGTGGGTGGCCTCACTCGACGCCGACCTGCAGGACCCGCCCGAGGTGCTGCGCGACATGCTCGTGCGCGCCACGACGGACGGCGTGGACGTGGTCTACGGCGTCCGCACCGACCGCAGCACCGACTCGGTGTTCAAACGCCGGACGGCGCGCGCCTACTACCGCCTGATGCGCGCCACCGTGGGCAACCACGTCTCGGCGGACGCCGGCGACTTCCGCCTGATGAGCCGGGCCACGGTGGAGGCCGTCAACAGCCTGCCCGAACACAACCGGGTGCTGCGGCTGGTGATCCCGGCGCTGGGATTCCCCTCGGCCGAGGTCGGCTACCGCCGCGAGGCGCGGGCCGCGGGCGCCACCCACTACCCGATCTCGCGCATGATCCGGCTGACCGTCGACAGCCTGACCGGCTTCTCGATCGCCCCGCTGCGGGTGGCCACCTGGGCGGGCCTGGGCGGGGCCGTCCTGACCGCGCTGTTGTTCGGCTACGCGCTGCTGGCCTACCTGAGCGGCCGGGTCGTGCCCGGCTGGACCTCGACCTTCGTCGCCGTGGCCGGGGTGGGCGCCGTCCAGTTGCTGTGTGTCGGCATCCTCGGCGAGTACGTCGGCCGCCTCTACACCCAGATGCAGGGGCGTCCCTCGTACTTCATCGCCCACGACTCCCTGGACGACGACCTCGGCGAGTGATCACCACCAGCCCTCAACCATGATCACCGTCTTGAATCCAGTTTCGCGACAAAACACCGCATTCTGTATCCCAAACGGTGATCATGGGCCGTGGGTGGGACGGGGACGCTATTGCCTGCTGCCGCGGCGGGACCTGACGACGGTCACGATCAACCAGGCCATCGCGACGACGGCCATCGACAACCAGGCCGTGCCAGCGTCCACGAGCGGGTGCCCCACTGCGGCAGACATGGCCAGTGTCCCGAGAACAATGGCCATCACGGCGTGGACGATTCGTTGATTTCGCCTCGCCATCCCCGCCTCCTCGTCAGTGATCACCATTAGATCGCAGTTTCCACCGCTTCAGCCGGAGCAAACTGCGATCTAACGGTGATCAATAGGCGCCGTGCTCGCGTAGATCACGCAGAGCCGCACCCAGGTCACGCTCGCGGTGGAACCCTCGGGCTGTCACCAGGGCAGCGGCCGACGTCGCCACCATCCAATCGCCCTCGGTCGCCTCCTCGGCCAACGCGCGGAGGTCGTCGGCATCCATGGGCCGCTGGCGGTCATCGCGGGCAAGCAACTTCATGACGATCAGATGGCCGATCGACGCCACGGGCAGCGTCAGGCCGTCGGTGATCGCGAGGTCATCCGCTGCGTGCACGATCTCGGTCTCGATTCCCGACGAGGCGAGCAAGAGATCCACCACGAGCCCACCGTCGGCCGGATGGGTCAGTCGAACCGTCGACAAGCGCCCGGTGGACTCCTGCTCGACGAACAATCCCGCCGCGTACCCACGGCGAAACAGTCCGTGGATCAGATGCTCCGCGGCGGCGTCGTCCTCGACGGCCACGGCCAGGTCTGCGTCACGCGTGAGTCGAGGTTGCGCTCGGGCCGATACCGCGAGCCCGCCAACCAGGGCGAACCGGAACCCGACTTCTCGAACAGACTCGGCAATCCGCGCCAGGGCGGCCTCGAGCGCGATCACGAAGGCATGACGCGGACGACGCCCACACCGTCACCAAGTGGGGCACCCGGACGATCAGACCACCACGCCCGCACCGCGGACTCAACAGCGGCGTCCTCGGCGTCGGGGTGCTCGCGTCGGTAGCGAGCGGCGACCATGCGTGCACCGAACTCGGCCAGCTCACAGGCGATCTCGACGCCGGACCTCGTCATCCTGGGCTCCTTGTCAGTGATCGCCATTAGATCGCAGTTTCCACCGCTTCAGCCGGAGCAAACTGCGATCTAACGGTGATCATGGGCCGGGGGTGGGTTGTGGGCCGGGGGTGGGTTGTGGGCCGGGGGTGGGTTGGAGGGCGGGGTGGCTGTGACGCCCGGGGTGGGAGACCCGGGGCGTGGGGACGCCTCAGGCGAACTTGCGCGCCCGCACCAACAACGAGACCCCGGGCAGCGAGCCCACGGGCAGGTGACGCTCGGCGGCCACCACGGCACCCAGGATGCGGTTCATCCAGGCGGGCGGGTCGTCCAGGTCCGAGCCGTTCGCGCCGCCGAAGCGCCGGCGCAACGCCACCGCCGGACGCAACAGCACCATCCAGCTGCGCACGTCCTCGAGCACGAAGCCGGCGCCGGTGAGCAGGTCGGTCAGCTCGGTGCGCTCGTAGCGCCGCACGTGCCCCACCGACTCGTCGTGCGCCGACCACAGCCGCATGTCGACCGGGACGGCGACCAGGAACGTCCCGCCCGGACGCAACGCCTCGAACACGCTCACCGCGGCGGCCTTGTCGTCGTCCAGGTGCTCGAGCACGTCGAAGGCCACCACCAGGTCGAGGCTGTTCGGCGCCAGCGGCAGCGCGGTCGCATCACCGCGCAGCACCGTGATGCCGCGCTCGGCACACACCCGCGCGCCCTCGGCGCCGTACTCCAGCGCCGCCGCCCGCCAGCCGTGCTCGAGCAGCACCCGGGTGTTGCCGCCGCCGGCCGCGCCGACGTCGAGGGCATCCCCCGGGGTCATGCCGGTCACGGCCCGGCGCAACAGTTCACGACGCTCGGCGTACCACCAGTGGCGGTCCTCCACCTCGGTCAGCAGACGGACCTCGTGCGACTCCACGCGACGCTTCTCCTCGAACGACAACTCGCTACGGGCGGGTGTGGCCATCACCGATCACGACCCACTTGGTCGAGGTCAACTCGGCCAGGCCCATCGGACCACGCGCATGCAACTTCTGGGTGGAAATGCCGATTTCGGCCCCGAGCCCGAACTCACCGCCGTCGGTGAACGCGGTCGAGGCGTTCACGGCCACCACCGCCGAGTCGACCTCGGCCACGAACCGGTCGGCCGCCCGCAGATCAGTGGTCACGATCGCCTCGGTGTGCCCGGAGGACCACTGCCGGATGTGGTCGATCGCCGCATCCAGGGACGTCACGACGCCCACGGCGAGGTCACTGTCGAGGTACTCGGTGGCCCAGTCCTCGTCGGTGGCCGGGAACAACAGTTCGGCCGGCACCCCCGCCTGACGAGCCAGGACGGCGCTGGGCTCGTCGACGTGCAACCGCACCCCGCGCTCGGCGAGGGCGGTCAGCACCTGCGGCAGGAACCAGCGCGCCACCTCGGTGTGCACCAGCAGGGTCTCGGCGGCGTTGCACACGCTGGTGCGCCGGGTCTTGGCGTTGACCGTGATCGCCAGCGCCTGGTCGAGGTCGGCCGCCGCATCGATGTAGACGTGGCAGTTGCCGGTGCCGGTCTCGATCACCGGCACGGTGGCGTTCTCGACCACCGACCGGATCAGGCCCGCCCCGCCGCGCGGCACCAGCAGATCGACCAGCCCGCGGGCCCGCATCAGGTGCGTGGCGCCGTCCCGGCCGTGGGCATCGATCGAGGCCACGGCGTCGGCGGGTAGCCCCACCGAGCTCAGGGCGTCCCGAATACGTTGCACCAGAACGGTGTTGGTCTGCAGCGCCGCCGATCCGCCGCGCAGCACGGCGGCGTTGCCGCTCTTGAGGGCCAGCACCGCGGCATCGACGGTCACGTTCGGGCGGGCCTCGTAGATCATGCCGACCACACCCATCGGCACCCGCACCTGGCGCAACTGCAGGCCGTTCGGCAGCGTCGAGCCGCGCACCAGCTCGCCCACCGGATCGGGCAGTGAGGCCACGTGCCGCACCGCAGCGGCGATCGCCGCGATCCGGGCGTCGTCCAGCCGCAGCCGGTCGAGCAGACCCTCGGCCAGGCCGTCGGCCCGACCCCGCTCGAGGTCGGCGGCGTTCGCGGCGAGGATCTCGGCCGAGCCGGCCTCGAGCGCGGTGGCGATGGCCTCCAGGGCCTCGTCCTTGCGTGCCCTCGACGCCCCGGCGAGCGCCCGGGACGCCTCGCGGGCGTGGGCGCACACGGACAGGACGGCCTCGCGGACACCGTCCGCGTGCGGGTCACGCGGCATCAGATGCGTGTCGGCCAGAGTCATGGCCACAGCCTACGGTCAGACGCGCCGAGTCGGGCTCAGCCGGCAGCCGGGCTCAGCTGTCGCCGCCCTCCAACGGGCGGATCTCCCCCAGCTCACCGACCTGCGCCCGTACCGGCTCCTGCCAGCGACGACGCGCGGTGTCCCGGTCGACCACCTCGAGACCGACCACGGTCCACGCCGGCAACTGCGCCGTCTCCTGGTGCTCGCTCCACATCCGCAACGCCTGGGCGACAGCGCCCTCGATGTCGACCGATTCGTCCCAGTAGCGCAGTTCGGCCCGGCTGCTGGCGTACGCCGCCGAGACCAGGAACGGCTGCTCCTCGCTGAGGCGCTCCAAGCCCTGCCGCACCTCGTCGGCGCTCATCCGGGTGCCGCTCACCGTGATGGTGACGAACCACAGCGCCGGCTCCTCGCGCCGGTGCGCAGCGCGTTGAGCACGTCGGGAGGTACCCAGCGGAATGCCCCGCAACGGGGTCAGGGTTGCGAGCGGCTGGTCGTCGCCGGTAGTCACGGACCCAGTCCAGCAGGTGTCATCGCCTCGCGTCACCTCTTTGGCGCAGATGTCGCCACCAGGACCAGATCGTCGCGGTGGACGACCTCACGTTCGTACCCCGAACCGAGCTCTCGCGCGAGTTCACGAGTCGAACGGCCGAGCAGCGCCGGCAACTCGACGGCGTCGAAATTGACCAGGCCGCGCGCCACGATGCGCCCCGTGGTGTCGGTCAGGTCGACCGGGTCACCGGCGGTGAAGGTGCCCTCGACCCCGGTGACCCCCGCGGGCAGCAGCGACATCCGCCGCTCGACCACCGCGGCAACGGCGCCGTCGTCCAGCACCAGGCGCCCCTCGGCCTGCGCCGCGTGGGCCAGCCACAACAACCGACTCGCCGGACGCCGCGGCGCCTGTGCCCTGAACCAGGTACCGACGTCCTCGCCCGCCAGTCCCGGCCCGGCCAGGGTCGTCGAGGTGAGCAGGGTGGGAATGCCTGCCTCGGTGGCGATCTGAGCTGCCTCGACCTTGGTCACCATGCCGCCCAGGCCGACCCCTGCCGCACCGGTCTTGCCGATGGTGAGCCCGGCCAGATCGGTCCGGCTTCGCACCAGGGGCACCCGTGAGGTGCCCTCGCGCGATGGCGGCCCGTCGTAGAGCGCGTCGACGTCCGAGAGCAGCACCAGCGCGTCCGCCTGCACCAGGTGGGCCACCAGCGCCGCGAGCCGGTCGTTGTCGCCGAACTTGATCTCGTGGGTGGCCACGGTGTCGTTCTCGTTGACCACCGGGACGACGCCCATCGCCAGCAGCTTGTCGAGCGTGCGGCGGGCGTTGGCGTAGTGGCTGCGCCGGATCACGTCGTCCGCGGTCAGCAGCACCTGCCCCGCCTGCAACCCGTGCCGGGCGAACGAATTCGCGTACGCGGCGGCCAGCAACACCTGGCCGACGCTGGCGGCGGCCTGCTGCGTGGCCAGGTCTCGCGGACGGCGCTTCAGCCCCAGCGGGGCCAGCCCGGCGGCGATGGCACCGGAGGAGACCAGCACCACCTCGGACGGCGCCTGCCGGCGGTGGGCCAGCACGCTCACCAGCGCGTCCAGCCGATCGGGGTCCAGGCCGCCCTCGCGCGTGGTCAACGAGGACGAGCCCACCTTGACCACCACCCGGTGGGCACCGGCCAGCAGACGCCGGGTCATTCCCCGGGCTCCGTGGTCCCCTCGCCGGCCGTACCGGTCTGGCCGGCCTCGGCGGGGTCGGTCCACACCCCAGCCTTGCGCTCGGCGGCCAGCTCGGCCCGGGCATCGCTCTTGGCCTCGCGCCGTGCGGCGTAGCGTTCGCGCTTCTCCTCGCGGGTGGCCCGGCTGCCGGCGCTGAGCCGCACGTCCTCGCCTCGGCGCGAGGCGATCACGCCGGAGGCCGAGATCAGGGTCGGCTCCCAGTCGAAGACCACCCCGGTGACGTCGTCGCCGACGACGACCTCGTCACCGGCCACCGCCCCGGCGTCGTAGAGCGCGTCCTCGATGCCGAGACGGGCGAGCCGGTCGGCGAGGTAGCCGACGGCCTCGTCGTTGCTGAAGTCGGTCTGGCGCACCCAGCGTTCCGGCCGGACGCCGCGCACCCGGTAGCGCACGCCGTCCGGGGTGTTCTCGGCGGCCACGGTGAAGCCGCTGTCGTCAACGGCCTTGGGCCGCAACACGATGCGGGGCGGTTCGGCCGGTGCAGAAGCCGCGCGGGCCTCGGTGACCCGGCGGGCCATCGCGAAGGACAGCTCGCGCAGCCCCTCGTGGCTGGCCGAGCTCGCCAGGTAGACCTGTTCGCCGCGGGCCACCAGGTCGGGCAGCACCAACTCGGCCAGCTCGCGGGCCTCGGGTACGTCGATCTTGTGCAGGACGACGATCCGCGGCCGCTCGGTCAACGGCACCGCGCCGGGTTCGACCGGGTAGGCGGCCAGTTCGGCCTCGATCACGTCCAGGTCGCTCAGCGGGTCGCGGCCGGGCTCGAGCGTGGCGCAGTCGAGCACGTGGACCAGAACCGAGCACCGTTCGACGTGGCGCAGGAACTCCAGCCCCAGGCCCCGGCCGGTGCTGGCGCCCTCGATCAGGCCGGGCACGTCGGCCACGGTGTAGCGGGTGCCCCCGGCATCGACCACGCCGAGGTTGGGCACCAGGGTGGTGAACGGGTAGTCGGCGATCTTGGGTCGGGCCGCGGACAGGGCCGCCACCAGCGAGGACTTGCCGGCGCTCGGGTAGCCGACCAGCGCGACGTCCGCCACGGTCTTGAGCTCGAGCACCACCTGGCCGCTCGCGCCGGGCTCGCCGAGCAGGGCGAATCCGGGTGCCTTGCGCCGGGTGGAGGCCAGCGCGGCGTTGCCCAGCCCGCCCTTGCCGCCGGCCGCGGCGACGAAGCGGGTGCCGGCGCCGAGCAGGTCGGCGATCACGGCGCCGTCCATGCTCTTGACGACGGTGCCGTCGGGCACTCGCAGCACCAGATCGTTGCCGCTGGCCCCGGCCCGGTTGCTGCCCTGCCCGGCCTTGCCGGCAGGGGCGGTGCGATGCGGCGAGTGGTGGTAGTCGAGCAGGGTGGTCACCGAGGGGTCGACGACCAGGATCACGTCGCCGCCATCACCGCCGTTGCCGCCGTCGGGGCCGCCGAGCGGCTTGAACTTCTCGCGATGGATCGAGGCGCAGCCGTTGCCGCCGTCACCGGCGGCCAGGTACAGCACCACACGGTCCACAAAGGTGGTCATCGAACTGCCTTACTCTCCACGCCACAGCCAGACATGCGTGAAGGGCCGACCGGCTGACCGGCCCGCCCTTCACGGAGTCGAGAACCGGCGTTACTCCGCCGGCACCACGTTGACGACGCGGCGTCCCCGCTTGGTGCCGAACTCCACAGCGCCGGACGCGGTCGCGAACAGCGTGTCGTCCCCACCACGGCCGACGTTCTCGCCCGGGTGGAAGTGGGTGCCGCGCTGACGCACGATGATCTCGCCGGCGCCGACGACCTGCCCGCCGAACCGCTTGACGCCCAGGCGCTGCGCGTTCGAGTCACGCCCGTTCCGCGAGGAACTGGCGCCCTTTTTGTGTGCCATGGTGTCTCAGCCCTTTTCTGACGTCAGGAGATGCCGGTGACCTTGATGCGGGTGAGCTGGGCCCGGTGGCCCTGACGCTTGCGGTACCCGGTCTTGTTCTTGAACTTCATGATGACGATCTTGGGACCCTTGGAGGCCTCGACGATCTCGGCGGTCACACTCACCTTGGCGAGCGCATCGGCGTCGCTGGTGACGGTGGACCCGTCGACGAGCAGCACGGGGGTGAGCTTCACGGTCGAGCCGGGCTCGCCGTCCAGCCGGTCGACGTTCAGCACATCGCCGACGGCAACCTTCTCCTGCCGGCCACCGGCGCGGACGATCGCGTACACCTGGTACTCACTCTCTCGCGTGGAACTCGCGTGAACTCCGGTCATACAGACGCCCCGGTCGACTCGAGCGACCAGGCCACAGCGGGCGAGAACCTCGCACACACCAACGGACAGCGTACGGAGCACCCTTGGCAGGGTCAAACCGGTGATCATCCGCCGATCAGGGCACCAGCACCGGTCCCACCCCGGGAACCCGCACCAACCGCGCCTCGACCAACAGGTGCTTGAGCGCCGTGGCGGCGCTGATCTGGCAGCCGGACGCCCTGGCGGCGACCATTCCCGCCACCAACGGGGTGGCGAACGACGTGCCGCTCCAGCGTGCCAGGCCGGTGAAGGACCGTCGATCGCCCTTGAACGGGTCCTCGACACAGGTGAACCGACCCGTCGAGAAGGCGTTCACCAGGTCGGTGCCCGGGGCGTAGACATCGACCCACGGTCCGTGGTTGGAGTAGCTCGCGATCGAGGCGCAGTCCGGCTCGAGCGCCCCCACGCCGGTGACCCAGTCATAGGCGGCGGGGTACATCGGGTAGGACCAGCCGTCATTGCCGGCCGGGGCGAGCATCGCCAGGCCCTTCAGGTGCCTCAGGCGCTGTTCGTAGAGCACGTCGAAGGACACCAGACCCTGATCGCCGTAGGTGTTGGTGGCGAAGGTGTAGACCAGGACATCCGGCACCTGCTGGTCGAGCCGCGCCTGGATCTGGGCGACGATGTCGCGCTCGTAGGCCGCGCCGGTCGCCACGACCAGGGCGTCGCTGACGAACACGTCGGCCCGCGGCGCCACCACCCGGGCACACCCGGCGACGAAGGTGCCATGGCCGCCGTAGGGCAGGATCTCGTCCGCCTGCGGCCCGGTGCGCACCCCCGGGTCCGGATCGCCCTCGACCCCATGGGTCCACGGCCACTGCTCGACGGTCTGACGGTCGATGCCGGTGTCGACCGCCAGGATCGACATCCCCCACCCGGCGGCAGCAGGTCCGCAGCCGCACGTGGCCGAACCGCAGCAGGCGGTCGGCGGCCGGGTGAATCGCACCGTCGGCGTCACGACGTCGGTGTGCACCTCCTCCGGCTCGGTGGCCGGGCAGGGATGACCACAGACGTAGAGCAGGTGCTCCGGCCGGGCGATCGGCCGGCCGAGGCGATCGTTGACCTCGTCCAGCAGCCCGACCAGGCCCCGGCGGTTCTCCCGGTGACGGTCGGGCACGGTGATCCGGAACGCCACCACCCCCGAGACCGGCGAATCGTCCAGCCGGCGAGGCTCGGCGTCCAGGGCGCTCAGGGCCTCACCCACCACACCGGCGTCCTCGGCTCGCGCCATCACGGTGTCCGGCCGGTAGAGATAGGCCAGGGTCTGATCCGGATCACGCCAGTTCGGTGGATGGGCGACCACGTCGCCCTCGAAGGCGGCGAGGATCAGCTCGACCTGGTCATTCTCGCGCGGATCCGCCATGGTGGGCCTCCAGGGAAACCGTCGATCATCGACTGAGATCGTCATCTCATCGTGTCGTGACGATCAACGCAAGCGGAATGAACCATGCCAACTCACCCCACACCGATCAGCGGCGCCTCGACCACGACCGATCCCGAGCAGCTGCTGGCCCTGGCCCTTGCCGACCCGTCGAGTGCCCTGGTGGCCGCTCGTGAAGTGCTCGCCGGCCGACCGGAGGCGCGACTGGCCAGTGCCGCCCACCAGACGATCGGCGTCGTGTTCCGCCACTACGGGGCCATCGAGGAATCGATCACCGAATTGCGGCGGGCTCGTCGTTGGGCCGAGGCAGCCGGCGACAGTGAGCGAGTCCTCGATGTCACCTCGAGTCTCGGCGTCGCCCTGGCGCTCGCCGGACGCACCCGACCCGCCCTGACCGCCCTGGACGACGCCGTGGCCGCCGGCAGCGGCCGCACCCGGGGCCGGATCCTGATCCGCCGGGCTCACGTGTTCTGGCTCATCGGCCGGTATCACCAGGGGCTGGCCGATGCCCGCGAGGCCGTCAAACTGCTGCGACGCGATGAAACCCTCTGGCAGGCAAGGGCTTTCAATCACCGCGCGATGTTCCATCTGGCCCTGGGCGAGGCCGGGCGAGCCGATCGCGATCATGCCCGATCGGAGCAGCTCTTCCTGATCAGTGGGCAACACGCCGAGTACGCCTACGTCCGCATGGAGCGAGGGCTGGCGGCCCATGCCCAGGGCGACCTGCCCCGGGCGCTGCGCATGCTCCACCTGGCCGGGGAACTGTTCGCCCGTCTCGAGGTGGTCGAACCCGATCTGGCGATCAATCGCAGCGCCGTGCTGTTGGCCGCCGGGCTGACCCGGGAGGCCGTCGTCACCGCGGAGCACGCCCTGGCCGACGTGGTCGAGTACTCCGGCTCGGCAGCCAGTACGGCAGCGCTTCACCGCTCCGCGGCCCAGGCAGCGCTCGCCGACGGCGACCCGGACACCGCCGCCCGGCACGCCGAGAAGGCCCTGATCCACTACCGCCGCAGCAGTCATCCGCATGCCGCCACCGAGGTGCGCCTGGTGCTGCTGCAGGCCCAACTGGCCGGCGACGATGCCCGTGGGCAACCCGCCCTGCTGCGCCGCGCGGTCGGCCTGGCCCGCAGCGTCGACGGCCGGGACGTCGAGCTGGCCGGCGCGGCGCACCTGCTGGCCGGTCAACTCGCCCTGGCCCAACGCCGTCCCCGGTTGGCCCAGGCCGAACTGCTCGCCGCGGTGCCCCCACGCCGGGCACCCACCAGCGCCCAGGTGACCGGGTGGCTGGCCCGTGCCACGCTGCGGGCCGCCGCGGACGACGGGCCGGGTCTGTTGCGAGCCTGCGCCGCCGGCCTGAGGGTGCTCGACACCCACCTGAGCACGCTCGGTGCCACGGAACTGCGCAGCGCGGCCACGGCTCAGGGCGCCGCCTTGGCCACGCTGGCGCTCCGCCGAGCGATCGAGCTCGGTGATCCCGAATCGGTGCTGACCTGGAGCGAGCGCTGGCGGGCCGTGGTGCTGGCCACTCCCCCGGTGCGTCCGCCCTCGGACCCGGCTTTGGCGGCCGAGCTCACGGCGCTGCGGGCGACGATCCGCCGGCTCGCCGACACCGACAACCCCTCGCTGCGCCGCGACCGCCGACGGTTGGAGGACCGCGTTCGCTCCCGCGTGCTGCATCAACCCGGGCACGGCGCCCCCGAGTCGCGCCCTGCCACCGGCCGGACGGTGTTGGCCGCCCTACGCGCCGGTGCCGCCCGGCCGGCGCCGGAGTTGGTGCACCTGTCCGTGATCGACGGAACCCTGCACGCCGTCCACGTGCAGGACGGCTCGGCTCGGTTGCACCGGGTGGGTCCGGCGGACGCGGCCCGGCGCGAGCTGGACCACCTGCTGTTCGCCCTGCGTCGCGAGATCTCCGGCACCGCACGGCGGCCGATGGACGCCGAAGGGCTGGGCCGACGACTGCAGACGGCCCTGCTCGGCGATGTCGCCGAGCAGATCCGCGGCGAGGACGTCGTCCTGGCACCCCCCGGCAGTCTGCATGCCGTGCCCTGGAGCCTGCTGCCGGTGCTGCGCAACCGCGCCACCGTGGTGGCACCGTCAGCCACGGTGTGGCTGCGCGCCCTGACCGCCGATCCTCCGGCCACCGACCGCGTGGTCCTGGTCGGAGGTCCGAGACTCGGCGCCGCCCGGGACGAGATCGACGCCCTGGCCGAGCTCTACCCCGAGGCGACGGTGCTGACCGGGTCGGCCGCCACGGTCCACGCTGTCACCACAGCCATGGACGGCGCCCGTCTGGTGCACATCGCCGCGCACGGCACCCTGCGCGCCGACAGTCCGCTGTTCTCGGCCATCGAGCTCGCCGATGGACCGCTGACCGGCTACGACCTGGAACAGGTACAGCGCACCCCCCACCAGGTCGTGCTCTCGGCCTGCAGTTCAGCGGTCGGAGCACCGGCGGGCGCCGACGAGCTGCTGGGGGTCGTCGGGGCGCTGGTGGCCGGCGGCAGCACCGGGGTGGTGGCCAGCGTGGTCCCGGTGGCCGATGCGCAGGCGGTGCCCCTGATGACCGCGATGCACCGCCGCCTCTCCGGCGGGGCGAGCCTGGCCAGGGCACTGGCGGGCGCACGAAACGATCTCTACCGGGACGATCGGACCCTGCCCACCCGGCGTACGGCCGAGGCCTTCGTGGCGCTGGGTGCTTGACGCGGGGTTCCCGGGTTCCCGGGTTCCTGGGTTCCTGGGTTCCTGCTCTCGAGCGAGACTGGACGACGTGAGGTTCCTCTACGACGGCGACTGCGGGTTCTGCACCGCCTCGGCACGCTGGCTGCAGCGCCATGTGCGCCCCGCCGTCCCGATCGTGCCGTGGCAGGGCGAACCGGCGCACGTCACCGACCCGCTGCGCGACCAGCTCGCCCGCTCCGTGGTGTTGCTGGACGCCACGCAGCAGCTGCGCGCCACCGCGGGCAACGCCGTCGCGATCCTGGTGACCACCTCGCCGCACCGGTGGGCGCGATGGACCGGACACGCGATGCGGCTGCCCCTGGTGCGACTCGTGGTCGAGCTGATCTACCGCGTGATCGCCGCGAACCGGTACCGGTTGCCGGGCGCGACCGCGAGCTGCGCGATCGCCCCGGACTGACCACCCGGGTCGCACCACAACGGCGGGATTCGGTGCGCCCTGGCGACACCAAATCCCGCCGATGATCCTGCGTAAGCCTGGATCAGCCTGCGGCGGCCTCGACCGGCGCCGCCTGACCCGAGTTGCCGCCCTGGCCGCGACTGCGACCCCGGCTGCGACCGCTGCGGCCCGAACCACCCGAACCACTGCCACCCGAGCCGTTGCCACCGGAGCTGTTGCCACCCGAGGCGCCGCCACCGTCCTGCTGACGCTTCTCGACCGGCTCGTCGTGCATGATCAGGCCCCGGCCGCCACAGTGCTCGCAGGTCTCGCTGAAGACCTCCAGCAGGCCCTGGCCGACCCGCTTGCGGGTCATCTGCACCAACCCGAGCGAGGTCACCTCGGCGACCTGGTGCTTGGTGCGGTCACGCCCCAGGCACTCGAGCAGCCGGCGCAGCACCAGCTCGCGGTTCGACTCGAGCACCATGTCGATGAAGTCGACGACGATGATCCCGCCGATGTCGCGCAGCCGCAGCTGGCGGACGATCTCTTCGGCCGCCTCGAGGTTGTTCTTGGTCACCGTCTCTTCGAGGTTGCCGCCGGAGCCGGTGAACTTGCCGGTGTTGACGTCGATGACGGTCATCGCCTCGGTGCGGTCGATGACCAGCGACCCACCCGAGGGCAGCCACACCTTGCGATCCAGCGCCTTGGCGAGCTGCTCGTCCACCCGGTGCGCGGCGAAGATGTCGCCCCGCGCCGACCCGTCGACCACCTCGTCGGCGTCCCACTTGTGCATGCGCTCGACCAGGTCGGGCGCGACGTGACCGATGTAGCCGCGCAGCGTGTCCCAGGTGTCGGGGCCGCTGACCAGCAGCGAGGAGAAGTCCTCGTTGAAGATGTCGCGGACCACGCGGATCGCCAGGTCGGGCTCGCCGTACAGCAGGTTCGGGGCGTTGACCGCCTTCGCCTTGGCGGCGATGTCCTCCCACTGGGCGGCCAGGCGGGCCACGTCACGGCGCAGCTCGTCCTCCGAGGCCCCCTCGGCGGCCGTGCGCACGATCACGCCGGCCTCCTCGGGCACGACGTCGCGCAGGATCTTCTTCAGCCGGGCCCGCTCGGTGTCGGGCAGCTTGCGGCTGATGCCGGTCATCGAGCCGTTCGGCACGTAGACCAGGTAGCGGCCAGGCAGCGAGATCTGGCTGGTCAGCCGGGCGCCCTTGTGGCCGATGGTGTCCTTGGTGACCTGCACCAGCACGGACTCACCCGACTTGAGGGCGTGCTCGATGCGCTTGGCCTGCCCGTCCAGGCCCGCGGCGTCCCAGTTGACCTCACCGGCGTACAGGACGGCGTTGCGCCCCTTGCCGACGTCGATGAAGGCGGCCTCCATGCTGGGCAGCACGTTCTGCACCCGGCCGAGGTAGACGTTGCCGACCATCGAGGTCTGGGTGCGCCGGGCGACGTAGTGCTCGACCAGGACGCCGTCCTCGAGCACGCCGATCTGGGTGCGGCCCTCGAGCTCACGCACCAGCATGACCCGGTCGACGCTCTCGCGCCGGGCCAGGAACTCGGCCTCGGTGATGACCGGACGACGCCGGCCGGCCTCGCGCCCCTCACGGCGGCGCTGCTTCTTGGCCTCCAGCCGGGTCGACCCGCGCAGCCCGGTGACGTCACCGCTGCCCGAACCGCCGCTGGAGCCGCGCCGGCCCTCGCGGACCCGGACCACCGTGTTCGGCGGGTCGTCGTCCGTGCCGGCCTCGCCGCCGCCACCGCTGCGCCGACGACGCCGACGACGACGCCGGGTGCCCGCAGGCGTGTCCTCGTCCTCGTCGTCGCCGTCCTCGGCTGACTCGGCAGACTCTGCCGACTCGGCCGCGGCAGCCGCGCCGGACTCCCCGGCGTTCTCGCCGTCGGCGGCCTCGCCGGTGGTGGTCTCTTCGGCATCGCCGTCCTCGCGACCGCGGGGACGTCGTCCCCGACCGCCACGACGGCGCCGCCGCGGGCGCCCGGCCTCGTCGTCCTCGGCCTCGTCGTCGGCAGGTGCCGGTGCGGCGGGCTCGGCCACGGCGGGCACCGGCTCGTCGGCCACGAGCTCGACGACCGGCGGCCCGGCGGGGCGGCTCGCCGCCCGGCGGCGGCCACCGGTGGTGGCAGGTAGCGGCGCCGGTGCCTGGAACAGCGGCATGCTCAGCGACGTCGGGGCATCGAGCGCAGCGGCGGACTCGAGCGTCTCGTCCTCGTCCAGGACGGCGGACTCGGCCACGGCGAGGCGCGCCGGCTGGGCCGCGGCGGACTCAGCCGAGGTCTCGACGGGCGGTTCGGTGGCCTCGGCCGGTGGCGCTGCCACGGCCTTCTTGCGGGTGCGCCGCTTGGGTGCGGCGGCGGGAGCCGTCTCGGGCTCGGCAACCGGCTCGGCAACCGGCTCGGTGGGGGTCTCGGCAGCAGCCACCGCGGGGGCGGCGACGGCCTTCTTGCGGGTGCGGCGCTTGGGCGCCGGCGGAACCTCGCCAGCAGAGCCCTCGGCAGCAGAGGCCTCGACAACAGGGGCCTCGACAGCGGCGCCGTCGATGCTCGGGCCGGTGGGGCTGTCCGCGGGCGTGTCGGGAACCACAGGTGCCGGCGGGCCGGCCGGGCGAGAGGCCGCTCGGCGGCGGCGCGGGGTGGTGGTCGAGGTGGTGCTGGTCGTGGTGCTGGGTGCCTGCTCATTGTCGAGCGTCACGGGTACTCCCGTTCAACCCCGGGTGCCGCTCACACCATCAGCACCGCGCGGGGCGGTTGTCGCGTTCGTCCCGCCGGGCTCGGCGAAACGGAAGCATCTCTGTTACGAGGTCCGGTCGGCGGTCAGTGGATCGGCCACCGCGCCGCTCCGGTCGTCCAGCGGTCCCTGCGCCAGTCGCGTCATCCGGGCTGGAGACGGCGGCGCGAGGAGGGCCTGCGACCTGAGTGCGGCGAGGACATCGTCGGGTCGAACAGCCGGTGTGACATGCCGGACGACCAGACGAAGTATCGCACAGCCACCGTCGGTGACTCGAGCGACACCCGTACTGCTGATCTCCTCGGCAGATCGGCCCGCCGACTCGAGTGCCTCGGAGGTGGTGGTCTCGACGCGCACATCGAGCACCGCTGCCCGCGCGTCGAAGGTCCGCAGGCCCGCTTTCGTCATCCGGCTGACCTCGACCCGGTCTGCCACGCGGAAGGCCTCCACGGCCGCCGCGGCGGCGTCCGGGTCGACCCCGGGCAGCTCGATCCGCCACAACGAGGCCTCGAGCCGATCGGCCAGGCCCGAGGTGCGGGCCTCCACCACGTCGATCACGTCCAGGCCGGGCGGGAGCGCGGCGTCCAGGGCGGCCCGCAGCGCGTCCGGCTCGACCCGCGCCGCCAGTCCCAGCTCGAGGTACTCGGCCTCACTGGCCGCGCCGGTGGGGGCGGCATTGGCGTAGGAGATCTTGGGATGCGGATTGAACCCCGCCGAGTAGGCCATCGGCGCCTGGATCCGCCGCAGGGCACGCTCCAGCGCGCGCTGGAAGTCACGGTGGCTGGTGAACCGCAGCCGGCCCCGCTTGGCGTACCGGATGCGCACGCGTTGCACCGTGGGCGGCGGTGGAGGTCCTTCGGGCTGGCGGGCCATGACCAGAACCCTAAGCGCGCAGCGGCAGTGCCACGACGACGTAGTTGTCCCGGTAGCGGTGCTTGGCCCGGTCGAACGGCCCACCGCAGGTGATCAGAACCAGGCGATGCGGCCCCGCTTGACTGAAGAACTCGTCGTCCTGGGCCAGGCTCTGCTGGTTGATCTGCAGCGCCCGCTGGATCCGGTAGCGCTGCCGCTTCTTGCCGGCCTGAAGCACGATGACCTCGCCGGCCTTGGCCCACTTCAGCTCGGCCAGGGCACCCAATCCGTACGTGCGGGAATCGACATGGCCGGCGATCACCAGACTGCCGGACGGGTCACCGGCATGTGCCCCGCCGTCCCACCAACCGACGGTGTCGGGCCGGTCCGGGATCACCAGGCTGCCGTCCTCGGCGACGTCCGAAACCTGGACGGGTGCCTGACGACCGCTGGGCAACACCATCCGGGTGGGCACGAAGGTGGCCAGTTGTTCGCCGGTGCCCCGGACGACGGGTACCGAGACCGCCGGCGCAGGGCGCGCCGACGAGGAGGCCAGGGGCGGCATCAGGGAGGGCTCCACGAGGCCCGGTGCCGCCGCAGCCGAGGTTTCGGACAGCACCGTCACCACGGCAGGCACCGGCACAGCGGGCGCCACGGCGAGCGCCACACCCGAGGCGGCCATGCTCACGCCGTAGGCACCCAGGCCGATCAGGACCAGGGTCGAGCGACCTCTCACCGGGAGTGCCGGCTACCGATCACCGGACCGGCCGTCGAGCGGCGGTTGAGCAGGACCAGCCCGGCGAAGGCGGTGAACGCCGCCAGCAGCGCCCACGTCGCCGGCGAGGTACCGCCGATCACGGTGTCGGCAGCCTGGCCGCCGTCACCGGTGCGCACAACGCCGGGGCGCTTCGAACCGACCAGACCCAGGCGCATCACGTGCAGGACGGCGTCTGTCGTGCCGGCCGTGGCGTCACCGATCGCGTACAGCCGCACCAGGGTTCCCGGCTGCAGCGTCACCGTGACGGGGTCGAGGATCACCGGGCCGCTGGTCGCCGTGGGCACCATGTCGATCAGACAGTCCATGGCCTTGTTCTCGACCGTCAGCGACTCGCCGTTGGCGACGTTGCGGAAGATCACCTTGCCGTTGTCGCGGATGTCCACCGGCGGCGCGGCCGCCACGTGGGAGACCACCAACCGGGACTTGCCGGGGGCGATGGCGCGCAGATCGTTGCCGAAGACCGTGATGACCGCCGACCGGGCCGCATCGGCACTGCGGTGGGCGACGACGTCGATGCTCTCGCCGGCCTTGACGGTGAACGATCCGGTCACCACGGAGGTACCGGCGTTCTTCAACGTCAGCACGTGCGGACCGGCGGCCAGGTGCAACGGACCGACGATCGTCTTGGGCGCCGCCGCGGCGGCAACCGTGTGGCCATCGACCACGACGTCCGCGGGAGAGCCCACGAGCCCGTGGACGACGAAGACGTCACCGGTCGAGGCGGCGCCCGCGCTCATCGGCACGGCGAACAGCGCCGCGGTGCTCGCCAATGCCAGCGCCAGCACGCTCAGCAGGCCGCGAGCCCAGCGAACACCCATCGAGACCTCCGTGTCATGGCCGATCGTGACCAATCTGCGCGCAACCGCGGTTGTCGGCTGCTCTGCGTGAGCACACTCTAGGGCCGAGGATGCGACATTCGGTGGCAGCTTGGCCGAACCGTCACGGACGGGTCGTACCAGCTTGGTCACGAGCGGGACGTTTGACACCGAGTGTGACCATCGTGACGTCTGGATCCGGATAGTGTGTCCGGTAACAAGGCCGTCTCTTTGCACGTGGCGGGCTTGATCCGGGTGGTGGGAGGTACAGATGACGGAGCGGAATCCCGCTTCGACCACGGGGGAGATCGTCGAGCAGGCCTCGACGCTGCCCACCGTTGTCCCTGCGCCCGCCGAACCGGTTCCGGCCGGGGCGCTGTCCACCGAGGCCGAGCCACCCGAGATCACCGGGGACGCCGTCCCCGAGACGCGCCGCGCCGACGCCCCCGTGCCCGTGGTCGCGCCACCCCGTCCCGTGTCGAGTTCGCCGGGATTGAAGTCGCGCCACCCCCGCCGCCCCACGTCCCCGGTGGCGGTTCGTCCCGTCCGGGCGCCGCTGTCGGGCCTGCGCCAGAAGATCGAGAGCACGGCGGCACTGCGCGAGTCGCTGGACGCCAAGGAGGCCGAGGCCCAGGACCTGCGCGCCTCCATCGAACAACTGCGCCGCGAGCTGGACAACGAACGCGGTGCTCCGCCGGCAGCGCCGCTGCCCGACACCTTCGGCGGGGTGCCCCCGACCGCCGACGCGGTCGCCGACTCCTTCGAGCGCAGCGAGTCCGAGACCACGCGTCGTCCGTGGTGGTTCCTGATGCTGATGGCGGTGATCCTGGCGGCGCTGCTGCTGGCACTCGCCTCGCGGTGCGACAGCTCCCCCACGGCCTCCACCCCGCAACCCTCGGCCGGCGCCTCGGCACCGGTCACCGGAGCAGCCTCGCCGGCCGCGTCGTCCGAGCCGACCGCCGCAACCGGGGCGAAGGCGACGCCGATGCCCTGGCCGGGGTCCGGCCCCGTGGTCCGCCCGGCGAGTGTGCCGGCCACCGGCCCCGGGATCGACACGCCCGGAACCCATCTCGAGATCGCTCTCGACCGCGACGGCACGTCGGTCGACGCCTACGAGAGCCTGCGCCTGGTCGACCCGCGCAGCGAGCCGTTGGCCCTTCAGCTGCCGTCGATGACCAGCGAGGTCCGCTCGACGATACGCAGCATCCAGGTCGAGCTCGACGGCGTGCTCGCCCCGGTGACCGGCACGTCGGCCACCGGATTCAGCGCCGCACCGGTCGCCGGCAAGCCCTACACGACCGCCGTGGTGCGCTACCAGCTGGCCACCTCGGTCGTGGTGCCGACCCCGGCCCGGGCCGGGCGCATCTCGGCCGTGGCCGTGTCGCTGACCGCGCCGCTGGCCCAGGCCGCCGACCTGCCGGTGCGGCTGCACAGCGCTGATCCCCAGATGCGTGGGGTCGACTGCGCGCTGGCGGCCATCACCGACCGGTTGTGCGGTGCCCTCGATGCGAAGACCGGGCTGACCGCGCTCCTGCCGGCCTCGGCTCAGAGCGCCATCTTCTCCGTCCAGGTGGACCGCACGAGCTGAACGGTGCGAGCCACGACCTGAACGGTTCGGCTGAGCCGCCGGTCAGTGCGGGCGGGCGAGCTGGATCTCGGTGCCCAGCTGCGGGCAGACGCCGCAGTCGAAGCACGGGGTCCAGCGGCAGTCCTCGACCTCGACGGCGTCAGCGGATCCGACAGCGTCCTGCCAGTCCTCCCACAGCCAGTCCTTGTCCAGCCCCGAGTCCAGGTGGTCCCAGGGCAGCACCTCGCTCTGGTCACGCTCGCGCGTGGTGTACCAGTCGACGTCCACCGGTTCGCTCGCCAGCGCGGTCTCGGCCGCGCTCATCCATCGATCGAAACTGAAGTGCTCGCTCCAGCCGTCGAAGCGGCCACCGTCCGCCCACACCGCCCGGATGACCGCGGACAGCCGCCGGTCACCGCGCGACAACAGTCCCTCGACGATGCCCGGCTTGCCGTCGTGGTAGCGGAATCCGATCGCGCGGGCGTAGTTGCGATCCGACCGGACGGCGTCGCGCAGCTTGGCCAGGCGGGCGTCGGTGGTCTCGTGGTCGAGTTGAGCGGCCCACTGGAACGGGGTGTGCGGCTTGGGCACGAAGCCGCCGATGCTGACGGTGCACCGGATGTCGCGGGTGCCGGTCACGCGGCGTCCGGTCTCGATGACCCGCTTGGCGAGTTCGGCGATCTGCAGCACGTCCTCGTCGGTCTCGGTGGGCAGTCCGCACATGAAGTAGAGCTTCACCTGACGCCAGCCGGCCGAGTAGGCGGCCGTCACGGTACGCACCAGGTCGTCCTCGGTGACCATCTTGTTGATCACCTTGCGAATGCGTTCGCTACCGCCCTCGGGCGCGAACGTCAGCCCGGATCGCCGTCCGTTGCGGGACAGCTCGTTGGCCAGGTCGATGTTGAACGCATCGACGCGGGTGCTGGGCAGGGACAACCCGGTGTTGGTGCCGTCGTAGGTGTCGGCCAGCTGCTTGGTCAGGTCGGCGATCTCGGAATGGTCGGCGCTGGACAGGCTGAGCAGCCCGACCTCTTCGAAACCCGTTGCCGCCAAGCCCTTCTCGACCATGCCTCGAATACCGTGGGTGCTCCGCTCCCGCACCGGCCTGGTGATCATTCCGGCTTGGCAGAACCGGCAGCCGCGGGTGCACCCGCGAAAGATCTCGACGCTCATCCGCTCGTGCACGCTCTCGGCGAGCGGAACCAGCGGCTGCTTGGGGTAGGGCCAGGAGTCCAGGTCCATCAGGGTGTGCTTGCTGACCCGCCACGGCACGCCCGGGCGGTTGGGAGCCACCCGACGAATGCGACCGTCGGCGGTGTAGTCGACGTCGTAGAAGGCGGGCACGTAGACCGAGCCGGTCGCGGCAAGGCGCTCCAGCAGGCCGAGTCGTCCACCGGGGCGCCCCTCACGCTTCCAGGCCCCGACCAGGTCGGTCACCATGAGCACGGCCTGCTCGCCGTCCCCCAGGATCGCGGCATCGATGAACTCGGCGATCGGCTCGGGGTTGAAGGCGGCGTGTCCCCCGGAGAGGACGATCGGGTGATCCTCGCCGCGGTCGGCGGCGCTCAGCGGGATGCCGGCCAGGTCGAGCGCCGTGAGCATGTTGGTGTAGCCGAGCTCGGTCGAGAAGGACACCCCGAAGACGTCGAACGCTCCCACCGGCCGGTGGGCATCGACCGTGAACTGCGGGACGCCGTGGCTGCGCATCAGCGCTTCCATCTCGGGCCAAACCGCATACGTGCGCTCGGCCAACGCGTCGTCCCGCTCGTTGATGACCTCGTAGAGGATCATGACGCCCTGGTTGGGCAGGCCGACCTCGTACGCGTCGGGGTACATGAGTGCCCAGCGCACGGTGGCCTCGCCGACGAGGTCCCAGTCCTTGACCGTGCTGTTGAGCTCACCGCCGACGTACTGGATCGGCTTGCTGACCAAGGGCAGCAACGGTTCCAGGTCTTCGAAGACGCTCCGCACGGGCATGTAGGCAACCCTAACCCGGCTTGCACCGGGTGATGCTGACGAGGTGGGCTCAGCCCGCCAGGCCGGGGAACCAGAGCGCGATCTCGCGGGCCGCCGACTCGGGCGAGTCCGACCCGTGCACCAGGTTCTCGGTCGAGCCGTTGCCCCAGTCACGACCCAGGTCACCGCGGATGGTGCCCGGGGCCGCCTTGGTGGCGTCGGTGGTGCCCGCCAGCGAGCGCCAGCCCTCGATCACCCGTTGGCCCTCGATCACCGCGGCCACCACGGGGCCGGAGCTCATGAAGCCCACCAGGTCGTCGAAGAACGGCTTTCCGACGTGCTCGGCATAGTGGGCATCGAGCAGCGCTCGGTCGGCTCGGCGCAGATCCATCGCCACGATCGTGTAGCCCTTGGCCTCGATCCGGCGCAGCACCTCCCCCACGTACCCGCGCGCGACGCCGTCCGGCTTGATCAGTACGAGGGTTCGGTCCACGGCCGAAGCATAGCCAGACCGGGCATACCAGGCCCTGGACCAGAGGTCTCAGGTGCAATGCCGCTCGAGGTGATCCCTGGATGGTGTGCACCGCGAGCACCCATTCTTGGTGATCATGCAATCCGCGCACGTTTTGTGCACGGATTGCATGATCACCGAGGGTTTGGGGCGAGGACACCCACACACCGTGCTCAGGTCGAGGACTGACCTGCCTCGCGTCGGCGGTCCAGCTCCTGCGCGATCCGGGCGCGATCGCGCTCGACGCGGGTGCCCACCCGCAGGGCGGCGAACCAGAGCACCGCGAAGACCACCCCCACGATGTACATGGCGTGGATCCAGTACCCGGTGGCGATCACCGCGACCTGCAGCACGCTGCCCAGAACGTAGCCCGCGCGCGAGCGCAGCAGGCCGGCCGCCACGAGGCAGGCCAGCGCCAAGGCTCCCAGGATCAGCATCGAGCGGCCGAGGCTGATGGTGGTGGTTGCCTTACCCGCCAGGCCGCCCAGGAACACCGAGATCGACTCCAGCGCGAGCATGCTGGCGGCGAGGGTGCGGCGCGGAGATCTCATCGGTCCACCCGCAGCAGCGTGCGCACCTCTCCGGCCAGCGGGATCGAGCCCGTGACCAGCACTCCGGCACCCGGCTCGTGGTCGACCTCGGCCCGGGCCACGGCCAGGTCGAGAGCCGAGTCGAGCCGGTCGGCGACGTGCACGCGATCCTCGCCGAAGACCTCCCGGGCGATCTCGGCCAGCTCGTCCGGCGCCATGGCGCGCGGGGACGCCGAACGGGTCACGACGACCTCGTCCAGCACGGGTTGCAGCGCGTCCAGGATGCCGATCACGTCCTTGTCGGCCATCACCCCGACCACCCCGATCAGACGGGCGAACCCGAACGCGTCGTCGATCGAGTCGGCGAGCGCCTGGGCACCGGCGGGGTTGTGCGCGGCGTCCACCATGATCGTGGGGCTGCGGCGCACGACCTCGAGCCGGCCCGGCGAGTCCACCCCCGCGAAGGCGGCGCGGACGACGTCCGGATCGAGCCGTCCGCTGCTCGGCCCGGCGCCGAGGAACGCCTCGACGGCGGCCAGCGCACACACCGCGTTCTGCGCCTGGTGAATGCCGTGCAGTGGCAGGAACAGGTCCTCGTAGATGCCGCCGAGACCCTGCAGGGTCAGCAACTGTCCGCCGATGGCGACCTCGCGCCCGGCCACACCGAACTCGAGGCCCTCGCGGGCCACCGTGGCACCGACCTCGGCGGCACGACGCAGCAGGATCTCGGCCGCCTCGTGACTGTCCTGGTCGGCGATGATCGCCACGGCACCGGGCTTGATGATCCCGGCCTTCTCGGTGGCGATCTGGCTGATCTCGTGGCCGAGGAAGTGCTGGTGGTCGATCGCGATCGGCGTGATCACGGCGACCTCGGCATCGATCACGTTGGTGGCATCCCACGAACCACCCATGCCGACCTCGATGACGGCAACCTCGGCCGGGGCGTCGGCGAAGGCCGCGTACGCCATGGCGACGAGCACCTCGAAGAAGGTCATCCGTGGCTCGCCGCGCTCGGCCGAGCGGGCATCGACCAGGTCGAGATACGGGGCGATCTCGTCGTAGACCTCGACGAACCGCTCGGGCGAGAGCGGCTCGCCGTCGATCGCGATCCGCTCGCGGACGTCGGACAGGTGCGGGCTGACGAATCGACCGGTGCGCAAGCCGTGTTCGCGCAGCAGTCGCTCGACGATGCGTGTGGTCGAGGTCTTGCCGTTGGTGCCGGTCAGATGGACGGCGCGCAGCGAGGTCTGCGGGTCGCCCATCAGCTCGGTGACCGCTCTGATCCGGTCGAGGCTCGGCACCAGGTCGTGCTCGGGTGCCCGGGACAGGATCGCCCGGTAGACGTCCTCGAGGCGCTCGACCGGGTCGGTGTCGGTCACGCGCGTTCCACCGACACGGCCGCCACGGCCTCGCCGGACAGCGTCTCGTACGAGACCTGCCCATCACGTTCGGCCTGCGCGGACAGCACGACCTCGTCGGCCAGCGTCTCGCCGGCGATCAGGTCGCGATGCGCCTCGACCGCGGCAGCCACGTCATCGGATGGCGTGGTCAGCCGCAGCACGATCCGGTCGCCGATCGCCAGACCCGCGTCCCGCCGAGCCTGTTGCACGATCCGGATCACGTCGCGTGCCAGCCCCTCGCGGGCGGCCTCGGGCGTGACGGTGGTGTCCAGCACGACGAACCCGCCGCCGGGCAGCACCGCCACGGCCACCTGATCCTCACCGGCACCGGAGACCACGGTCTCGACCGCGAACTCGCCCTCGACCAGCGGCACCCCACCGCAGACCACGGCGCCGTCCTCGCCTCGACTCCAGTCCCCAGCCTTGCTGGCCTGGATCACCTGCTGGACGGCGCGCCCCAGCCGCGGGCCGGCGGCGCGGGCGTTGACGGTGAGCCGTTCGGTGACCCCGACGGCATGACCCCCGGCATCGGCCAGATCGACCAACCGGACGTCGCGCACGTTCACCTCGTCGGCGATCACCGCCGAGAACCCCTGCAGCGCAGCTGGTTCGGCAGTGACCACGGTGAGCTGGAGCAGCGGCAGCCGAACCCGCAGGTTCGCCGCCTTGCGCAGGCCCAAGGTGGCCGAGGCGACCTCGCGGGCGGTGTCCATGGCGGCCACCAGGGCGTCGTCCGCGGGCAGTTCGTCGGGGCTCGGCCAGTCGGTCAGGTGCACGCTGCGCCCGCCGGTGAGCTGCTGCCAGATGTCCTCGGTGACCAGCGGCAGCAGCGGCGCGGCGAGCCGGGTGAGCACCTCGAGCGAGCGGGCCAGGGTGTCGAACGCAGCCCGGCTCGAGGCGATGGCCGACGCCTCGGTTCCCGTGGCCCAGAACCGCTCCCGGGACCGGCGGATGTACCAGTTGGTCAGCACGTCGAGGTGGTCACGCACGCTCTGGCAGGCACCGGCGATGTCGTAGGCGTCCAGCTGCTCGGTCATGGTGGTGACCAGGGCGTGGGTCTTGGCGAGCAGGTACCGGTCGAGCACGTCGTCCGAGGTGGTGGCGCCTTCACCGGAGGCCCAGTTGGCCCGATACCCGTTCTCGCCGAACGTGTTCGCGTACAGCGAGAAGAAGTACCAGACGTTCCACAGCGGCAGCATCACCTGGCGCACACCGTCGCGGATGCCGCGCTGGGTGACGACCAGGTTGCCGCCACGCAGCACCGGCGAGCTCATCAGGAACCAGCGCATGGCGTCCGAGCCGTCGCGGTCGAAGACCTCGCGGACGTCGGGGTAGTTGCGCAGGCTCTTGCTCATCTTGCGGCTGTCGTCACCGAGCAGGATGCCGTGGCTGACGCAGCTCGAGAACGCCGGCCGGTCGAACAGGGCGGTGGCCAGCACGTGCATGGTGTAGAACCAGCCGCGGGTCTGGCCGATGTACTCGACGATGAAGTCGCCCGGGTAGTGGTGCTCGAACCAGTCCTTGTTCTCGAACGGGTAGTGCACCTGCGCGAACGGCATCGAGCCGGACTCGAACCAGCAGTCCAGCACCTCGGGCACCCGGCGCATGGTCGACCGTTGCCCTTCGGGGCGCGGGTCATCCGGGTTCGGCCGGGTCAGCTCGTCGATGAAGGGCCGGTGCAGGTCGGTGACCTCGACGCCGAAATCGGCCTGCAACTGCTCCAGCGAGCCGTAGACATCGGTGCGTGGGTAGGTCGGGTCATCGCTCACCCACACCGGGATCGGACTGCCCCAGTACCGGTTACGGCTGATCGACCAGTCGCGGGCATTCGCCAACCACTTGCCGAACGAGCCCTCCTTGATGTGCTCGGGCACCCAGTGGATCTGCTGGTTCAGCTCGACCATGCGGTCCTTGAACGAGCTGACCTTGACGAACCAGCTCGACACCGCCTTGTAGATCAGCGGGTTGTCGCAGCGCCAGCAGTGCGGGTAGGGGTGTTCGTAGGTCTCGTGCCGCAGCAGGGTTCCGGCAGCCTTCAGGTCGGCGACGATGCGCGGGTTGGCCTCGAACACCTGCATTCCGGCGTAGTCGCCGACCTCGCTGGTGAACCGCCCCTGGGCATCGACGGGGACGACGGGCTCGATGTCGGCGGCGTCGGTGACGAGCTTGTCCTCCTCACCGAAGGCCGGCGCGATGTGCACGATCCCGGTGCCGTCCTCGGTGGTGACGTAGTCGGCGGTCAGGATCTGGTGTGCGTTGCGCCGTCCGGCGAAGTAGGCGAACGGCGGGATGTAGGTCGAGCCGACCAGCTCGGCGCCGGTGAACCGGGCTGTGATGCGGGACGCCGCGTCGTCCCCGAGTTCGCGCGCGTACGCCGCCAGGCGCGCCTCGGCCAGCAGATACGAGGTGCCCTCGTGTCCGACCACGACATAGGTGACGTCCGAGTTCACCGCCATCGCGAGGTTGGACGGCAGCGTCCAGGGGGTCGTCGTCCAGATCAGCGCCTTGGCGCCGACGGCCGGACCGCTGGTGAGCTCGAAGGCCACGGTGACGGCAGGGTCCTGCCGATCGCGGTAGACGTCGTCCATGCGGGTCTCGGTGTTGCTCAGCGGGGTCTCACAACGCCAGCAGTAGGCCAGCACCCGGAAGCCCTCGTAGACCAAGCCCTTGTCCCACAGAGACTTGAAGGCCCACATGACCGATTCCATGTAGTCCAGGTCGAGGGTCTTGTAGTCGTTCTCGAAGTCGACCCAGCGCGCCTGGCGGTGGACGTAGTCCTCCCAGTCCTTGGTGTAGGCCAGCACCGAGGTACGGCAGGCATCGTTGAAGGTGGCGATGCCCATCGTCTCGATCTCGGCCTTGTGGGCGATGCCGAGCTGCTTCTCGGCCTCGACCTCGGCGGGCAGGCCGTGGCAGTCCCAACCGAAGCGGCGCTCGACCCGCCGCCCGCGCATGGTCTGGTACCGCGGCACGACGTCCTTGACGTAGCCGGTCAGCAGGTGGCCGTAGTGCGGCAGGCCGTTGGCGAAGGGAGGACCGTCGTAGAAGACGAACTCGTTGCCACCGGTCACGGTCTCGCCGTCGACGACGCCGTCCGCCGGACGGGCGTCCACGCTCGCCTGGAAGGTCTTGTCGCTCTCCCAGAACCGCTGGACCCGTTCCTCGAGCTGAGGAAAGGCGGGGCTCGCGGGCACCTCGGGATAGGGCTGGGACACGGGTCGTACTCCTCGGTCGGCTCGCACTACGCCGCGAGGACGACGCCACCGGAGTTCCGGGAGCACCGCGGTACCACCTCGCTTGCCCGACGCACGCGCCGGACCTCTCTCGATCGGCTGTGACGGGCCGTCCCGTCCGGTTCTACTGGGATCGGTCGACCGAGCTGATCGACCGTTCTGTTCTTCCGGAGGCTCGCCGGTGATGGCCGGGTCGACGCCTGTGCTGCGATGGTACGGGCTGTTGCGTGAGGTGGCCAAAGCGATACGCCTCGAGCTCACCGGCACCCCCGGTGAACCTGCCTCGGTCCATTCCCCCGCCACGCTCACAGTCCGAGGAAAATCGTTCACATGTTCGATCGCACGACGTGGGGACACTCCCACGGCACGGCGACCGACCCGAGGACATTGGCCCGTTACCCGCAGGGCCGCTCACGCCTAGACTCGTTCTATGGGGCCACTGCGCCCCGATGCGCGGCCACCGTCCGCCGATGTCCGACCGCCATGCAGCGCTGTGACCTGGGTAGCCCTGGTCGCCTCGCAACCGGCGGGGCCACGGGGAGGACGAGAAGGGCCGTGAGACACATGATCATGTATCAGATCGAACGCCGGCCCGCCGTGCCGCTCGGGCCGGCCTGGGCCACCTGGATGGGTTTGTGGTTCTCGCTGGCGCCGGTCTCCCTCGACCGGCCGGCGACGCCCCACGACGAGAACCGGATGGCGTGCCAGGAGTTCTGGCAGGACGGCCGGTACGGGTGGCGTACCGGGCTGCCGGGCATCGACCCCGATCGCGACCTTCGCGTCACCGTCGAGAACGGGGTGTTGACGCTCACCGCGCAGCGCTGGCACGGAACACGCACCTTCTCCGCCCGCCTGCCAGAGGGTGTCGACTCCGACGACATCGTCGCCGTCTACCGTGACGGTGTGCTCGAGGTGTCGATGCCGCTGGAACCGGACGACGCGATCGTCGCCTGGATGGACGAGATCCGACCCGAGAACGCGACGGTGCCGGTCCAGCATCCCGCGTGAACCCCGGCGTGGGTCACCGACCGAGGACGGCGCTCCGGGCCGTGACGAAAGCTGTCACGCAGGCCCGGACGTCGTCCTCGCTGTGTGCTGCGGACAACTGCACCCGAATCCGCGCCCGCCCCGTGGGCACCACGGGGTAGGAGAAGGCGATGACGTACACGCCGAGCTCGAGCATCCGGTCGGCCACCTGAGCCGCCTGCCGCGCGCCGTCCTCACCGGGGAACATCACCGGGGTGATCGGGTGCTCCCCGGGCAGCAGCTCGAAACCCTCGGCCGTCATCAGGTGCCGGAACAGCGAGCTGTTGCGGCGCAGTGCCTCGCGCCCCTGATTCGAGGACGCCGCGAGCTCGAGTGCCTGGAGCGAGCCGGCCACCACGCTGGGCGCGACCGCGTTGGAGAACAGGTACGGTCGCGCCCGCTGCCGCAGCAGCGCGATGACCTCGGCCGGGCCGCTCACGTAGCCGCCGGACGCCCCGCCGAGCGCCTTGCCCAGGGTGCCGGTGAGGATGTCGACCCGATCCGTCACGCCGAAGTGTTCGGGCGTACCCCGCCCACCCGGGCCGACGAACCCGACCGCGTGCGAGTCGTCCACCAGCACCAGCGCGTCGTAGGTCTCGGCCAGGTCGCAGATCCCCGGCAACGGCGCGAGGTAGCCGTCCATCGAGAACACGCCGTCGGTGACGATGCACCGCCGCCGGGCCCCGGACGCCGCCTGCAACCGGGCCTCGAGATCGGCCAGATCGGCATTGCGGTACCGATACCGCGACGCCTTGCTCAGCCGGATGCCGTCGATCAGCGAGGCGTGGTTGAGCTCGTCGGAGATGATCGCGTCGCGCTCATCGAACAGCGTCTCGAACACCCCACCGTTGGCGTCGAAGCACGACGAGAACAGGATGGTGTCCTCGGTGCCCAGGAAGGCCGACAACGCCGCCTCGAGCCGGGCGTGCAGCTCTTGGGTGCCGCAGATGAACCGCACACTGGCCATGCCGAAACCCCACTGCTGCAACGCCTCTGCGGCGGCAGCCTCGACGTCCGGGTGATCTGCGAGACCCAGGTAGTTGTTGGCACAGAAGTTCAGCGCCGCCCCCGAGGAGGTCGTGATCCGCGCCGACTGCGGCGAGGTCAACCGGCGCTCGTGCTTGGTCAGCCCGGCCGCCTCGATCTCGGCCAGCGTGGCCTGCAACTGCTCTCGCATCGTGCCGTACATCGTCAGACTCCCTTACCGCCGAAACGGGATCGCCACCGGAGAACGCTCAGCTCCAGTCGATCAGCACCTTGCCGCACTTCCCCGAGCGCACCACCTCGAACGCCCGGTCGAACTCCTCGGGGGCGAACCGGTGGGTGATCACCGAACCCAGCGCCGTCCGCAACGCAGCGGAGGTCTGCAGCATCGAACTCATGGCGTACCAGGTGTCGTACATCTCGCGACCGTAGATGCCCTTGATGGTGAGCATGTGGGTGATCACCCGGCCCCAGTCGATGGCATAGTCGCCGTGCGGCAGGCCCAGCATCGCCACCCGGCCACCGTGGTTCATCGTCGCCAACATGTCCGAGACCGCGGCCGGCGCCCCGGACATCTCCAGCCCGATGTCGAAGCCCTCCCGCATGCCGAGGCGGCCCATCGCCTCGCGCAACGGCGTGGTCGCCGCGTTGATCACCAGGTCGGCGCCGGCGGCCTTGGCCAGCTCGAGCCGCACGTCGCTCACATCGGTCACCACCACGAACCGCGCCCCCACGTGGCGCACGATGGCGGTGGCCATCACCCCGATCGGCCCCGCCCCGGTGATCACCACATCCTCCCCCGCGATCGGGAACGACAGCGCGGTGTGGGTGGCGTTGCCGAACGGGTCGAACAGCGCCCCCAGGTCGGGGTCGAGTTCATCGGGTTGCACCCAGAGGTTTCCGGCCGGCATGACCAGGTAGTCGGCGAACGCCCCGTCCCGGTTCACGCCGATGCCGACCGTGTTGATGCACAGGTGGCGCCGTCCGGCCCGGCAGTTGCGACAGGCTCCGCACACCAGGTGCCCCTCACCCGAGACCCGCTGTCCGACCCGCACGGCGCTCACATCGTCGGCGACGGCCGCCACCTCGCCGTAGAACTCGTGGCCGATGGTCATCGGCGGCGTCACGACAGAGGCCGCCCAGTCGTCCCAGTCGTACAGGTGCAGGTCGGTGCCGCACAGGCCGGTGCGCAGCACCCGCACCAGCACCTCGCCCGACCCCAAGCCCGATCGCTGGGTGGGCTCGGGGACGTCGAGCAGTTGCAGACCACGGCCGGCGGCCGTCTTCACCAGGGCACGCATCGCACTCCGTCGTGACGTTCTCTCGTGGCCTATCTTCGCCAGCCGCATCGTGGCAGGAATCCGCCCAGACGGGTGGTTGCCGGCGCGTGGCACGCCGCCACGACCGGATCTGCCCAGGTGGGACGGGCCTGCAAGCTACGCTCGGCCTCGTGGCTCGGCTGCTGTTTGCGGAGCAATCCGCTCGCGTCGCAGCCCGCCGAACCTCTCGATCAGCACTCTTAGTGTTCGCTTCACTACTCACAGCACTTGCACCCGCGCTGTCGGTCGCAGCGGCCCCCGGAGCGGCGGCAGCACCTGCCGCACCTGCAGCACCGGCAGCCACCCCGACCCCGAAGGCACTGTCCCTGGACCTCGCGGTCGCCGTCACCGGCACCGTGGCCGGACGCGCCGGTCAGAGCGTTCCGGTCACCGTCACCTGGCGCAACGCCGGCACGACGCCTGCCGTCGGCGTCTCCGTGAGCTACCTGCCCCCGTTGGGCGCCGAGCTCGGTGGCCTGCCGGCGGGCTGGACCAAGGCGGGCCGTAGCGCCGTCCGCACCGAGGCCGGCATGGCTCGAGGCGTCAGCCGGTCGGCAACCCTGACCGTCACGATCGGGGCCGCCGCCAAGCCCGGACTTCTGGTCGGCGGCGCCGCCGAGGTCCGCCCGGGCGTGGGGGTCGACAGCAAACCCGGCAACAACCAGGCGACCAGCCGGATCCGGGTCCAGGCCGGCCCCTCCCCCTCGCCCAGTCGCACCCCGACCCCCACCCGCACCCCCAGCCCGACCGCCAAGGTCACCACGCCGTCCGTCACGCCCACCCGCGCGGCACCCACCACCTCGCGCGGGGCGGTCGCGGCACCCGCCTCGACCAGGACGGCCCGCGAGCCGGCGCTGGCGCCGAGCACCTTCGTGGTGCCGGCCCGCACGACCTCGCCGAAGCCGGAGGTCGTCCAGGTCATCGACTCCGGCGGCGGCACCACCGCGGCGTGGCTGCTGCCGACCGTCGGGGCGATCGCCTGCTTCACCAGCGCCGGCTTGGTCGGCATGACCCTGCGGCGGCGCCGGGCCGCCGAACGCGCCCACGCCGACGAGGTGCGTCACCTGCAGCAAGTCCTCTGACCTGATGCGTGCGACCTGATGCGTTCTCGGCTCTGGCCCCTGTACGCCGGCGGGCTGCTCGGTCCGTTCGGCGGCGCCATGGTGACCACGATGCTGCCGGAGTTGGCCGAAGGGCTGCACACCTCGTTGGCCACCGCCGCCTCCTCGCTGACCGTCTACCTGGTGCCCTTCGCGGCGATCATGCTGGTCAGCGGCACGTTGGCCGAACACTGGGGACGTGCCCGCACCATCCGTTGGGCCTACCTGGTCTATGCCCTGGCCTCGCTGGCGTGCGCCCTGGCCCCCACGGCGGCAACCTTCCTGGGCGCCCGGGCGATCCAGGGCGCCGCCAACGCCTTCACCACTCCACTCCTGGTGGCAGCGATCTCGGACCTCGTGGGTCCCACTCGCCTGGGGCGTTCCCTCGGCGTCTTCGGCGGCATGCAGGCTGCGGGGCAGGCCTTCGCGCCGTTGGTCGGCGGTATCGCCGCCGCCCTCGACTACCGATGGGCGTTCGTCTCCGCTGCCGCAGCGGCAGCGCTGCTGGGCGCCGTCCCGCCTGCCGATCAGGCGCCGACCCAGTCGGCCACCACGGCCACCACGGTCACCGCGGACACCACGGACGACGCGGCGTCGCGTCTGTTCAGCGCCGCGCGCTGGCGTCCCCTGGCCAACCGGCGTCTCGCCCTGGCCTGCTCGGTGGCCTTCGGCCTGTACCTGACCACCAGCGGGCTGAACCTGCTGTCGGCGCTGCTCGCCCACGACCGATTCGACCTCGGCCCGGACCAGCGCGGCCTGGTCGTGGCCTCCTTCGGCCTGGCCGGTCTGCTCACCGGTCCCCGGTTCGGTCGCCTCGCCGATCGGGTGGGCATGACACGCTTCGGCGTGGTGGTGAGCCTGCTCTTCGCCGCTGTGGTCGCCGCAACCGCCTACACGCCGTCCGTCGCCCTGCTGGTGCTGGCGGTGGCGGCCGGGGGCGCGGCGTCCACCGCGGGGCGCCTGACCAGCACCACGCTGGCCGTCACCAGCACACCCGGCAACCGCGCCGGGGCGACGTCGATGACGTTGGCCTGGCAGTTCCTGGGCTCGGCGCTGGCACCGGTCGCCCTGCTACCGCTCTACCACCGCAGCGTCGGGTGGGGCTTCGCCGCCACGGCCTCCGGCGCCGTCCTGGCGGCCGTCCTGCTGGCCGGCGCGCCGGGCCTGAACCGAACCCTCAGGCGGTCGGCAGCGCGCTGAGCGAGGCGGTGATCCGCGCCACCTCGGAGGTGGCCTTGGCCGCACGCTCGCGAATCGTCGCGACCACGGTCGCCGGGGCCTTGGCCAGGAACTGCTCGTTGCCCAGCTTGGCCCCCGCGGCCGCGAGGTCCTTGGTCGCCGCGGCCAGGTCACGCTCGAGCCGCTGCCGTTCGGCGGCGACGTCGATCGCGCCGTGCAGGTCGAGGTCGACGTGCACCGAGCCCGCGGTCAGCGTCGAGGAGGTGGCGAACCCCTCGCCCTCGAACTCCAACGCCGCGAGCGCGCGGATCTCGGCCTCGTGGGTGGCCAGCGAGGGCGCGAGCCCGCTGATCCGGGCCGGCACCCGCTTGCCGGGTGGCAAACCCTGGTCGGAGCGGAACCGGCGCACCTCGGTGACCAACTCCTGCAGCGCGGCGACCTCGGCCTCGGCCGCGGTGTCCCTGCGGTCGGCGTCGGGAGCCGGCCAGGCGGCGATCACCAGGGACTCCTCGGCCGAGGCGCCCCGGGTCAGTTCGGTCCACAACGCCTCGGTGACGAACGGGGTCACCGGGTGCAGCAACCGCAGGACGACGTCCAGCACCTCGCCGAGCACCCGGCGCGTGACGTCGGCGGCGGGCCCGCCCGCCTTGAAGGGCAGCTTGGCCAGCTCGAGGTACCAGTCGCAGACCTCGTCCCACACGAAGTGGTAGAGCGCATCCGAGAGCTTGGCGAACTGGAAGTCCTCGTAGTCGGCGTCCACCTGCGCGGTCACCGCGGCCAGCCGCGACAGGATCCAGCGATCGACCACCGACAGGTCGGCCGGCTCCGGCAGCGGCCCGGCCACCGTGGCGCCGTTGAGCAGCGCGAACCGGGTGGCGTTCCACAGCTTGGTGGTGAAGTTGCGACTGCCCGCCACCCACTCCTCGCCGATCGGGACGTCGGTGCCCGGGTTGGCGCCACGGGCCAGGGTGAACCGCAGCGCGTCGGCGCCGTAGGCATCCATCCAGTCCAGCGGGTCGACCACGTTGCCCTTGGACTTGCTCATCTTGCGGCCGTGCTGATCGCGCACCAGACCGGTCAGGGCGATGGTGTGGAACGGGGCCACACCGTCCATCGCGTACAGGCCGAACATCATCATCCGGGCGACCCAGAAGAAGATGATGTCGTAGCCGGTGAGCAGCACATCGGTCGGGTAGTAGCGGCGCAGGTCGGCGGTGTCGTCGGGCCAGCCCAGGGTCGAGAACGGCCAGAGCGCACTCGAGAACCAGGTGTCCAGCACGTCGGGGTCCTGCCGCCAGCCGTCGCCGGTGGGCGCCTCGTCGTCCGGCCCGAGACAGACCGTCTCGCCGGCGGGACCGTAGTAGACCGGGATCCGGTGGCCCCACCAGAGCTGGCGCGAGATGCACCAGTCGTGCATGTTGTCGACCCAGTCGAAGTACCTCGAGCGCATCGTCGCCGGGTGGATCGCCACCCGGCCGTCGCGCACGGCGTCCCCCGCGGCCTGGGCCAGCGGGCCGACCTTGACGAACCACTGCAGCGACAGCCGCGGCTCGACCACGGTCTGGCAGCGCTGGCAGTGCCCGACGGCGTGGGTGTAAGGCCGCTTCTCGGCGACGATGCGACCCTCTTCGCGCAGCGCGGCGACCACGGCCGGGCGGGCCTCGAACCGGTCGAGCCCCTCGAACGGGCCGTGGGTGGTCACGATGCCGCGCTCGTCGAGCATGGTGATCGAGGGCAGGCCGTGCCGCTGACCGATCTCGAAGTCGTTGGGGTCGTGGGCCGGGGTCACCTTGACCGCGCCGGTACCGAACACCGGGTCGACATGGGCGTCGGCCACGATCGGGATCTTCCGGTCGGTCAACGGGAGCGAGACCTCGGTGCCGATCAGGTGCTGGTAGCGCGCGTCGTCCGGGTGGACGGCGACCGCGGTGTCGCCGAGCATCGTCTCGGCGCGGGTGGTCGCCACCACCACCGAGGACTCCCCCTCGCCGTAGCGGATCGAGACCAGCTCACCATCGTCGTCGGAGTGCTCGACCTCGATGTCGCTCAACGCGGTCTGGCACCGCGGGCACCAGTTGATGATGCGCTCGGCGCGGTAGATCAACTCATCGTCGTACAGCTTCTTGAAGATCGTCTGGACGGCGCGCGAGAGGCCCTCGTCCATGGTGAACCGCTCGCGGGACCAGTCCACCCCATCGCCGAGCCGGCGCATCTGGCCGAGGATCTTGCCGCCGTACTCGTGCTTCCACTCCCAGACCTTGGCGACGAACTCCTCGCGGGAGTAGTCGTGCTTGCTCTTGCCCTCGGTCTCGGCGAGCTGACGCTCGACCAGGGTCTGGGTGGCGATGCCGGCGTGGTCCATGCCGGGCAGCCACAGGGCGTCGTAGCCCTGCATCCGCCGGCGCCGGGTGAGTGCGTCCATCAACGTGTGCTGGAAGGCGTGCCCGAGATGCAGGCTGCCCGTCACGTTCGGCGGCGGGATGACGATGGTGTAGGTCGGTCGCTCCGAGGTCGGGTCCGCGGTGAAGTACCCGGCGTCAACCCAGCCCTGGTACAGCGCCCCGTCTACCTCCGCCGGTGTGTAGGTCGGCGGCAGGGTGGTCACGGGGCGCGCAGGCGCGGGGACGGTCTCGGACATGCCCTGATTCTACGGACGTGGCACACCGGTCGGCGCACGCGACCCCCCACCCGCATATGACTCAATGTCACGAATGACGTACGCATTGCAATAGCCGCGCGGGTATGTGAATCTCCCTCATCATGACCGAGACAGCTCCCTCCCTGTCTCAGTCCTCACCTGGCCTTGCCACAGTGCTGGATGACGACTGGGAACTCACCATCACCCTGTCACTGGCCCCAGACGCTGTCGAAGCGCTGTGGCCGATCTATCGGGACGCCTTCGACGCACTGCAGACGCAGGCAGCGCAGCGTCACCTGATGACTCGAGCCGAGTTCGATGACCTGATGACCGACGAGCGGGTCGACAAGCTCGTGATCACGGATCGACGAGCCGACCGGGTCGCCGCGCTCAGCATCATGACCAACCGCTTCGAGGCCGTCCCGCTCGTCTCGCCGGAGTACTTCAGGGCGCGCTGGCCGCAGGAGTTCCACGATGGCCGCGTCTGGTACGTCGGGTTCGTCGCGATCCCGCCCGCTTACCAGGGCAGCCGCGCGATCGGATCGATCATCCGACACGTGGTGGAGCAGGGCGGGACACTGGGCGGCGTCTTCGCGGTGGACATCTGCGACTACAACACTGAGGTCCATCGGCTCCCCGAGGCCATTGGACGACTCGGCCGGGCCTTTCACCCAGGCGTCACGAGTACCCGCCTGGATGCACAGGTGTACTGGGCCTACGAGGTGCCCCCACGACCGTAGCGGGCGTCCACCCGAAGTGGTCGCTCGCGAAAGCTGTCGCGTTGACTGCCTTGCCCCACAGCCACCCCTGGCCGCGCTGAACCCCGAGGTCACGCAGGATTCGATACTGATCTTCAGTTTCGATGCCCTCGGCCGTAACCACCAGGTCGAGGGAACCCGCCATGGCGACGATGGCTCGCGCAATGGTCTCGTCATGGTCGTTCTGCCCGATGTCCCTGACAAAGGAGCGGTCGATCTTGACACCGCAGACGGGCAGCTGACTGAGGTAGCTCAACGAGGAGTACCCCGTGCCGAAGTCGTCGACGGCCAACCGCACCCCGAGCCCTCGCAGATGCTCCAGCATCTCGAGTGCCCTCGTCCCGTCGACCATGAGGGCGGACTCGGTCAACTCCAGCGTGAGGCACGAGGGCGGTATCCGAAGTCGCTCCAGGGCTGACTCCACCGTGTCGAGCAGTCGATCGCCGACGAGTTGTCTCGCCGAGACGTTGACCGAGATCGTGAAGCCGTCGTCGACGATGCCCGCGCCTCGCCAGTCGGCGACCTGCCGCAACGACTCCAACAGCACCCATTCGCCGAGCTCGTTGATGAGGCCGGTGTCCTCGGCGATCCCGATGAACTCGGGTGGGGGGACGGCACCACGCACCGGGTGGTCCCAGCGCACCAGGGCCTCTGCCCCCGCCACCGTGGCGTCCGTCATGGAGACCAGCGGTTGGAACGCCACCCAGAGCTGTCCCTGGGCCAGAGCCGTCCGCAGATCCACCTCGGTCTGCACGCGCTTGCTGACCGATTCACGCATCTTCGAGGCGAACAGCGTCCATCGGTTGCGACCGTCGGCCTTGGATCGGTACATGGCCACGTCGGCGTCGCGCAGCATCGCCTCGACGCCCGCTTGGTCGCCACAACACACCACGCCGATGGAGGCCGTGGTGAACAGCTCGAGTTCCGGCAGATCGAACGGCTCCCGCAGAACCTGGAGGATGTCCTCGGCCATCGCGGTGCCACGACTCCGGTCACCGTCGCCCAGGATGACGAACTCGTCGCCGCCGATGCGGGCCACCGTGCCGTTCAGCCCGACCAGGCTCTGCAGCCGGTGGGCCACCTGCTTCAAGAGCAGGTCACCGGTCTCGTGACCCCAATGGTCGTTCACGAGTTTGAAGTCATCGAGGTCCAGGTAGATGAGCCAGAAGGCCGCGCGGGCGCGATCACCGGCGAGCCGCGCACCGACCGATGACACCAGGAAGGTCCGGTTCGGCAGGCCGGTCAGCGAGTCGTGCATCGCCGCGTGCAGCCACTCGGCCTGGGTCTCGGCGAGCCGCCCGACAGCCGACACCGCACGGGCGACCAACGCGATGGTGAGCAGTGCACTGAGAATGACGGCGATGAACCACCCGCGATCGATGGCCCGCGTCGCGGACAACACCACGAACGGCGCGACAAGGGCCGGCCCGATCAGGCTGAGTCGCATGAAGGACCACGGCTGGACGGGCTGGGAGACGATCTCGGCCATCCGAGCCATGCTCGGGTGCAGGGCTGACATGCCGAGTGCCACGAACCCGAGCAGGAATGGCAGGTCCAAGACTGCGGGCCCGACCAGGCGTCCCTGCGCACCGATCACGGCATATCCGAGATCGCCGACGAACAGCATGGAGGCAGAGAGCGCCAGCAGGCGGAAGCTGCTCAAGCGGATGGCGGTGGAGAAGGCGAGATTGACGATGACGAAGAGCACCAGGACGTCGATCACCGGGTAGAGCCCGGCCAGCACCGAGATCGCCAGCGGACGATCCACGATCCGGGCCGCGGGCAACGACAGGTACTGCACCGCAGGGGCAGCCATGCCGAGCGAGACGATCAGGCCGTCGATGACGGCGTTGCGGTCCAGACCACCGCCCACGCGGAGCATCAGGACGAGTCCGCCGATCATCATCCCGTAGGCGCTCAACGTGAACAGGTCGGCCGTCAGCGCTGCGACGCCCGACCTCTGGACAGCCCATGGTCGCGCGATGATGCCGCAAAGAAACAGCACGGTACTCGCCGTGAGCAAGCGCCAGGCCAACGGTCGGGCGGACCTGTTGATCCGTGGCCCCACCGCGGTGGCCAGCGCGGTCGTCACGCCGACGAGCAACGCCGAGGCAGAAGCGACCGCCGAACCGGGGAAGACGGCAAAGGCCACGCCCATGGCGACGCCTGCCGTCCCGAAGCCTGCGCTCAGCGCACCCGGCTTGATCACCCGAGTCTCCCCTCCGATCCCGGGACGTCGACCTGTCGCTACCTGGATCGGCCGATGAGACGCGCGGCCTGAGCCCTGAGTGCCCGCGGGTTCAGGCGCCTTCGCGCGCCACCAGGTGCTGGGCGGCCTGCGCCCTCGGGCGCACCACGAGCAGGTCGATGTTGACGTGGTGCGGTAGGTCGAGCGCCCAGCCGATGCACTCGGCCACGTCGTCGGCACTCAGCGGGTCGCGCACCCCCGCGTACACCGAGTCGGCCTTGGCGGCGTCGCCGCGGCTGCGGTTGAGCGAGAACTCCTCGGTCTTGACCATGCCCGGAGCGATCTCGATCACCCGGATGGGCTCACCCACCAGTTCGAGCCGCAGGGTGTGAGCCAGGGCGCCCTCGGCATGCTTGGCGGCGCAGTAGCCGCCGCCGCCGGGGTAGGCGACGGTCGCAGCGGTCGAGGTCACGAACAGGACGTCGCCGCGCCCGCCGGCCCGCAACGCCGGCAGCACCGCCTGGGTCACCCGCAGCGACCCGAGGGTGTTGACCTCGAACATCCGCTGCCAGTCGGCGACACCACCGGCTTCGACCGGCTCGAAACCGATCGCTCCCCCGGCGTTGTTGACCAGGGCGTGCACCGCGCCGTCCACGCCGGGCGCGGCTGCGGCGATCCGGGCCACGTCGGCGTCGACCGTCACGTCCGCGACGCAGATGTCACAGCCCGTCTCCGCCGCGAGCGCCTCGAGCCTGTCGCCACGGCGCGCCACGGCGAGCACCGACCATCCCGCCGCTCGCAGCCGCCGCACGATCGCAGCCCCGATCCCGATGCTGGCTCCGGTGACGACGGCACGCAGCGGGGTCACGGCGGCATTCGAGAGAGTCATGACCGCATGATGCCCGATCGCTCGACATGTTCCGCCGTCCAGCGCGTGACCCATGCCGTGAGCTCCTGCGCCGGCATCGGTGCGGCGAAGTGAAATCCTTGCAGCACGTCGAACCCGAGGCGCACCAAGGCCTCGGCCGTCTCGGCATCCTCCACGCCCTCGGCGACCGTGCGCAGCCCGAGACCGTGGGCCATCGCGTTCGTCGTGGCGACGATCATGTGGGTTCGATGGTCGGTCAGCAGCTGAGCCACGAACGACCGGTCGATCTTCACCTCGTTCACCGGCAACTCGCACAGATAGGCCAGCGAGGAGAAGCCGGTGCCGTAGTCGTCGATGGCCACCTGGTGGTCGTGGCGGCGGATGTCGTCGATCATCGCCCGGGCCCGGTCGGGTTCGGCCATGAACGAGTCCTCGGTGACCTCGACCACGATCGAGTTCGGGGGGAGCCCCGCCGAGGCGGCATCGTGGAACAGCCGAGCCAGCACGGGACCGCTGAGCAGCTCGGGCGGCGCGATGTTGACCGCGACCACGAACGAGCAGCCGCGGTCCTGCCAGCGACGGGCATCGGCGATCACCTGGCGCACCACGACCTCGGACAGGGCTGCCATGAGCCCCGCCCGCCGTGCGGTGGGGAGGAACGATCCGGGGGCGAGCAGACCATCGGACGGGTGTCGCCACCGCACCAGGGCCTCGACCCCGCACACCTCCCAGGTGCCGGCAGCGATCTGAGGCTGGTACCAGAGTTCCAGCTGCCCGGAGGCGATGCCGTCGCGCAGCTCGGCGGCCAGGCGCAACCGATGCCGGGAGAACTCATCCCGCTCGGGGTCGTAGATGGCCACGGACCCCCGGCGCTCCTTGGCCTGGAACAGTGCCACGTCGGCTCGGCGCAGCACGGAGCCGGGCTCGTCGTCCGGCCGGACACCGGCCACGCCGACCGACCCGCCGACTGCCAGCTCGAGACCATCGATGCGCACCGGCTTGGCCAGGGCAGAGAGCACGTCCCGGCCGAAGTGCGCCGCGGCGTCCGGCGAGAGCCCGGGCAGCAGCACGCCGAACTCGTCCGCACTCAGCCGGGCCGCCACGGCATTCGGCGGCACCAGGAACTCCAACCGCGTCGCCATGGTGCGCAGCAACAGATCACCGGCGGCGTGCCCCAGACTGTCGTTGATCTCCTTGAACCCGTCGAGATCGACCAACATCAGCGACCACGGTGCGGTGGTGGCCAACTCGGCTCGCACCCGGGCCATCAGACCCCGGCGATTGGCCAGACCCGTCAGATCGTCGGTCTGAGCCAGCCGAAAGGCCTCCGCCGCGAAACGGGCCTCACGCAACGCCAGCAGCAACCGCGCCCCTGCCGAGACGAGGGTGACGACAGCGGGGGCGACGACCCACACCCGTGCCTCACCCGCGGGCTGGAAGACCAGGACGACGACCGCGATCCCGGCGGCGAACACCACGCCCACGCCACCGGAGACGCGTCCGAGTCCGGCCACGCCCCACGGCGAGGGCGGCCGACAAACGCTGTCCACGAGCAGGACGAAGCCGGCCACCCACAGCAGCCCAGGCACCATCCCGTACGAGTAGGTGCCCTCGGACAGATTGACGACCAGACTCGTGTCGGCGGCCATGAGCAACAGCAGGGCCACCAGCAGCTCTGCCGTCGCTGCCGACCGGGGCCGCTGACGCAGCACGATCTGGCCACCGACGAGGACGATCAGCACCACGTCGAGCAGCGGGTAGAGCAGCGCGACGAGCAGCGGCACGCCCTGGCGTCCGAACGCCGGCGCGAGCGGGGTCACCAGCAACCCGCCGGCCAGAGCGCCGGCCCCGCCGCCGATGACGATCACCTCGAGCCAGGTCGAGGCCGCCGCGGCAGCCCGTGCCGGGACGTCGCGCAGCAGGGACGCGGCGATCCCCGCGTAGGCGGCCAAGAAGATGATCTCGCTCGGTGAGGGGAAGGTGGTCTCGGAACCGGTGCCCACCGTGAGCGTGGTCGAGCCGGCGGCCCACAGCAACACGCCCCCGGCCAGCAGCAGGAGCCCGATGCGCCGGGTGGGCCACACGATGATGCCGCAGAGCAACCGCACGATCAGGAGCGAGAACATCCCGCCCACGGCCACGCCGGCAACGGCCCCCGACACGGTGCCCTCGGGGGCGAGTGACGCGAGGACGGCAGCCCCTCCGGCCGACAGGAGCACCCACGCGGCGACGCCGAGCCATCCGAGGACCCGCGCGGCACGATCGTGTCCCGGCCCGGCACCCGGCAGGGGCGGGTGGGCGGCTGCGGAACGTCGAGGTCGTGGCAGCATCGCCCGCGGCGTCCCTTCGTGATCCCGGCCCAGGGAGGCACCCGCCGAACGGTAAGCGGAGCTCGTAGAGACTCTCGGATCGCGAAGAGGGTGACCTGAGGATTCGAGACGCAGATCAGCTCGAGCAGCAGGTCACGTCGAACCGCAGGTCACGCCGACTTCTCGCGCGGCGTCCGGGGCTTGCGCACCGGGGCCTCGCGCGGTACCAGCGTCGGGTTGACGTTGTTGAGCACGACCTCGCGGGTGACCACGACTCGGGCCACGTCGTCCCGGCTGGGCACGTCGAACATCACCGGCAGGAGGACCTCCTCCATGATGGCTCGCAGGCCACGCGCACCGGTGCCGCGCAGGATCGCCTGGTCGGCCACGGACTCGAGGGCGTCGTCACTGAACTCGAGCTCGACGCCGTCGATCTCGAACATCCGCTGATACTGCTTGACCAGGGCGTTCTTCGGCCCGGTCAGGATGGAGACCAGCGCGTCACGGTCGAGGTTGGTCACCGTGGTGATCACCGGCAGGCGGCCGATGAACTCCGGGATCAGGCCGAACTTCAGCAGATCCTCGGGCATGACGTCGGAGTAGGCCTCGGACTCCTCGCGCCGGGTGTGCAGCTGGGCACCGAAGCCGATGCCCCGCTTGCCGACCCGCTGCGAGATGATCGTCTCGAGACCGGCGAAGGCGCCACCGACGATGAAGAGCACGTTGGTGGTGTCGATCTGGATGAACTCCTGGTGGGGGTGCTTGCGCCCACCCTGCGGCGGCACGCTGGCCGTCGTCCCCTCGAGGATCTTCAGCAGGGCCTGCTGCACGCCCTCACCCGAGACGTCCCGGGTGATCGACGGGTTCTCGCTCTTGCGAGCGATCTTGTCGACCTCGTCGATGTAGATGATGCCGGTCTCGGCCTTCTTGACGTCGTAGTCGGCGGCCTGGATCAACTTGAGCAGGATGTTCTCGACGTCCTCGCCGACGTAGCCGGCCTCGGTCAGCGCCGTGGCGTCGGCGATCGCGAACGGCACGTTGAGCATTCGGGCCAGGGTCTGGGCCAGATAGGTCTTGCCGCAGCCGGTGGGGCCGATGAGCAGGATGTTCGACTTCGCGATCTCGATCGGGTCCTCGCCGCGTCGCGACGGTTCGCCGGCCTGGATGCGCTTGTAGTGGTTGTAGACCGCCACCGCGAGCGACTTCTTCGCCGGCTCTTGCCCGACGACGTACTGCTCGAGGAAGTCGAAGATCTCGCGGGGCTTGGGCAGCTCGACCAGGCCCAGCTCGCTGGCCTCGGCCAGCTCCTCCTCGATGATCTCGTTACAGAGATCGATGCACTCATCGCAGATGTACACCCCAGGGCCGGCGATCAGCTTCTTCACCTGTTTCTGGCTCTTTCCGCAGAATGAGCACTTGAGCAGGTCGCCACCGTCACCGATGCGTGCCACGAGGTGTCCTTCCCGATTGCCGGTTACTACCCATGGGCGCGTTGCTACCCATTGAACGCCACCCCGGGCCTGATGTCAGCGGATATCCCCGGTCGATGGACCGAGCGTGTCAGCCGAGGGCGAACGGGGCAACGGTGACGCACCGTTACGACGGTGTGGTTCCCTTACGGCTCGCCAGCACCTGGTCGACCAGCCCGTACTCGACGGCCTGCTCGGCGGTGAGGATCTTGTCGCGCTCGATGTCGGTACGCACCTGCTCGACCGTGCGGTTGGAGTGCTTGGCGAGGATCTCCTCCAGCCACTCACGCATCCGCTGTACCTCGTTGGCCTGGATCTCGATGTCACTGGCCTGGCCGTAGTCGCTGCCGGCGAGGGCGGGCTGGTGGATCATCACCCGGGCGTTCGGCAGGGCGAGCCGCTTGCCCTTGGTGCCGGCGGCGAGCAGGACCGCGGCCGCCGAGGCGGCCTGACCGAGGCAAACGGTCTGAATGTCCGGCTTGATGTACTGCATGGTGTCGTAGATCGCGGTCAGCGCCGTGAACGAGCCACCGGGCGAGTTGATGTACATCGTGATGTCGCGGTCGGTGTCCGCCGACTCGAGCACGATCAACTGCGCCATGATGTCGTCGGCCGACGTGTCGTCGACCGGTGCGCCGAGGAAGATGATGCGGTCCTCGAACAGCTTGTTGTAGGGGTCCTGGCGCTTGAACCCGTAGGCCGTGCGCTCTTCGAACTGCGGGACGATGTAGCGACCCGTGGGGTTCATCTGCCCTGCTCCTGTCGTCACGTGAGTCGGCGAGAGTTGGTCAGTTGGCGTTCGCGCCGGTGCCGCCGCCGCCGCTGACCTGGCCGGCCCGGCTGACCACGTGGTCGACCAGCCCGTATTCCTGGGCCTGCTCGGCGGTGAACCAGCGGTCGCGGTCGGAGTCCCGCGCGATCGTCTCGACGCTCTGACCGGTCTGCTCGGCGATCAGGGTGGCCATCTGCTTCTTCATGTGCAGGATGAGCTCAGCCTGGATCTTGATGTCGCTCGCGGTACCGCCGATGCCACCGAGCGGCTGGTGCATCATCACCCGGGCGTGCGGCAGGGCGTAACGCTTGCCCTTGGCCCCCGAGGAGAGCAGGAACTGACCCATCGAGGCCGCCAGGCCCATGGCCACGGTGGCGACGTCGTTGGGGACGAACTGCATGGTGTCGTAGATCGCCATGCCCGCGGTGACCGAGCCACCGGGAGAGTTGATGTAGAGGTAGATGTCCTTCTCGGGGTCGTCCGCGGTGAGCAACAGCATCTGCGCGCAGATCGCATTCGCGTTGTCGTCACGCACGTCGGAACCGAGGAAGATGATCCGGTCCTTCAGCAGCCGCTGGTAGATGTGCTCGTCCAGGCCGAATCCCGACTGGTTGCCCCGGGCGAGGCCCGCACCCTGCGGCACGATCAGGTCGCTCACGAAGTTCTCCGCTCCCCGGCTCGAATGAACCCCACCGACGGCACTGCCCCGAGGGGCTGCGACGTCGTGGGGCGGGCGATGGGTACCGCCCGGTTCTTGCCGACACTAACGCGAGCATCGCCACCAATTGATCCCGGCCCGAGCCGTGTTCGCTCTCGGCGCACGTTCAGCCGCTCGGGAAGGCCTTGGCGCAGTTGGCCTGAGAGCGCCCACCGTCGCCGCTGCGGTCGACGGTCAGGACGCACAACGGCTTCATCACCGCCCCGTCCGGCCAGGTGACCACGCCCGAGCGGATCGCGTAGTCGTTGATGGCCCCGGAGACGGCCACGTCGCGCACTTTGCCCGCGGTTCCCGCCGTCACTGCTGATCCCGCTGCACTCGGCTCGACCGCCGCGGCCCCGACCGCCACCGCATCCCAGACCAACGAGACGTGATCGCCGAGCTGAACTGCCGGCGTCCCGCAGGCGCCGAGGTCGCGGCGCGCCGCGTTGAGCAGTCTGGCCGCCTCGCCGTTGGGGTTGCGCCCGGCCCGCTGCACCAGCTCGGCGCACTGGGTGCCCTTCTTGAAGTAGGCCAACGGCCAGGGCGCCCGGACGGCGGCCCGCGCGGCATCGTTGGTCATGAAGCGGTTCACCGAGTCCCCGCCGACCACCAGGTCAGGCCCGGCCGCGCCACACAGCCGGGTCACGGCATCCGCGAAGGGGCCGAACGTGTTCCAGCGATCGACGAAGACCACGGCGGTCGACGGGCTCGCCCCGGTGCCGCTGCGACAGACCGACCGCGGGATCGCCTCGGGTGCCGAGACGATCCGGGCCGGCCCGGCGGCGGTGCGAGGGTTCGACCGCGCGGAGTTCTGGACGTCGCGGGCGAACGAGGTGGTGTAGAGGTCACCGGCGTCGGGCACGTGGTAGACGAGCACCTCGCGCGAGGCGGTGGCGGGGGTGTGCGCAGCGATGAAGTCGATGGCGGCGTCGGCCTGGTTCTGATTGGGAACCGACAGCTGCAGATAGCCGGGCCGGTTCACGAACGGCAGCCCTGGCCCATCGTCGTCCGAGGTGAGATTCGGTGCCACGAAAGGGATTCCGGCATCGAGCAGGTCGTTGAAGGCCTGCTTGGTGACGTCCCGGCTGTCACCGCCACCGACGGCCACCACCCGGCCCAGTTGGGCGCGCTTGGCCGTGATCAGCCGGACGACGTCGCCGGTGTGGCGCATGTCGGCACCGGCGTCGGCGATCACCACGCGCAGCCGGCCACCCAGGTCGGCCCGCCGTTGCGACAGCCGCAGGGCCTGCAGCGCCTGGCGCTCGGCGTCGTAGTCGCGGCCGTCCTGGCAGGCACCAGTGGGTGTATAGGCCGGGCAGGACAGCGAGCCCAGCCAGACCACGGTGAGGTCCTTCGGGCCGTACGGCGTGCCGACCGCTGCCCGGTTGGCGGCGAAGATCTCGTTCTGCAGGCGCAGGGCTGCCGGGTCACGGCCGAAGCCTGCGGTGGCGACGACCGGCAGGCCGACTCCGTCGGAGAAGCCGAAACACGCACCGTCCGATGCGGATCCGGCGGCGGAGAGCTCGGCACCGGCAGGCACCTGCAGGCAACTGGACGCCGCTGCGGCGACCGATCCCGGATCGCGGTTGCGCCAGGCCTGCACGCCCAGCCCACCGCCGGCCAGCACCACTGCGGCGGCGAGTGCTCCGGCGAGCACCTTGCGACGCTGGCCCGAGGTGACGGGGGGCCGGTTGGGTGGGATCGACAGCGGCGGACTTGTGGGCGGAGTCGTGGTGGACGGAGACGACAGGGGTGCGACCACCGGGGCCACCGGCGGGTTGGGCACCGCCGGCATCGTCACCGCCGTGGGGGCCACGACAACGGTCGGCGCCACCGGCGGCGGGGCGATCGGCGGGGCCGCCGTCGCCGGGGTCGCCGGGGTCGCCTGTGTCGCCGGAGTCGGCGGGGCGACCACGGACGGCATCGGGACGGTCGGCATCGGGTGTGCGCCGACGTCCAGGCCGGTGAGCAGTTCACGCGCAGTCGGGCGGTTCGCGGCGTCCCGATCGAGGCACTCGGCGACGACGCCGGCCAGGTGCGGGTCGGCGATGGCCGACAGGTCGGGCTTGCCGCCGATGATCATCGGGGTCTGCCCGGTGAGCAGGAAGTGCAGCAACGCGCCGAGGGAGTAGATGTCGCTGGCAGGGGTGGCGCGATCCCCCGCGATGCGTTCGGGCGCCATGTAGCGCGGCGTCCCGATCACCTGGCCGCTGCCGGTCAGGCCGGACTCCTCGGCGGCCTTGGCGATGATGCCGAAGTCGATCACGTGAGGGCCGTCCTGGTCGAACACCACGTTGGACGGCTTGATGTCGCGGTGCACATAGCCCGCGGCGTGGATGCCCTGCAACGCCTCGGCCAGGCCGAGCACCACCTGCCGGGCCTCGTCCGGTGCCAGCACGCCGTCGGTGTCGACCCGCTCCTGCAGCGAGCGCCCGTTGATGAAGCGGGTGGCCATCCAGGGGCTCGGCGCATCGGCGTCGAAGGAGGCCACCCCCGGGGAGTAGACCCCGCTCAAGCGGCCGGCGGCCTCGATCTCGCGGCGGAAGCGGTCGCGGAACTCGGGACTGCTCGCGAAGATCGAGTGCACCACCTTGACCGCGAACCGGCGGCCGCCGGGCGACAGTCCGAGATAGACCTTCGCCATCCCGCCGGTTCCCAGGACGCCGCGCAACCGGTACTCACCGATCTGGTGCGGGTCGTCCGGGCCGAGCGGGGTGAGGTCCGGATCCATCCCGCGATCACCCCCAGCAGCCGTGGTCCGTCCATCCGGGGTGAATCACCCCGGATGGGCGCAAAGGCTACTTGGCGACAGGCTCGTCGGGAACGAACCCACCGATGTCACTCAGCGAGACGGCGCTCGGGTCGGCCGCACCGGCCGGGGCCGGCTCGTCGTCGCCGATCGGCTCGAGGGCCTCGAGCTCCTCGCCCTCGGCGTCCTCGTCCTCGTCGGCCTCGAAGAGAGCCGCCAGGTCGACGACGTTGCCAGAGGCGTCGGTGACGGTGGCCTTCTGCAGGATCACGGCCAGCGCCTTGCGGCGGGCCACCTCGGCGACCATGGCGGGCACCTGACCGGCCTCACCCACGGCCTGCATGAACTGGTTGGGGTCCATGCCGTACTGCTGGGAGGCCTGCACCAGGTACTCGATCAGCTCGCGCTGACCGACGTTGACGTCCTCCTGCTCGGCGATGGCGTCCAGCAGCAGCTGGGCCTGGAGTGCCTTGCGGGCCTCGGCGTCGACCTCGGCGCGGTGCTCGTCGTCCTCGAGGCGTCCCTCGCCCTCGAGGTGGTGGTGCACCTCGTCGGCGATCACGGCGTCCGGCACGGGGATGTCGAGGGACTCGAGCAGCTGCTCGACCAGCCGCTCACGGGCCTGGATGCCCTGGTCGAAGACCTTCGCCTGGGCGGCCTGACCGCGCAGGTCCTCGCGCAGCTCGTCGAGGGTGTCGAACTCGGAGGCGAGCTGGGCGAAGTCGTCGTCGACGACGGGCAGCTCACGCTCCTTGACACCCTGCACGGTGATCGTGACGTGGGCGGTCTTGCCGGCCAGCTCGCCGCCGGGAAGCACGGTGTCGAACGAGGTGGTCTCCTCGGCGGACAGTCCGGGCAGCACGTCGTCCAGGCCTTCGACCAGCCGACCGGTGCCGACCTGGTACGACAGGCTCTTGGCAGCCTCGACCTCCTCGCCGTCCACCGCGATGGCGATGTCGAGGGTGATGAAGTCGCCGTCGGCGACCGGACGATCGACCGCCATCAGGGTGCCGAACCGCTCGCGCAACGACTCGACCCGCTCGTCGACGTCGGCCTCGGTGACCTCGGCGTCGTCCACGGTCACGGTCAGCGCGTCGAGGTCGGGCAGCGTGATCTGGGGGCGGACGTCGACCTCGACCGTGAACTTCAGGTCACCGTCGGTGCCCTCGGGGACGTCCGTCACCTCGACGGTCGGTCGGCCGAGCGGGCGGACGTCGACCTCCTGGACCGCCTTGGCGTAGAAGTCCGGCAGCGCCTTGTCGACGGCCTCCTGCAGGACGGCGCCGCGGCCGACCCGCTGGTCGATGATCCGCGGCGGCACCTTGCCCTTGCGAAAGCCGGGGATGGCGACCTGCTGAGAGATCGTCTTGTACGCGGCGTCGACGCTGGGCGCGAGCTCCTCGTAAGGGACCTCGACGGTCAGCTTGACCCGGGTCGGGTTGAGGGTCTCGACGGCGCTCTTCACGACAGATCTCTCCTGCGGACGGTGGTGGGGGTAGGGCTGGGTGGAGCTCGATCATCAGGTGGTGCAGCTGGGCGCGCGAGACGAGCCCTCGAAACGGTCATCGTAGCCGCCCGGTGAGGGGGCGCCGTCCGCACGGGGTGGGCGCTCCCCCGCACGGTTCAGCATGACGTCGCTCTTCGGGGTTCCCGTACCTCGGATCGCGTCCCCGCCCCCACCTTGATCACGTTGAAGATCACGTTGAGCGAATCGTCGACGTTCCCTGCGAGCGAGTCCTCAACGTGATCTTCAGGCGTGCACGAAGTCCTCACCGTGATCTTCAACGTGATCATGGACGGCGAGTGCCAGGCCTCCGGTCACGTCAGGACGCGCGATCCGAGGCGTCGACGTCCGCGGCGCCGTCCGCCCGCACCAGGTTGGCGAAGGCGTAGAGGGTCAGGTAGACGGCCGTGGTGAACACGATGAAGCCGAGCACCAGCAGCAGCGACTCCCGGCTGCGGGCGAGATCACTGAAGGACGTGGCGACGGCGTGTAACAACGAGGACGGCGCGGTGACGACGTCCCACGAGTTCCAGCGTTCGATGCGCCCGAGGTAGATGCCGTAGGCACCCAGGGTGATGGCCGCGCCGCTGACGGCCCATCCGGCACGGCTGCCGGCAGCGCGCCGGACGCTCGCCTGCACCAGGTAGAGCGAGACCAAGCCCAGCAACAGCCCCGTGGCGGCCACGGCGAAATAGAGCAAGGCGTCGAACCAGAGCGGGACGCCGCTGCTCGGGGCGAGATGGATCAGATCGGTGACCAGGTAGGGCGCGTTCGGGAAGAACGCCAGCCAGACTGCGCCAGGGATGGCCATCGTCCACCACGGGGCCGCGCGCCTGCTGAGTGCATCGACGGCCCAGGCCAGGGGGAACGGAACGGCGGCCAGGAAGAGGTTCCAGGCCAGGAACGTCGGGGACCAGCCGCCGAGGCGAGCGCGCAACACCAACATGGCGGCGCAGCCGACGAGGGCCATGACCAGCGCGGCGGCCATCAACCAGCGGCTGGTTCCGACGCGACGGGAGGGGGCCGCGGGCGCCGCTGGGTGCTGATCGGTCGTTGTCGCCACGAATCCACCATCGCATGACGACCACAGTCGATGGTCGGGGTAGCCGGAACCACCGTCGCGGTCAGCTCGTGCCTCGCTGCACGCTCCGGCTCCCATCATCACCGCTCCCCGACGCATGATGGCCCGCTCCGGCTGACGCCGGGCGGGCCATCAGTGAGTCGGGGTAGCCGGATTCGAACCGACGGCCTTCCGCTCCCAAAGCGGACGCGCTACCAAACTGCGCCATACCCCGGTGTCGCCCGAGTCCGAACCACGTGGGCATCGGGGGCGAGCACGCACTAGGCTACGCCGTCGAGGCCTGTACCTTCGACGAGGTTCCGTCGGGGGACGGCGTCACGCGGGTGTAGCTCAATGGTAGAGCTCCAGCCTTCCAAGCTGGTCATGCGGGTTCGATTCCCGTCACCCGCTCCAGGACATCACTGCAGGTCAGGGCTTGCGGGCATCGGCTCGAGGGCCCGTTGAGGATCGCCTACGTGCCACAAAGGGTCCCTTTCGGTCCCTGAGCGCGCTGAGTAACAGCCTCCAGCGACCGTGTTCCGCTCGGCATCCGCACACCTTCCTGATGGAGGTGTCATGGCCCGAGACCGCGGGCCGGTGTCGACCTGGGCGATGCGCAGCTCGACAGCGATCAGTGGCAACCCTCGCTGAGCCAATCATGTGTCCGCCTGTGACGGCCCAACCCGAGGGTGTCGAACTCGTCCTTGCCTCCGGCAGCCACCACCCCGATCTGTCGGAGCGCTTGGCTGATCGGCGAGCCGGGCCACTCGCCACCACCTTGGCGAACCCACTGAACAGCACCCCGATGGAGCACGGCGGCGGACTGTTCGCCTTGGCCGCCGAAGAACTCGGCCTCCACGTAGGCAACCGGCCCCTGGTGCGAGATCCTCTTCAGGTGTTGCAGCAACTCATCATCGAGGTACTCGAACATGACCAGCTCCGATGGCGTGGCGACGCCCCGGGGGCCGGCCTGGTCGCGACTCGTCCAGGGCAGTAACGCAAAGGACTGGTCCAGGGCCACGACGGGAGACTGCAAGCTGTCGCCCAACTCGGTCACGGTTGGCCCGCCGCCGATCACAGCGCTCAACTCAAATGCCACAGCTGCAGGGTAGGCGAAGCGCAGGGCAGCGGAGCGCGACCGAGGCGCTCGACGCCTACCCGGTGGGCCGGGGCAAACGGCTGCTCAGGACGCTGGCTTCTCCGCCGAGGTCGACCCCACGCCCCGCGCGGGGCATTCCTCTGTCCAACGGCCCAACCCGGAAGGCACTCTCCGCCGCTAGCTCGGTGGCGTCCTGACGAGGGTCGACAGGGGCTGGGTCGGGAGGGCGATCCATCCCTCGCGCGTGGCCTGCTCACGCTGAAGACCGGCGGCTGGGGTCGTGGTGAGCCCGAGTTTGTGTGCACGGGCGGTCAACGCGGCGATGACAGCGTCGAGTGCATCATCGGACCGGACGCAGAGGTCGCTCGAGGTACCGAGGTCCAACCAGGGCGCGGCGGCCAGGAGAGACGCGATCAGCTGCTCCCGCACCCGCTGGTTCTCGACCCGCTTGTAGCCCTGGTGTGGCAGTTGCCAGATCTTGAGCGATGCAGCGGGATAGACCTCCACGACGACGCCGCTGCCGGATCGATCGACGGGGCGACCTTCGTCGGCAAGGCGAGCGAGGATTCCGGCCGCTCGCATGGCGGTCAGGGCGATGCGATCCGCGGCCACGCTGAGCGGCGTCACCCCGCACACGAGGTGCACCTGCCGATCGGTTGCTCGGTTGGCCAGTCGTCGACGCCAGTCCCTGCCGATCACGTCCACGGGGGCGACAACGTGCCCGTTGTGATGAGCCTGAAGGAACGCCACGAAATCGTCCGGCCAGCCCAAGGGGCAGTCAATGCCGAGAACGTCCACACCGGCAATCGAGTTGAGGATGTCGTCATCATCGGCACCCAGCAGCACGGACGAGACCACGGCCCTGCCCGCGGTCCACGTGATGGTCGCTGTCGCCGTCTTGGCTGGCTCCGTCGCCAGGTCAACGCCGGCTGTGATCACAGAATCACCTTAGGTCGTGCCGCGTTCGCAGATCCCAGACCACCGCATTCCGCGCCCGTGCCGCTCTCGCGGTCCGCGCACCACGTGATGAAGCGGTGCAATCACATGCACGGCCAACCGCGCGTCCCGGGACTCAATCGTCCGCTCATGCCGCTTGCGGCTGGTCGCCACCCGGGGCATCAGGAGCCGTCAATGAGCTGCGGCCGGTGACGCGGAGATCACGGCCGTGTTCGGTGGACTCGACTCGCTCGCAGGGCAACGCTTCGGCCGCGCAGGGCCTCGCCCGCGGCGCGGCGTACCGCTCGGTGGCGGGTTTCGACCTGACGTTCACAGGTGCCGAAATCGGTAGGCGTCGTGTGGGCACTGACGGATCGCCGCATCCAGGCCGCGGTGGAGACGGCCCACCGGGCTTCATCCAGGCCGGCCGCGCCGAGGCAGACTCCGACTCATCGTGTGATCGAAACGTGAGCCACGGGGCGGGTGGTCTTCCGGCCTCAGGGTGGTCAAGCCGTGATGAGCCGCAGCCCGCTGCGTTCCGTGATGTCGCTGTAGTCCTTGACGTTCAGCGTGGCCAAGGGAAGCCCCTCCGCCAGGCAGCAGGCAGCGTTCCAGGTGTCGTTGGCAGGCGACGTTCTCCCGAGACGACGGCCCTCGGCCGACAAGCGCCCCCAAATACGGGCCACCTCATCGTCGTAACCCAGGCGCGGCACCATGTTGATCCAACGCTCGAGGCTCGCACGACGAGCAGATCCCCAGCCACGAAGGATCACCCACTGCTCCAGCTCAGCCAGAGTGACAAAGGTGATGCACGGTGACATGCCTGAGATTCGGCGCAACATCGACCCTGGCAAGGTGCGCTTGTGAAGACGCGAGACGACGTCCGTGTCCAGCACCACGAACTCGGCGGCGTCAGGCACCGTCCACCCGACGGGCCGCATAGGTGAACTGAATGAACTCCTCGACCTCGGCGTCGGACTCCCACGCCCCGTCCAACGCGTAGGTGTCAGCCGACTCGATCGGACGCGTCCCGCGTTCGCGGGCCTGTTCCTCGAGCGAGGGGCGACGTGGTGAGGCGACGCGGCCCACGGACGCCACAGTTTCTGGCTCGGTCATCACACTCCCCTTTCTCAACCCTGCCAGTGTGCCTCACGAGCCGCGAGTCGTCCTCCGACGGGCGAGGCGTCATAGGTTGCCGGCTCGCGCTGGAAACGTGCCATTCCGGTCCCTGAGTGGTCCCTGGGTACCGCCAACAGCGGTACCCAGGGGTCCACAACGGACAAGATCACAACGTGTTGGTGCAGGTGAGAGACGTTTCGACCAGATCGTCGCCACCCACGCGGCTGGCTTCCAAGCTGGTCATGCGGGTTCGATTCCCGTCACCCGCTCCAGGACATCACTGCAGGTCAGTGCTCCAGACCAGTCAGTCCGTTTCACGACGATCGGTGGAGCTCGCCCACACGGGTACCGGTGGAACGGGTGGCGCTGATGACCGCACAACCGACCCCGATCGCTCCGAACACCGTGACCGCGAGCAGCCGTTGCAGCAGGCCGCCGTTGGCGACCTGGTCGACCGGCGTCGTGCCGCTGAGCATCGCGGCGCATCCGATGAAGAGCGCGAGGTTCAGCCCGAGATAGCCTCGGACCACAGGTGATGCTGCCCTCCAGAGCAGGGTCGCCATCAGCAGCGGGATCACGAACATGCCGGCGCCGATCGGTCCGCCGCCGTGTCGGGGATCCGGCAGCGGGAAGACCCCCGCTGCGATGGCGGCGGCACCGGTCGATGCGACCGCCAGCGCGGTCAGTCTCGACCGGACCACGGGAATCGGACACCAGCGAGGGGCGACTGCCAGCCCGTACGCGGCGACCACAGCCAAGACCCCGGTCGAGATCGCACCCAGGTTGAAGACCATCGCCCGGATCGAGTCACCGACCCCGAGGTCGCTGGCCGCCTGCTGCCGGAAGCTGTACCCGGGCGTGAGTACCCCGACCACGCCCTGAGTCAGGAAGTAGAGCACCGGGACGCCGATACCCAGGCTCAGGGCGGCGCGGTCGAACCAGCGGGGAGAGGGCATGCCGTCACGATAGGGAGCGGACGGCATCAGGATCATCGGGGATCACCCTGATCGAGCCCTGACGATCCACTGATGTCGCGGCCGGTCGGCGGGCGCCCGTCCTGATGTACCGAGCCGACGACGACGCCCTCGAGGAGCCCGACACGTCGGCAGCCCTGCATGGCCCCAACTGATCGAACAACGCACAATGGCTCGAGAAGCCGATCGACTACACCGCCGCCATCCGACGCCGCAGCAAGCAGAACTCATGGCCCTCCGGATCGGCGAGCACGTGCCACGACGCGTCGGCAGGCTGCCCGATGTCGACTCGGCGGGCGCCGGCCGCGAGCAACCGCTCCAGCTCGTCGTCCTGGTCGCGGTCGGTGGCGTTCACGTCGAAGTGCAGCCGCAACGTGCCCCGCTTGGGTTCGCGGGTCCGGATGAAGACGATCGTGGGCTGCGGCCCACCGAACCCTGCATCGGGTGGTCCGATCTCCAGGGTCGCCTCGTCGCGTTCCAGTTCGACGTAACCCAGGACCTCACACCAGAACCGGGCCAGCAGCTCCGGATCGTGCGCGTACAGGACGAGTTCGGTGATGCGGCACGCCATGGCCTCACGGTAACCACTGCCGAACGACACCGCCGCACAGCGCACCAGACGAAGGGCACCAGCCGCGCACGATGCGCCGTGAACGCCAGGTAGGTCTCCCCCAGGCCGGCGATCAGGGCGCGCCCTCGAAGCGCATCCGATGCACGAGCGCTGCGAGCACGACAACGAACGAGGCACCCAGCGGCAACAGCAGGATCGCCCCGAGGCCGTACCGGCCAAGGACAATCCTCGCTACTCAGCTGAGCCCGGCCATCGGCGCGAACCGCTGCCACGGGGACGACGATTCCCATTGCGCCGCAACGGAGAGCAGCACGTCCTCGCCGCCGAGGGGTGCCACCAGTTGGACACCGATCGGCACCCCCGACGAGTGCATGGCGGCAGGCACCGTCAGGGCCGGGAACCCGGCGAAATTCCACGCCCCGGCGAACGGTGCCCACCGCAGATTGGCCGAGAAGTTGGCCAACCACGATCGCTCGCCCCACCGCGTGCCACCGGGCTCGGCGGGTAGCGGCGGGCCGGTGGTGACCGGGGTGATCAGAACGTCGTGATCGCGGAAGAACTCCCCCGCGCGCGCCGTCCACAGCTGCCGGTCGCTCTCACGGACCCGCCCCCACCGCTCCAACTGCCGCCCGATCCGAGCATGGTGGCGCTGCCGCGCCTCGAGCTGCGCGAACCCCTCGCCCACGCTGAGGATGTCATCGGAGGCTGCCGCGGCGAACCAAGCCGCGATCGCATTCGCCAGGGCCTGCGAGTACGGCGGGTCCGCCCGAACCACGGCATGCCCCGCTCGCCGCAGCACGCCCGCGACCCGGACGACGGCGCGCACGACCTCGGCATCGAGTCGCACGCCCGCGACCGGAACCCGGGTCGAGGCCGCGATCCGCAGCGCGCCGGCCGGCGGGGCGACCGCAGCGAGCTCGCGGCGTCCGGACATCACCGACAGCACCAACGCGGCGTCGGCCACCGTGGTCGTCAAGGGCCCGTTCTCGGCCAATCCACGCCAGGCCGTCGCGCCGATGTCGGCAGGGACCAGCCCGCCGCCCGGCTTCACACCCACCACACCACACGCCGCCGCGGGGATGCGGATGGACCCCATCCCGTCGTTGCCCTGCGCCACGGGAACCATGCCGGACGCCACGGCCGCCGCAGCACCACCCGAGGAACCACCCGCCGTCCGGTCGAGCTGCCACGGGTTGCGTGTCACGCCACCGGCGTCGTCCGTGGTGCCCCAGACGCCGAGCTCGGGCATCCGGGTCACACCGACCACGATCGCCCCGGCGGCACGCAACCGGACCACCACCTCGTGGTCGTCTCGCGCCGGCGTGGCATCGGTGACGGCGCAGCCGAACCGGGTCGCCTCCCCGAGCACGGCCGTGTTGCCCTTGACGGCGACAGGGACGCCGGCGAGCGGCAATCGGCCCAACTCGGGGTGTGCCGCGAGTTCCTCGGCCTCGGTCAGCGCCTGATCGCCGCGCACCTGAACGAAGGCCCCGACCACCGGATCGATCCGGTCGATGACCTCGAGGTGATCACGAACGACCTCGCGCGGCGTCACCTCGCCGCGGTGCACCGCAGCGGCGATCTCGCCCGCCGTCCATCCGACCGTGCTCGACATGTCGAACTCCTCTCGACGCGCCCTGTGGCGACCAATACTGGCGCCTGAGGCTCGTCAACCCCAGGTGTCATGGCTTCTTCCATCACAGCGCGGCCGCCTGGCGATGCCCGGCCTGCGGCACCGTGGTGATCCCGGCCGGTGATTCGGGCTTGGGCGGATCAGCCGCGGCGCCCACCGTAGGTTCGATCGGCGAAGGCTCGTGACGAACACCCTCAGGCGCCCGTGAAGTCGAGCAACGCCCGCACCACGGTCATCAGGTAGGCCGGCGCCCAGCGTTCGAAGTCCGGCTCCGGAACGCTGATCTGATACAGCACAAGGCCTTCCAGCGCACTGAGGTAGCGGTTGGCCGCCAGCTCCGGGTTCACGGCCCCCAGGCGTTCGAAGGCTCGCGTCTCGAGGTCGACGTGACGCCGCCGAGCCCTCGCCATCACCTCGGCCAGATCGGGACGGCGTGCCGCGTACAGATACAGCTCGTAGCGGGCCAGGGTGTTGGTGCGCCGGCTCATCAGTTCGGTGACGACCTCCCGAGCGATCTGATGGTGATCGAGCGTCGCCGGATCGGCCGCGGCCAGGCGCGCCCGGATCGCCGACTGCCAGGCGAGCAGCTCGTCGCCGACGAACTCCAGCAAGGCCCCCAGCAGGGCCTCGCGCGTGGCGAAGTGATAGGTCGTGACGCCGTGCGAGACCCCGGCGCGCCCCTCGATCGCCCGGTGGGTCAACGCCGACAGACCTCGTTCGGCCACCAGGTCACGGGCGCTCTCGAGCAGCAACAGCCGAGTCTGTTCCCCCTTGCTCCGCGCCATCGAGCCAGCCTACGAGCCACGGGCCGCCGGTCCGCCGAGAACCCCGCACCAATACTCTCCAGATGTAGAGTTTTCCCGAGGACAGGAGCGTGATCCATGGCTGCCAGCGACGAGCCTCAGCCCCGGGACGCCGACGCCACGGTGCTCAGCGGCGTCCCGATCTATCTGCGCCACGATCGGGCCCCGGTCGCAGCGATCGGCATCCTCGACGGTCACGTCCACGCGGCCGGACCGCTCGAGCACGTGCTCGCCACCCTGCCGCCCAACCCTCGACAGCTGACCTTCGACCGCGGCGCACTTCTACCGGCGTTCGTCGACGCCCACCAACACGCCTTCCTGGACGCCGTCGACCAGCCGACGGCCGACCTGCGCCTGCACGCGCACGACCTGCCCTCGCTGCTGGCGCAGGTGCGCCACCACGCCACTGTGGACGCCGCACTGAACGCCGCACTGAACGCCGCACTTGACGCCGCACCCTGGCTACGGCTGCACGGATACCTGCCCAGCGAGCTACGCGAGCAGCGCAGCCCCACCGCCGCCGAGCTCGACCCGGTGGTCTCCGATCGCCCGGTGCACCTGCTCTCCCGGACCTATCACGAGTCGGTGGTCAACTCAGCGGGCCTGGATGCCCTCGGGATCGGCCGCACCACCCCCGACCCGGTCGGCGGCCAGATCGTGCGAGACCGCTCCGGGCGGCCCACCGGCGTCCTGATCGAAACGGCCAGCTTCGCCGCCGAGGCGCGCAGCCGGCGTCCGCTCGACACCTCCTGGGCCGACCGGCTCAGCGCCCACGCGCAGCGGCTGCTCGCGCTCGGCATCACCCGCATCGCCGATGCCGCCGTACCGGCAGCCATCGCCGATCGGGTCGTGACCCTGTGCCGCGAGGCCGGCGTGGACGTCGTCCCGCTACTGGTCGACGACCGGATCAGCGAGCCGGCGCTGCAGGCGGGCTCGACCGCCAAGGTGCTGATCGACGGCGGCGAGCGTTCGCACCTCTGCTACACCCCGCGGCAACTGCGCACCGGATTGCTCTCGGCGCTCGCTGCCCCGCTCCGGGCTCGGTCGCGCACGGACCTGGCGATGGCGAAGGCGATCCTGCGCAGCGACCGGTTCCGCCGCGGCACCGACGGCACCTGGAACCACGGCACCTGGCAGTACGACACCGACAGTCTGCGTGCCCTGATGCGGCGCGCCGCCGACGCCGGGTCAGCGCTGGCGATCCATGCCATCGGCAATGGCGCGCTGCAGGCCGTACTGGCGGCCCGTGAGGCTGATCCTGTTCTGGCGCAAGCTGTTCCGATGCGGATCGAACACGCCATGGTGGTCGACCCTGGCCTGATCGGACGGCTCGCCGACGCTCGACTCACGGTCGTCACCCAGCCGGGCTTCCTGCCGGCGATGGGCCGCTCGTTGACGCTGGTTCCGCCGGCGCCTCCCCTGCAGTTGATGCCCTACCGGGCCATGCTTCGCGCCGGGGTCGCGCTGGCGTTCAGCTCCGATCACCCGGCCGCCGACCTCGACCCGTGGCACTGGGTCGCCGCAGCCGTGACCCGCCGCGACGACACGGGGCGAACCGTCCTGCCGGATCAGGCCATCACCGTCTCCCAGGCTCTGGACGCCGCCACGCGCGGTGCCGCAGCGGTGCTCGGCGAAGCGCCGGGTGTCCACAGCGGCCCGATCGGCGGTTCGCTCGAGCGGGGCGAGCGCGCGGATCTGATCTGGGCAGACGCCGACCCGCACCAGACGGCACCCGAGTCGCTGGCCGCCATCCGCACCCTGACCACCTGGCGGGCCGGACGACTGCGCGCCTGCCTCTGATAGCGCTCGTGCCCAACGCTCGTCGTATCCCCGTCGCGTTGGTGCCCAATGCCGACCGCTCAGCGCCCGGCACCGCTCGTGGCCACGAACTCCCGGATGTGCCTGGCGAGCACCAGGGGTTGGTCTTCCGGAATGAGGGTGAAACTGTCCTCGATCTCGACGAGCCGGGCGTGCGGCAGCAGGTCTGCGAACCGGCGCCCATGCTCGGGCTTCATCACCCGATCCTCGGGCGTCCAGACGACGAGCGTCGGGCGGTCGAACGAGCGCAGCTCCTCGGCCGCCGCCAGCATGTCGCCGCGCTGCGCAGTCAGCAGGTACTTCCGCAGGTCGCGCCGGATCTCACGGCTGCCCACCAGGGGCGCGACCCAGGCGTCGACGATCTCGTGCGGGACAGATCGCTTGGACATCCAGCCGTAGGTCATCGGCAGACGGCGCAGGAACCGGCAGCGCAACGCCTGCGCCGACAGCGCCACACCTCCCGGCAGTCGCGCCGACCAGACGAGAGAGCTGCCGGGCAGCCCCGGCGGGAAGTTCTCGAAGGCCTCACAGGTGGTGATGACCAGCCGGCTGATGCGGCCGACGTCCTGCGCTGCGGTGAAGAGGAATGCGCCGGAATCGTTGCCCACCAACGTGACATCGGCGAGGTCGAGCACCTCAAGGAACTCCCCTTCCAGGCGGGCGAGCCCCCGGGTCGACAAATCGGCATCCGGATTCATCGGTCGGCGATGCGAGCCGAGGGGCAGGGTGAGCGCCAGGCACCGGTGCGTCGGCGAGAGCTCCGCGACCACCGTGCGCCAGACCGAGGCGGACATCGCCAAACCGCCCACCAGGACGACGATCGGACCGTCACCACCACTGTCCTCATAGCTCAGCACCCCCGCCGAGAGTGTCACGTCGGGCATCGTCCCCCCGCTCCTACGGCCGCCGCTCGAGCTCGAACCCGGCGCTCCCAGGGTCGAGGACACCATCTTCGCGGACTGCGCAGCCACGGGCGAAGGCCCTACCCTGCCCCGCATGAGATGGCGCCGGATCCTGCTCGCCGTGGTGCTGCTGCTGGTCGCCGTCGTGACCGGGGGCCTGTTGTATGCCCGCCCACTGCTGCTGACCGGCACCGGCTACGCCGCGCACAACGCCTGCGCCGTCCGGTTTGTCGCCGAACGCGGCCCGGACGCCCCGGACGCCGACCTGCCACCGAACCCGCTGGTGCCCTATCTACGCACCTCGGTCGCGACCGATGAGCAGTCCGCGACCACATCGGTGCTGGGGCTGCTGTTCCGGCAGACCGCTTACTACACAGCGGGTTCCGGGTGCACCCTGGCCGATGAGCGTCCCGCCGCCGGCTCGGCGACCGCCACGACGGCGCCGGCCGCGACCAGCCTGCCGATCGAGGCAGCCGCCCCGAGCGCCGACGTCCAGCGCGCCCTGGACGACGCGTTCGGCGTCGGACTGCCCACCGACCAGGTGACGCGGCTGGGCACCCGGGCGATGGTCGTCGTCCAGCACGGCCGGATCGTGGCCGAGCGCTACGCACCGGGGTTCACCCCGCAAACCCGCCAACTCGGCTGGTCGATGGGCAAATCGGTCACCGCACTGATGGCCGGCCGCCTCGCCCAGCAGGGCAAGCTCGCCCTGACCGACGATCATCTCCGGCCGGAGTGGACCGACGGCCGGGCGCAGATCACGGTCGAGCAGCTGCTGCGCATGACCAGCGGGGTGCAGTGGGACGAGACCTACGACCTCGGTACCCCGATCACCCGCATGCTGTACCTGGAACCCGACATGGCCCGCTACGCGGCCTCTTTGCCGTCGGCGCACGCGCCGGGTAGCTACCAGCAGTACTCCTCGGGCACCACCAACGTGCTGTGCAGCGTGCTGCACCAGCGCACCGGGCTGGGCGCCGAACTGGGCGAACGGCTGCTGTTCGACGACCTCGATATCGGCTCGGCGGTGTGGGAACCGGACGCCACGGGGCACCTGGTGTGCTCGTCTTACCTGTGGGCCACCCCGCGCGACTGGGCGACCATCGGCCAGTTCGCGCTGCAGAAAGGCCAGTGGAAGGGCGAGCAGTTGCTGCCCGCCGACTGGATGGCCCGCACCACCACGGCCGTCCCGGTCACCGGCGAGGAGGACGGCTACGCCGCCCACTGGTGGGTCAACGCCCGGGCCGACGGCTCGCTGCTCGTGCCAGGGTTGCCGCGCGACGCCTATTGGGCCTCCGGCCACGACGGGCAACGGGTCATCGTGATCCCCTCGGCCGATCTGGTGATCGTCCGGATGGGCTTCTCCCCCGCGGCCGACGACCTCGGTGTCGAGCGCTGGGGACCCGCCCTGACAGCGGCGTTGTCTGCACGCTGAGATGTCACCGCACGGGGCCTGCGGCGCCCCACGGGTTTCCCAGCAGGGCGTGGTAGGACAGGCGCGTGACGCGGCACGACCACCCCTCTCCGGCGGAGCCACCCGTCCCCCGCCGGGCCGTCATCGTGGCAGGGATGGCCTTGCTGGCCACGGCGGCCGTCGGTGGCGGCCTCGAACTGGTCCTGGACGACGCCCCGGCCGAGGATGCGACCGTCACCTCGGCCGCCGACTCGATGGCGCCGTCACCCTCGGCCTCCTCGGCCCCGCCGGCCACCACGCTGTCGGCGACGCCGTCGGCCGCCCCCCGGTCGACCGCGGACTTCAGCCGCGTCGCCGCGGGCTACCTGCGCACCCGGCCCGGCCAGGCGGCCGTCGCGGGTGTGAACCTGGCCACCGGGGCCGTCGTGGGCCATCGCGACACCAGTCGGTTCACCTCGGCCAGCATCGTCAAAGTCGGCATCCTGATCAGCCTGCTGCTGCTCGACGAGGACGATGAACTGCCCGAGGCCGCACTGCGGACCCAAGCCCGCCAGATGATCACGATCAGCGACAACACCGCCGCCGACGCTCTCTGGGACCGGATCGGCGGTGACCGCGGCTATACCCGGGTCATGGCCCGCCTCGGCCTGACCGACACCGTCGCCGGCACCGGCGGGTACTGGGGCGCCACGCGCACCCCGGCCCGCGACCAGCTCAGGGTGCTGCGAGCACTGGTGCGTGAGGACGGGCCACTGTCGGCCCGCCAGCGTGACTACGTCCTCGATCTGATGCGCACCGTGACCCCCGAACAACGCTGGGGAGTCTCTGCAGCGACCAGACGCGACGGCTTCGCCCTCAAGAACGGCTGGCTCCCCTCGCGGGCGGACAAGGGGCGCTGGGTGATCAACTCGATCGGCTCCCTGACGCTCGACACGGGTGATCCGGCGCTGCTCGCGGTGCTGAGCAGCGGCTCGCCGAGCATGGCTGCCGGGATCACCACCGTCGAACACCTGGCAGGCCTGGCCGGAGCGGCGCTGACGGGGCGTCCGATCGCCTGATCCCGTGCGCTTCGGCGCGCTTCGGTGCGCTTCGGTGTGATCCGGCCCGGATGGCCCCTACCGCACGCGTTACCAGCGGGTAACAATCTCCTATGGCCATGGAGCTCACCTCGCAGATCTGTCGCATCAGCGGCCACGATCTGCACTACAAGCGCGGCGGCAACGGCCCCCCGTTGGTGTTCGTTCACGGGGTGCTCGGTTCGCACCGGGTCTGGGCCGACCTGGCCGCCGATCTCGCCGAGGAGTACACGGTCGTCGTCCCCGACCTGTTCGGTCACGGCGCCTCGGCCACCCACCGCGGCGACTACTCGCTCGGCGCGCACGCTGCCGCCGTCCGCGATCTGGTGCAGGCCTGCGGCCTGGACCGGGTGACGATCATCGGGCACTCCCTCGGCGGCGGGATCGCGCTGCAGTTCTCCTATCTGTTCCCCGAACGAGTGCGCTCCCTGGTGTTGGTGGCCAGCGGCGGCCTCGGCCGCGAGGTCAACGTGCTGTTGCGCGCCCCTACCCTGCCCGGCTCGGAGTGGATCCTGCCGATGATCGCCAACCGGTGGGCGCGACGGCAGGGCGCCACGCTCACCCGTGGTCTGAGCCTGGTGGGGTTGCGGGGCGGGCCGGATCTCGCCGAGGCGTTGAGCGGCTTCGAATCGCTGGGGGACGCCGAGCACCGCCACGCGTTCCTGGCCACGATTCGTGCGGTGGTCGGCCCCGACGGCCAACGGCTCTCGGCCCGCGAGATCCTGCCGGCCATCAGCGTGCCGACCCTGGTGGTCTGGGGTGACAGTGACCGCATGATTCCCATGAGTCATGCGCTGGAGGCCGTCGAGCTCATCCCCGGGGCACGGCTCGAGGTGTTCGAGAAGGCCGGCCACTTCCCCCACTTGGACGAGCCGGAACGCTTCGCATCCCTGGTGCGCGAGTTCACCGGAGCGCTGGACGACGCACCGCTGGGGTGATCACAGCACCTAGGCTGGGTCACCGTGACCGCTGACATGCCCGCCTCGACATCCCGCTGGGGACCGCACTGGCTGGCGCAGGGCGAACGTCCACCGCGGCTGGCCGATGTGCCGTTCGAGTCGTTGCCACCCGATCTTCGCCTGTTGCTGATCAGCGAGGGCACCCTGGCGCAGGCCCTCGAGGCACATCAGCTCGGCCCGATCGTGGCCGACGTCGAGGGGCACGAGCAGATGGTGCTGGACGCCGTGACCGCCCGGTGGCTGCAGGCCCACCCCGGCGATCGCGCCCTGAGCCGGCGCACGGCACTGCGCTCGGGCACCACCGGGCGACTCATCGTGCACGGTGACTCGGTGCTACTGCTCGACAGGTTGCCGCCGACGTTCCTGGACGTGCTGGCCGCAGAGCCACTCGGCCTGGGTGGGGCACTGGCGACGCTACGCCTCGAGACCCGGCGCGAACTGCTCTGGTTCGGCCGGACGCCGTTGCGCGGCCTGCGAGCCGGCGACCGCGCATTGGCCGGCGACGCCGGGGTGGCTCGCTGCTACCGGCTCATCGTGGACGGCACCCCGATCTGCTGCATCGAGGAGACGTTCCCCGACGGGGTCATCAGCCGCTGACGATCATGTCCCGATGACCAGGTGCCGATGATCACGTGCGGGTGATCAGGACCAGCGCGCGGTCGTCGTCCTGGGCGGCCCGCACGCCGGCGACGATCCGGTCGGCCGACCCGGCCAGTCCGTGGGCGATCACGCGCTCGGCGGCGCCGACCAGGCGGTCGATCCCCAGCACGATGTCGTTGTCGCGGCGCTCGACCATGCCGTCGGTGTAGAGCATCAGCGCATCGCCCGCCTGCAGCGTGCCCCGATGGGCCGGGAAGTCGGGCAGCGACACCACCCCGAGCAACGGGCCCCGGCCTCCCTCGACCACCTGCCAGCGCCCGTCGCCGCCGTGGTAATGCGCCCCCGGCGGGTGGCCGGCGCTGCGCAGTTCATAGTTGCCGGTGACCTGGTCGACAGCGACGTGCACCGCCGTGGCGAAGCCCTCGGACCAGTCCTGGCGCAGCAGATAGCGGTTGGCCTCCACCAGGAACTCACTCGACGGCAGCGCACCCAGGAGCCCACCGAAAGCACCGCTGAGCAGCAACGACCGGGTTCCTGCGGCCTGGCCCTTACCCGAGACGTCGACCAGCACGATCTCGAGCCGCCGTTCGTCGGGCGAGGTCGCCGCCACCATGAAGTCACCCGAGAACCGGTCACCGAACGCCGAGCGCAGCACCGTGTCGACCTGCCAGCCCGGGGCCAGCGGCGGCACCTTCGCCTGCGCCAGCAGGCGCTCTCGCAGGTCGATCAGCATCGAGTCGCCCACCGTGCCCTGGACGCCGGCCCGTTCCCGGCCACGGGTGTAGGCGTAGACCAGCGCCGCCGCGAAGATCATGCTCAGAAAGACCCCGGGCTGCGCTCTCGGCGCATCGCGCAGGGCCTGCGAGACGGCCGTCGCGCCGATCAGCGTGACGAAATAGACCAGCAGGTACCGCACCCGCAGGAAGAAACCCCCCAGCATCAGCCACACGAACACCACAGCCGAGGGAAACCAGTCCGGCCAGTGCACCGCAGCGACGGTGTAGAGCAGGATGAGCAGACACAGCAGGCCCAACAGCACGGGCTGGGAGCTGACCACCCGGCGACCACGGGCGCTGCGACGCAGGAGTCGCGTGATGCGACCCCGACCCGGCGCAGTGGACCCCACGCCACGACCCTAGCCAGCCAGGTGCCCGACCCCCGTCGGATCGGACAATTCCTCAGCCGACGGGCAAGGGCGGCAGATCACCGGTGCGCTCGTAATCGCCGAGCATGTCGATGCGCCGCTGGTGGCGCTCATCACCCGAGAACGCCTCGGCGAGGAAGGCGTCCACGAAGGCCGTCGACTCGTCGAGGGTGTGCATCCGCGCACCCACCGACACCACGTTCGCGTCGTTGTGCAGCCGTCCCAGCTGGGCAGTCTGCACGCTCCAGGCGAGGGCGCACCGCACCCCGGTGACCTTGTTGGCGGCGATCTGTTCGCCATTGCCGGACCCGCCGATCACCACCCCGAGGCTGCCCGTCTCGTCGACGACGGCGCGGGCTACCCGCAGGCAGAACGGCGGGTAGTCGTCGAGCGGGTCGAAGTGGTGCGGACCGTGGTCGACGACCTCGTGGCCGGCTTCGGTCAGGTGGGCGACGAGGTGCTCTTTGAGGTCGAATCCGGCGTGATCGGATCCCAGGTGGACACGCATGGCTCAGAGTGTCTCAGGTGACCGCTTCGTTGCATGCCCTCACCGTGATGGACGCCGCCGACGTCGCGCGATGCGGTGCGTACCTCGACCTGGTCGAGGCGCTCGAACAGGGCCATCGCGAGTCGCCGCCGCTGGTCGAGCGGCTGGTCTTCGGGCCGGCGGGGACCTCGCAGACGTTCATGGCGTTGCCCGCGTGGCAGCCGGGCGAGGCCATCGCGGCCAAGCTGGTGACCGTCGTGCCGGACAACCCCGATGCCCGAGGGATCCCGGCGGTGCAGGCGGTGCTGGTGCTCTTCGACGGCATCACCGGCTCGCCGTCGGCCCTGATCGACGGCACCGAGTTGACCTATCGCAAGACCGCCGCCGACAGCGCCCTGGGGTCACGTCTCTGCTCGCGCCCGGACGCCGCGACGCTGCTCATGGTGGGCGCCGGCGCCCTGGCCCCTCACCTGATCGCGGCACACCGCGCCGTCCGGGGGTCGATCGAGCACGTGCTGGTCTGGAACCGCTCCCCCGGCCGGGCGCTGGCCCTGGTCGAGGCCGGCCTGGCCGACGAGGTGGTCGAGGACCTGGACGGCGCCGTGGGCCGGGCGGACATCATCTGTACCGCGACCTCGAGCCGAGACCCGTTGATCCACGGACGATTCCTGCAGCCGGGGACACACCTCGACTGCGTCGGGGCGTTCCTGCCGTACCACCGCGAGGTGGACGACGAGGTGGTGCGCCGGGCGCGGATCGTGGTCGACTCGCGGCCCTCGACCATCGCCGGCAGCGGCGATCTGGTGATCCCGTTGGCCGCCGGCGTCATCGAGCCGGACGACGTGCTCGGTGATCTCTACCAGCTGGTGCAGGGCGAGATCACCGGGCGTACCCGGCCCGATCAGATCACCCTGTTCGAGAACGGCGGGGGTGGCCATCTCGACCTGATGGTGGCCCGGCACCTGGTTCGCCGTTTCACCGACCAGTCCCAGGCCCCTGCCCCTGCCCCGGCTCCTGCCCCTGAGGAGGCGCAGCCATGACACCCGACCGCCCACCGTTCCCGCACCTCGCACAGCCGCTGCAGCTGCGCCACCGTACGCTCCGCAACCGGATCACGTTCGGAGCCCACACCGCCAACATGAGCGAGGCCGGGCTGCCGGGCGAGCGCCATCTCGGCTACTACCTCGAACGGGCTCGGGGCGGGGCGGGCATGATCGTGGTCGAGCCGGTGCCGGTGCACGCCACCGGAGTGCTGACCCGGGGCAACTTCCGGGTCGGGGACGACGCGGTCGTCGCCGGCTTCCGGCGGATCACCGAGGCGGTGCACGCCGAGGGGACGACGATCATCCAGCAGCTCTACCACGTGGGTCAGCACGGTGACTTCGACAACTCCTTCCGCGAATCGTGGGCGCCGTCGGCGCTGCCGAGTTACCACGACGCGGACGGCGCGCACGCCATGACCGAGCGCGAGATCACCGAACTGCTCGAGGGATTCGTCGATGCCGCGGTGCGGGCGCAGGCGTGCGGGTTCGACGGCGTGGAGATCTTCGCGGCCTACAACGCCGTGGTCGACCAGTTCTGGAGTCCGTGGTCGAACCGGCGCGACGACCGCTGGGGCGGCTCGTTCGAGAACCGGATGCGGTTCTCGCACGAACTGCTCACCCGGATTCGCGCCGCGGTCGGTGACGACTTCATCATCGGGCTGGCCAGCGCGGTGAGCCCGCGGGTCGAGGTGGCGATGCAGGTCGAGAGCCTGTGCGAGATCGCTGCCTGGCACGACGAGCGCGAGCTGATCGACTACATCACTTGCGGCGTCGGCAGCTACTTCGACTTCGGTCCGCTGATGCCGACGTTCCTGTTCGGCGAGACGCTGGGAGCGGATGCGGCCCAGGCACTCTCGGGCGTCGTCCGGTTCGCGAAGGTGCAGTCGGAGTGTCACATTCGCACCCCGGACAACGCCGAGGCACTCATCTCGTCGGGCGCAGCCGACCTGGTGAGCATCGTGCGGGGCCAGATCGCCGATCCGCACCTGGCGGTCAAGGCGTTGTCGGGGCGGGCCGATCAGGTGCGCGGGTGCATCTCGTGCAACCAGATGTGCTGGGGGCGGCGGTCGCGCGACTACTGGATCTCGTGCCTGGTCAATCCGTCGGCCGGGCGCGAATTCGAGTGGGGCGGTGACCGTTTCGATCCGGCACCGCAGCCGCGGCCGGTGCTGGTGGTCGGCGGCGGGCCGGCTGGACTCGAGGCGGCACGGGTGGCTGCCGAGCGCGGGCACCGGGTGACGGTGGCCGAGGCAGGGCCACAACTGGGTGGGGCGTTCCGGCTGGCGGGGCTGCAACCGCGCCGGGCTCAGATCACCGACCTGATCGAGTGGTATCGCATCGAGCTGGCCCGCCTCGGGGTACAGGTGCAGCGCAACACCCCGCTGGACGGCGCCGAGGCCGCGGCGTTGGCCGACTCGCTGGGCGCGCAGGACATCGTGGTGGCGACCGGGTCCCGCCCGAGCGAGGACGGATTCCAGCGACCGCTGCCCGCCCAACTCGTGCTGCCCGGCGTCCGACGCCGAGACGTGGTCTCGATCGAGGACGTGCTCACCCGTACCGCCCGAATCGGCGAGCGGGTCGTCGTCCTGGACGATCTGGGCGATTGGCGCGGCACCGGAACCGCCTGGCACCTGGCCGAACAGGGGCACCAGGTGCACCTGGTGACCGGATGGCCGATGGTGGGTTACTGGATCCAGCGGACGGCCGGCGACGGCGAGCTGCGATCCCGCCTGACCCGGCTGGGGGTGACCTGGCAGACCGAGGCCGTCATCACCGCCTGGGACGACGCGGGCGCCCACGTGCGCAGTCTGCTGGCCGACCCGCACCACAGCGCCGAGCAGGTGGTCGCGGCCGACACGTTGGTGGTGGCGACCACGAACACCCCCGACACCTCGGTGGCCGACGAGCTGGCCGAGACGCCCTTCAGCGGACGGGTTCACGTGATCGGCGACTCGCGGGCCGCCCGGCTGGCGGTGCACGCGATCTACGAGGGCCGCCTCACCGGGATGCAGCTCTAGCCGGGCACCCCCCACCAGCCATGATCACCGTTGGATCGCAGTTTGCTCCGGCTCGAGGGGTGCACACTGCGATCCAACAGTGATCATGGTCGAGGGGTGGAGCCGGCTCGCTCGAGCAGTCGGCGCATGATCGCGGTGGTGACGATCGGATGGGCCAGGCGCACCACCGACCAGTAGGCCCGCCCACGCCAGCCGTGGAGCCGCACCACGGTGGTGACACGGACCAATCGGGCGGCGGGATCGATTCCGATGGCGCACCAGAAGTCCAGGTGCCGCTCGGAGGCCGTGATCAAGGCCTCGTTGCCGACCACCTCGTCGACCGCCATGGTGTCGCGAGGCGATGGCCTCACACCGATGAGTGGCACCAACACCTGACGCAGGCCGAGCGCCACCCGGGCCCAGACCGGCAGCCCGGCCGCAGTGAACGCCCGACGTGCCCACCAGGCCGGGTCGTCCGGTGCGCTGTCCGGCAAGGTCATCGCGTAGAGATCGACGTAGTCCGGGTCGGGGCAACGGTCCAGCGCCACGGAGGAGAACGCCGCTGCCGGGGGTCGTGGCTCATCAGTTTTTGAATTCATAACCAAAAACTATTCCAGCGCGAGCTCGTTGTCCACCAGTCCCCCTGCCCGTGCCCTGCCCGATGAACTCGGCATGACACCATGCGGGTGTGGGACGGCCTGCCAGGTACGACGACGATGCCGTCCTGGACGCCGCCCTGGCCGCCGTCGCCCGAACCGGTCGAGCAACGACCGTGGCCGAGGTGGCCGCCGCGATGGGCGGGCGGACCGGGTCGATCTACTACCGCTTCGCCTCGCGCGACGTGCTGCTGATCAGGCTCTGGGTACGCAGTGTGCAGCGGTTTCAGCAGGTGGCCTTCGCCGCCCTGCACGAGGCGCCCGGCCCGGACGACGCCCTGGTCGCCGCCGCCTGCGCGGTGCCGGACTACTGCCGCGGCGCCCCCGACGAGGCCCGAGCACTCACGCTCTACCGGCAGGACCGACTGCTCATCGACTGCCCCGCCGAGCTGCGCCCCGAGGTCGCCTCGCTCAACGACCACCTGCTGCGGCTGATCGACGAGACCGCGACAGCGCGGTACGGGCGGCTGACCCCCGACCTGCGACACCTGACGCGCACCGCGGTGCAATGGCTGCCCTACGGCCTGGTGAGGCCGTTCATCGGCAGCTCCCAGCCGATACCCCCGTGGGTCACCGACGCGGTGGCCGCCGGCGCGAGGTCGGTTCTGGCCGTCGGCGACGCCTGGCCATGATCACCGTTGGATCGCAGTGTGCACCCGCTGAGCCGGTGCAGACTGCGATCTAACGGTGATCATGGTCGAGCGGGGTGGGGGTGGGTGGTGGAGGCGCGTTCCAGCGCAGCAGGGCACGTCGCCCATGGGAGTCGCCGAGGACGCTGATGGTGGCCGTGTCCAGCGGGAACGCCTCGCCGTGCCCGAAGTCCAGGTCGAGCCAGACCAGGGTGAGCGCCCGCAACACGTGAGCGTGCGCAAAGCAGAGCACCCGATCGACCCCGGATGCCTCGGCGCGCTCGATCACCCGGCCCACCCGGGCCCGGACCAGATCGGCGGTCTCACCACCCGGGACGACACCGGTCCAGACCTCCCAGCCGGGCACGTCCTGCTGGACCTGATCGCGGGTCAGGCCCTCGTAGTCGCCGTAGGACCACTCGGCCAGGTCGTCGTCCACCACGACACGGGCCGGGTCGAACCCGGCGAGCTGCGCCGTCCGCTGCGCCCGCCGTCTCGGGCTCGACAACACCAATCCGAAGGCGGCCGGGTCGAGGTGGCCGCACAGCGATGATGCCTGAGCCACCCCGACGTCGGTGAGGTCGAGGTCGGTGACAGAGGTGAGCCGGCGAATCCGCGACCACGCGGTCTCACCGTGGCGCACCAGGTAGAGCTCCGGTGAAGTGAGGGTCATCAGTCGAAGATCGGACCCTGGGTGCGACTGCGCTTGAGCTCGTAGAACCCGGGCACCGAGGCCACGGCCACCGAACCGTCCCACAGCCGCGCCGCCAGCTCGCCCTTGGGCGCCGGGGTGACCACCGGACCGAAGAAGGCCACGCCGTTGACGGCGACCACCGGCGTGCCCACCTCGTCGCCGACCAGGGCCAGCGCCTCGGCCGTGCTGTCGCGCAGCATCTGGTCGAACTCGGAGCTGTGGGCCGCCTCGGCCAGTTCGGGCTTCAGGCCCACCTCGGCGAGTGCCTCGGCGAACACCTCCGGGTAGGTCGCGGCGTCCCCGCGCCCGCCCGGGTGGAACCGGTTGCCCAGGGCCGTGTAGAGCGGCAGCACGACGTCCTGGCCGTGTTCGGCGGCTGCGGCCGCCACCACCCTGACCGGCTGCCAGCCGGTCACCATCAAAGCCTGGTACTTCTCGGACAGGTCACGGCCCTCGTTCAACACCGACAGGCTCATGAAGTGCCAGCGCACGTCGACCGGACGAACCTGGGTCACCTCGAGCATCCAGCGTGAGGTCATCCAGGCCCAGGGGCAGATCGGGTCGAACCAGAAGTCGGCGACGTCGCGGTCACTCATGGGGCCAGGATCTCCTCGAGCGGGTCGAATGGGGCCGGCTGGGCCACCTCGGCAGGATAACCACGCCGCCGACGGGTCCATTCCGGCCTCGAAGACCATCCCGCGTGTCACCTCGGTACGACATCGTTCGGCGACACACCGTCACGACACGTCGACCTCGCCGGGAAGTCGTCCCACCGGCCGTGGCAGGATCGCCTGATGCCGGACGCCAACCTCACCCGCGACGAAGCAGCGGCCCGCGCCGCACTGCTCACGGTCGACAGCTACGCCATCGAGCTCGATCTGACCAGCAGCGAGCGCACCTTCACCTCGCGGACCACGGTGCGGTTCCGCTGCGCCCGGCCCGGGGCGGACACCTTCATCGACCTGATCGCCCCCACGGTGCACGAGGTCACCCTCAATGGACGATCGCTGGACGTGGCGGCGGTCGTCAGTGAGGCGCGCATCGCCCTGCCGGGGCTGGCCGAGGACAACGAACTGACGGTGGTGGCGGATGCCGCCTACATGAACACCGGTGAGGGTCTGCACCGCTTCGTCGACCCGGTCGACAAGGAGGTCTACCTCTACAGCCAGTTCGAGGTGGCCGACGCCCGGCGGGTGTTCACCTGCTTCGACCAGCCCGATCTGAAGGCGACCTTCGCGTGGACGGTGCTCGCGCCGTCCCACTGGCGGGTGCTCTCGGTCTCGCCCAGCCCGCAGCCCGAGCCCGCGCCGTCCGGCTCACCCGACGGCACCGCGGTGTGGCGGTTCGAGCCCACCCCACGGCTGTCGACCTACGTGACCGCGATCGTCGCCGGTCCGTACCACCGGCAGTCCTCGACGATCCGGCTGCGCACCGGCCGCGACCTCGAGCTCGGGGTGCTGTGCCGGGCCACGCTCGCCGAGCACCTGGACGCCGACGAGGTCATGGACATCACCGGTATCGGGTTCGCCCACTTCGAGGCGCTGTACGACTGCGACTACCCGTTCGCCAAGTACGACCAGGTGTTCGTGCCCGAGTTCAACGCCGGAGCGATGGAGAACGCCGGCTGCGTGACCATCCTCGAGGACTACATCTTCCGGTCCAAGCCTGCGCAGGCCACCGTCGAGCGCCGGGCGCTGACGATCCTGCACGAGTTGGCGCACATGTGGTTCGGCGACCTGGTGACCATGCGCTGGTGGGACGACCTGTGGCTCAACGAGTCGTTCGCCGAGTACGCCAGCACCCGGTGCCAGTCCGAGGCCACCCGCTGGCGCACGGCGTGGACCACGTTCCTGTCGAGTGAGAAGTCGTGGGCCTACCGACAGGACCAGCTCAGCTCGACCCACCCGATCGTGGCCGAGATCCGTGACCTGGCCGACGTCGAGCAGAACTTCGACGGCATCACCTACGCCAAGGGTGCCTCGGTGCTCAAACAGCTGGTGCACTGGGTCGGCCAGGATGCCTTCGACGCCGGCTTACGCGCCTACTTCGCCAAGAACGCCTGGGGCAACACGACTCTGGCCGATCTGCTGGCCGAGCTCGAGACCGCCAGTGGCCGCGATCTGTCGGCCTGGTCGACGGCCTGGCTGGAGCGGGCCGGGGTGACCACGTTGCGTCCGGCGGTGACGGTGGACGACGACGGCGTCATCACCGCCGCCGCGGTGCTGCAGGAGGCCCCGCAGTCCCACCCGACGCTGCGCCCGCACCGGCTGGGCATCGGCGGGTACGACGTCATCGACGGTGCCGTGCAACGGGTCTGGCATGTCGAGCAGACCGTGGACGGCGCCCGGACCGAGGTTCCCGAGTTGGTGGGGCGGCCTCGCCCGGACCTGCTGCTGCTGAACGACCACGACCTCGCCTACGCCAAGATCCGGCTGGACGACGCCTCGATGGCCACCGCCATCGGTCACCTCGGCGAGTTCTCGGACTCACTCGCCTCGACCCTGATCTGGGGCGCGGCCTGGGACATGACCCGGGACGGCGAGCTGGCGCCGGGGCGGTTCATCGACCTGGTGCTGGGCAACCTGCTGGCGGTGCCCGACGCCAGCGTGCAGTCGGTGTTGCTGAACCAGCTCTCCTCCACCCTCGCCTTCTATCTGGCCCCCGCCGGCCGCACCGACCGCCGGGACGACGCCACACATCGCCTGCTCGACCTGTTGCGCCAGGCGAAGCCCGGCAGCGACACCCAGTTGCTGCTGGCCCGCTCGTTCGCCCGGCTGGCCCGCCGTGAGGACCACCTGGACGTCATCGACGGCATCCTCGACGGCCGGCGAGCGCTCGACGGTCTGAGCGTCGACACCGACATGCGCTGGACCCTGCTGACCTCCCTGACCACGGCCGGCCGATTCGGCGACCACGAGATCCAGGCCGAACTCGACCGGGACGACACCGCGACCGGCCGGGTGCGCGCGGCGATGGCCACGGCCTCGGCCCCGACCGCACAGGCCAAGCAGGCGGCCTGGGCGAGCGTAGTGGAGTCCGACGAGCTGCCCAACGCCATCCAGGGGGCCACCATCGCCGGCTTCCTGCGGGTACACGACGAGCAGTTGCTGGAGCCGTTCGTCGAGCCGTATTTCGCTGCGCTGGAACGGATCTGGCGCGAGCGAACCAGCGAGATCGCGACCCAGATCGTCGAGGGCCTGTTCCCGGCGCAGCTGGCCAGTGAGGCGTTACTGGTTCGCACCCAACGCTGGCTCGACGAGACCACCACCGCCGAGCCCTCGATGCGCCGCCTGATCGCCGAGGGCCGCGACGGCGTCCAGCGGGCTCTGAAGGTGCAGTCCCGAGACACAGACTGACCCTCGATTGTGTGTGGTCGAACTGGGTTCATAGCCCCAGTTCGACCACACACAATCCATGGCGAGGGTGTCAGGCGGCTCGGGTGCGGGCCAGGTGATGGGCTCTGACCACCTGGTCCATGAAGGCATCCGGGGCCAGTCGCAGGCCGAGGACGGGGATGCGGAGCACCATGCGCCGGTCCAGGGTCACCTCGTTCTGGCGTAAGGCGTCATCGACCGGGTTCAACGCCTGCGCGTGATGCCCGCCGTCGATCTCCACCACCAGGCCCACGTCGGTGAACTCGACGTCGAGGTAGACCCGGCCACCCGGCCCACGACGCACCACCTGACGATCCGGCTCCGGCAGACCACGCTCACGGCAGCGCCGGGCGAAGTCGAGCTCACCCAACGACTGCGCGCCATCGCAGACATCACGCACCACCTGGTCGGGCAGAGCACGGCGCGGACTGTAGATCGTCGCCTCCCACGCCGCGAGCAGCCGGCCGGGCTCGACCAACCGTTGCTGCACCGGCAGACACACCAGCAGCGCTGCGGCGCGGTCGGTCCGAGCCCACTGCGCAGCATGCAGCGTGGCCCACTCGCGTCGCACGCGAGGTAGGCCACCACCACTGACCACCGGAGGCATCCGCCGACGGCGACGCACCCGCACGCCTACCAGCCGCCGCGGCTGAGTACCGGCAGGCACCGACACATCGATCACGTCGGGGTCGAACCCCTTCAGACCGACGGCCAGCAGCGCCGCCGCACCGTCCAGCACCGCGCCTGATCCGCTCTCCCAGACCGCCTGCCACAACAGGCCCTCGCCCTGCACCGGTCCACTACCCGCGATCACGGTGTGCCGTCCCGCCTTGGCCCATCGACCAGCAGCCACCTCGGCACGAACCCCCTGCTCGTCGATGCCCACACGTCGCAGGTCACGGCGATGCACGACACCAGCATGCCGAGCAGCAAGCGGAGCCACGAGCTCAGCCCGACGACGTCGCGGCGGCATCGACTCCACGAGGCCATCCTGCCCAGCCACGCGAGCCAGCGCAGCCGCCAGCCCTCACCCTGTGGACAACGCGCTGCACCAAGGATTGTGTGCGGCAGAACTGACGCCATAGCCCCAGTTCGACCACACACAATCGTGCGGCAGTGATGGCTAGCGGCCGTTGACCGTTCGGGCGAGGGATGCCGAGCGGACGGAGGCCATGACGTCCTCCAGCAGCACGGGCCGGCCGACACCATCGGCCAGGGGCAGCCGCCAGTTCGGGTACTCCTCATCGGTGCCCGGCTGGTTGATGGTGCGTCGATCCCCCACGGCATCGGCCAGGGCGACCCCCAGCAGCTTGGCCGGCGTCCAGGTCAGGTACCGGTGCAGCGCCTCGACCCGTTCGCGCTCGCTCGACTCCTCACCCAGCAGACCGAGTTCGCGCAGCTGTGCCAGCACGGCGGCGCGGTCGGCCTCGTCGACAGCGATCTCCTCGGCCACCGGCCGGGTGAGCAGGCCGAGCCGGTCACGCAGCTCGATGTGCTCACCGGCCAGATAGCCCGCGGTGGGGGGCAGGTCGTGGGTGGTCACCGTGGCCAGGCACAACTCACGCCACGCCTGCGGCCGCAACGGCCGGCCCTCGTGGTCGCGCTCGAACCACAGGATCGAGGTGCCCAACAGGCCCCGCTCGCGCAGGTAGTCCCGCGCCCACGGCTCGACGGTGCCCAGGTCCTCGCCGACCACGAACGCCCCGTTGCGCTGGGCCTCCAGCGCCAGGATGCCGATCAGCGCCTCGTGGTCGTACCGGACATAGGTGCCCGCACCGGCGTGGGTGTCACGCGGAATCCACCACAACCGGAACAACCCGATGATGTGGTCGACCCGCAGCCCACCGGCATGGCGCAGCACCGTGCGCAGCATGTCCCGATACGGCGCATACCCCAACTGCGCCAACCGGTCCGGACGCCACGGCGGCTGACTCCAGTCCTGGCCCTGCTGGTTGAAGGCGTCCGGCGGCGCCCCGACACTCACATCGCCCGCGAGCACGTCGGCCAGTGCCCAGGCGTCCGCGCCGTCCGGGTGGACCCCGACGGCCAGGTCGTGCACGATGCCGATCTGCATGCCGGCCTCGCGCGCCAGGCGCTGGGTGGTGGCCATCTGCTCGTCCAGGCACCACTGCAACCACATGTGGAACTGCACCCGCTCGGCCAGTTCCTCACGCAACTGCGCCACGGCGTGCGAGCGCGCGTCCAGGGCATGCGTCGGCCAGGCGGCCATCGGCAGCCCGTACTGCTCGGCCAGCGCGCACCAGGTGGCGAAGTCGAGCAGACCCTCGCCCTCGCGATCGCAGTACGCCTCGAACGAGGCCTGCCTCGAGCGTGACCGAGGCTGGGCGAAGACGGTCTCGAGGGAGGCTCGTTTGGCCTCCCACACGCCGTCCCGGTCGAGCTCACCCGGGTCACCGTTCAGACCGCGCATCGCCTCGGCCTGCCACTCGATCAGCGCCCGGTCCGTGGACGGCATGTAGGCCACCTCACGGATGTCCTCCACCCGCAGGTAGATCGGGTTGACGAAGCGGCGGGTGGCGGGCAGGTAGGGCGAGGCCTCCATCGGGGGAATCGGCTCCGCGGCGTGCATCGGGTTGACCAGCACGAAGTCGGCACCGTGGTCACGGGCACTCCACGCGGCCAGCTCGGCCAGGTCGGCCAGGTCACCCAGGCCCCAGGAGTACTGCGATCGCACCGAGTACAGCTGGGTCATGAATCCCCAGGCCCGCGAGGTCGCCAGCACGGGCGGCAGGTCGAGGCGCTGCGGCGTGATCACGAGCGGCCGGTCGTCCTCCCCGCCGGGGAAGCGCGCGCGCAATCGGTGCCAGCCCAGCGGCAGATCACCCGGGACGGCGAACTCGGCCTCACCGACCAACCGGCCGTCGATCTCGCGGGGATCGACCCAGTTCTCCTCCTGCGGCAGCGCGAACAGACCACCGTCCTCGAGCTCGACCCACACCTCCACCGGGCTGCCGTGGTCGACGTGCACCAGCACGCGGCCGCGAGAGCCCTGCCGCACCACGAGGACGTCGGGCAACACCTGTCGCCACGGCCGGTCCCTGACCTCGGCGAGCGAGCGGGAGATGGCCGCCTCCGAGGAGGCATCGACGTCCATGGCCGCCAGCACCGACAGGATCGTCGAGCGCGGCACGACCGTGTGACGGCCCTGCCAGTCCCAGAACTCGGTGGCCACGCCATGGGCCTGGGCGAGCTCGACCAGAGCCGGGAACAGCGACTGATCACCCTCGTTCGGCACCGCCGCCCGTCGGGCCCGGGCAGGGGCCGCCGGGGCCTGCGCGGGCTGAACCGCCGAAGCCGGACGCGGGGCAGGCTGCGGGGTGGCCGGAACGGAGGCAGCGGCCGCGGCGGGCGCCTGCGCCGGACGCTGGGCGGCGGCGGGCTGGGCCGGACGGGCCTGCGCCGGCTGGTGAGTCGGCTGGAGCGCCGGTTGCTTGGTGGGTTGCTGAGCCGGACGGACCGCAGCGGCGCGTGGGGCCGCCGGCGCCTTCTCGGCCTGAGGTGCCGCCTGGGGTGCCGCCTGAGGTGCCGCCTGAGGTGCCGCCTGGGGAGCTGCCGCGGGTGCCGCGGTCTTGGCCGGCGCCTTGGCGGGCGCTGGCGCGGGCGCCTTGGCCGAGGCCTTGCTCGCCTGACCGGACGCCGCGGCGTCGCCGCCGGCGGGCGCGGCAGCCGGGCTCTCGCCGTCCGGGGCCGCACCGCCGGCCCGCGCCGGAGCGGGCTTCTGACCGGCCGATTGCTTGCCCGCCGCCCGGTCCGAAACAGTCTCGGACGCGGCGGACCGAGCCTGGGGATCCGGCTCTGGGGCAGCCTGGGGCGCGTGGGCGTCACTCACGCTTGGGCATCCTGCCAGACCCGGCCCCTCCGAGCCGAGCCCGCGGGCATCGTGACAGGGTCCCGGGACCTCAGGTGAAGGCCTCCCGGCGTGAATTGCCGACCCCTGGGAGACGAACAGTCGGCGCATCGCGGGCGTGTCGCCCCGCGACGCCCACGCTGCCCTCGCCTCGCCCCGCCTGCCCGGCAGGGCGATCCGGGGCGCCTACCCTGGCCGCCATGAGCAGTCCTGCCGAACCCGACACCACTGCCCCACGCGACGACATCGTCGAGGTGATCCACGGACGACGCGTCGCCGACCCCTACCGCTGGCTCGAGGATGCCGACGACGAGCGCACCAGGGCCTGGTCGGCGTCCCAGGACGCGCTCTATGCCGAACGGCTGGGTACCTGGACGACCCGGGAGCACTTCGAGACCCGGATCACCCAGCTGCTGGGTGCCGGGATGATCGGGGTGCCGATCTGGCGGGGGGCGCGCCGGTTCCAGATGCGCCGCGAGGCCGGCCAGGAGCACGCCGTCCTGGTCGTGAGCGAGCCCGACACCGGCGAGCGAGTGCTGATCGACCCGATGGTGATCGATCCCACAGGCCTGACGACGTTGGACACCTGGCAGCCCAGCAAGGAGGGCGATCTGCTCGCCTACCAGATCTCGGTCGGCGGCACCGAGGAGAGCGTGCTGCAGGTGATCGACGTGGCCACCGGCGCTGTGGTCGACGGGCCGATCGATCGCGCGCGCTACTCACCCGTGGCGTTCCTGCCGGGCGGCCGGGCCTACTACTACGTCCGCCGGCTGGCCCCCGAGCTGGTGCCCGAGGGGGAGGGCCAGTTCCACCGCCGGGTCTACCTGCACCGGCTGGGCACCGACCCGGCCCAGGACGTCGAGATCTTCGGTGCACAGCAGGACCCGCGCAGCTATTTCGGCGTCGGCCTCTCGCGCGACGGTCGCTGGCTGACCGTGTCGTCCTCGACGGGCACCGCACCACGCAACGACCTGTGGATCGCCGAGATCTCGGCGGCGACGGACCAGGCCGACCCGCAGCTGGGTCACCCGGCGCTCACCGACCCCGCGTGGGTGCCGATCACCGTCGGCCTGGACGCCCAGACCGGCGTCCACATCGGACGCGACGGCCGGCTGTATGTCGCCACCGACCTGGACGCCCCCCGCGGCCGGTTCGCGGTCACCGACCCGCACGATCCGGCGCCACACACCTGGCGCACCCTGCTGATCGGCGGCTCCGACGGGGTGGACGGGGTGGACGGCCCCGACGCGCGGGTGCTGGCCGACACCGCGATCCTGGACGGCGACGAGCTCACCGAGCCGCTGCTGCTGGCCTCCTGGACCCGACACGCCGTCGGCGAACTGACCGTGCACCGCCTCGCCACCGGCGAACAACTGGACGGCGCCCGCGGCCGGGTGGAGCTGCCGGGCCTGGGCACCCTCGGCGGACTCGTGGAACGGCCCGAGGGCGGCCCACAGGTGTGGTTCGGCTACACCGACCACACCACGCCCCAGCACATCCACTGCTACGACGCCCGCACCGGCGAGGTGTCCCTGTTCGCCACCCCGCCCGGGGCCTCGACCGGGCTGGTGGCGCCGAGGGTGGCGGTGCGCACCGACCTGGTGCCCTTCACGTCGGCCGACGGCACCACGGTGCGGATGTTCGTGATCCGCCGCGACGAGCCGGCCGCCCCCGCCGGGCCGGCACCGACGATCCTGTACGGCTACGGCGGCTTCGGGGTATCGCTCACCCCGGGCTATTCGGCGGGCATCCTGGCCTGGGTCGAGGCCGGTGGCGTCTACGCAGTGGCCAACCTGCGCGGCGGCACCGAGGAGGGCGAGGCCTGGCACCGCGACGGGATGCTGGCGCACAAGCACCACGTCTTCGAGGACTTCGAGGCCGCGGCGGAGCACCTGATCGCGGCCGGCGTCACCACCCCCGCTCACCTGGCCATCAGTGGCGGGTCCAACGGTGGCCTGCTGGTCGGGGCCGCGCTCACGCGCCGTCCGGAGCTGTTCCGGGCCGTGGTGTGTTCGGCGCCGCTGCTCGACATGGTGCGCTACGAGAAGTTCGGCCTCGGGTCGACCTGGAACGTCGAGTACGGCTCGGCCGAGCTGGCCGAGGAGTTCGGCTGGCTGATCGGGTACTCGCCCTACCACCAGGTGCGCGAGCACACCGCGTACCCCGCGACGCTGTTCACGGTGTTCGACGGTGACACCCGCGTCGACCCGCTGCACGCCCGCAAGTTGTGCGCGACGCTGCAGTACGCGACGTCCGCCGATCCACGGCAGGCGCCGATCCTGATCCGGGCCGAGAAGGACGTCGGCCACGGTGCCCGGGCCCTGTCGCGCTCGGTGGCGCTGTCGGGCGAGACCATGGCGTTCACCGCGCACCACACCGGATTGACGGTGGCGCCGTGACGACGGCCGGCCTGATCCCGGCACGCTGGCCCTGGAACGGCACCTGGGCCGACCCGCTGTTCGGCGTCCCGCTGCGGATCGTCGCGATCGTGGTGGCCGGGGTGGTGGCCCGCTACCTGGCCCACCGCCTGATCGATCGCATCGTGCGGGGCATTGCCGCCGGCACCGCCGGGCTGGCCCGGTTCGAGGATCGGGTCAGCGTGACGCGCATCGTCGCCGCCCCGCTGCTGATGGAGCGTCGCGAACAGCGCGCCCGCACCACCGCCTCGGTGCTGCAGAGCCTGGCGACGGCGGTGATCAGCACGGTGGTGCTGCTCACCGTGATGGACGTGCTCTCGATCCCGGTGGCACCGCTGCTGGCCAGCGCCGGGATCGTGGGCGTGGCCGTGGGCTTCGGCGCGCAGTCGCTGGTCAAGGACGTGATCAGCGGCCTGTTCATGATCGTCGAGGATCAGTACGGCGTCGGGGACGACGTCGAGCTGGCCGGGGTCAAGGGCGTGGTCGAGGCGGTGGGGCTGCGGGTGACCCGCCTGCGGGCGCACGACGGCACGGTCTGGTACGTGCGCAACGGTGAGGTGCTGCGGGTGGGTAATGCCTCGCAGGGCTGGTCGCACGCCACGCTGGACGTCGCCGTGGCCTACGACGCGGACGTCGAGCGCGCCTCGGACGTGCTGCTCGAGGTGGCCCAGGAGGTGGCGCAACAGCAGGGTCTGGCCGACCGGGTGCTCGACCCGCCCAAGGTGGTCGGGGTGCAGCAGCTCACCGCAGAGGCGGTCGTGTTGCGCCTCGAGGTGCGCACCGAGGCCGAGGCCCAGGACGACGTCGCTCGCGAACTGCGCCGGCGGATCAAGCAGCGGTTCGATGCGGACGGCATCGCCCTGGCCCCGAGCCTCGACCACTCACCGTCCGGCCCCCGGACCCGCTGACCCGCTGACAGCCGCCTCGGTTCACCATGGGGTTCACAATGGAGGGGTGGAGACCCAGGACACCGCGGCCGCGACCAGCTTCTACGAGCTCATCGGCGGCCACGACACCTTCGTGCGGCTGATCGACGCGTTCTACGAGGGCGTCGCCACGGACGAGCTGTTGCGCCCGATGTACCCGGCCGACGACCTCGGCCCGGCCAAGGAACGGCTGCGGATGTTCCTGGAGCAGTACTGGGGCGGCCCCACCACGTACAGCGAGCAACGGGGCCACCCCCGGCTGCGGATGCGTCATGCGCCGTTCCCGGTCGGGCCGGCCGCCCGCGATCACTGGCTCTCGCACATGCGGGTCGCGGTCGACGCGTTGCACCTGCCGCCGCCGCAGGCCGCCGTACTGTGGGACTACCTGGAGCGGGCGGCGATCAGCCTGGTCAATCAGCGCGAGGGCTGAGGCGACCGGTCGACCACTCGACCGGCCGCTCGACCGGCACGGAGGGGGCGATGTGGAGGAGTCCTTCGACACCCGGCGCATCGGGCTGGATCGGCTCTCCCTCGGTCACCCTCGCCGCCACGTCCTGCACACCTATCGCCGCGACGGGTGCCAGGTGGTGGTGCTGCGCGGGGAACTCGATCTCTACACCGGCCCGGCCCTGCGCCGCCTGATGAGAGAGATCGCCCAGAGCGACCCGGTGGCCCGGGTGGTGGTCGACATGACCGAGCTGAGCTTCCTGGACTCCTCGGGTCTCGGGGTTCTGATCGGCGGGCTGCGCCGGCTGCGAGCGAGCGGCGGCAGTATGCACCTGGCCGGATGCCGCGGCCCCGTGCGCGACGTCCTGACCATCACGGGGTTGCACCAGGCCTTCCCGATCCACGACGACCTGCCCCGGGCACTGGCCGCTGCAGCCGGGCTCTCCGGCCCGGCCGGCCCGAGCCATGATGCCGATGACCCGTCACCTTCTACCGGTGTGTAACGAAGAGGCGACCCAGCGCGAATGAACCCCCGGAGGTCAGGACGTCGGTGAAGGGGAGGGGTCTTCACCGCCGTCTTCCTCCGCCCGACGCAACCAGACCCCGACCGGACCCCGCCCGACCCGGCCCACCCGGCCCGTGGAGGGCTCAGGTCGGCAGCACCACCAGGCGCCCGGTCGTGGACCCCTCACCGAGCCGGCGCAATCCGTCGGCCGCATCGGCCAACGACAACTGCTCGGTGACCAGCGGACGCACCGCGCGCGCCGAGGACAATCGCACCAGGTCGTCGTGGCAGCGGGCGACCAGCTGTGGCGCCTTCGTGCGGTAGAGCCCCCAGTGCAGCCCCAGGATCGAGTAGTTCTTGACCAGCGCATGGTTGAGCGCCGGCGTCGGGATCTTGCCGCTGGCGAACCCGACCAGCACGATCCGCCCCTCGAACGCCACCACCTTGGTCGAGACCTCGAACGCCTCGCCCCCCACCGGATCGAACACCACGTCGGCACCGTGCCCGTCGGTGGCCTTCAGGACGGCCTCGCGCACGTCGGTGGTGCTGCGATCGATGACCGTGCCGCACCCCAGCCTGCGCGCGGCCTCGACCTTGCCGGCATCGCCGACGACACCGATCACCCGCGCGCCCGCCGCGAGCGCCAGTTGCACGGCAGCGCTGCCCACTCCCCCGGCCGCGGCGTGCACCAGGACGTGCTCCCCGACGCGCAGTGCCGCCCGGCGGTAGAGCGCGAACCAGGCGGTCTGATAGGCGATGTGCATCGCCGAGGCGTGGACGTCGTCCAGCCCCGGGGGCGCCGGCATGACCTCGGACGCCGCGCAGATCGCATGGGTCGCCAGGGCGCCGTGCGGCAGGGTCACCGTGCCGATCACCCGCTCGCCCACCTGATGCGGCGAGACCCCCTCGCCGACGGCGACCACCAGGCCGCACAGCTCGAGACCCGGGGTGAACGGCAGCTCGGGCCGGTCCTGGTAGTGACCTCGGGCCAACAGGACATCAGCGAAATTGAGGGCACCGGCCCACACCTCGACCAGCACCTGGCCCGGGCCGGGCTCGGGCACCGGCAGCTCGACGAGCTGCATCACCTCGGCAGGTTCGCCGAGGGCAGGGACCTGCCATGCCCGCATGGATGTCGCAATACTGCTCATCCGCTCGCCCGACCTCCTGTCAGCCCACCGGCCATGCTCACTCCCCCGTCCACCACGAGCGTCTGACCGGTGATCCATGACGCATCGGGCGAGGCCAGGAACGCTACCGCGGCAGCGACGTCCTGTGGCACTCCCAGCCTGCCCAGCGGGTAGCTCGCTGCGACGTCTGTCTCTCGGCCCTCGTACAGCAGCCGCGCGAAGGCCGTCTTGACCACCGCGGGCGCGACGGCGTTCACGCGGACAGCGGGGGCGAGTTCCAGGGCCAGCTGCGCGGTGACATGGATCAAGGCAGCCTTGCTGGCGCCGTAGGCGCCCAGCGGCGGCGCCGGGGCGAGACCGGCGACCGAGGTGATGTTGACCACAGCGGCGCCCTCGCGCCGGCCGAGCCCGGCCTCCAGGGCCAGACCGGTCCAGGCGATGCTCGCCCCCACGTTGACCGCGAAGGTCTTGGCCAGCGCGTCCGGGTCGGTGGCGATGAGCGGGCCGGCGATCGGGTTGATGCCGGTGTTGTTCACCAGCACGTCGAAGCCCCCGAAGGTCTCGACCAGCATGGTGACGGCCTCGCGGCGGTGCTCGTCGTCGTCCGCCCGGCCGGCGATCGCGATCGCGTGGCGCGGGCCGCCGAGCGCCGCCACCGCCTCGGCGAGCGCCTCGGCGCCGCGGGCGGTGATCCCGACCCGGGCGCCCTCGGCCACCAGGCGCTCGGCGATGGCCAGCCCGATACCCCGGCTGGCCCCGGTGACCAGGGCGACCCGGCCCTCGAAGCGCCGCGGCGCGCCCGGCCGCGCCGCGCCGTGGCCCTCGACCGGGTTCACAGCCCGAGGTCCCGACCGATGAGCTCCTTCATGATCTCGTTCGAGCCCGCCCAGATCTCGGTCACCCGGGCGTCCCGCCAGGCCCGGGCCACGCGGTACTCGTTCATGAAGCCGTAGCCGCCGTGCAATTGGACGCACACGTCCAGCACGTCGTTCTGCACCTGGGCGCTCCACCATTTCGCCTTGGCGGCGTCGATGGCGCTCAGTTCGCCGGCCACGTGCGCCATCACGCACTGGTCGACGAAGGCCTGGGTCACCTCGACGGCGGTGACCAGCTCGGCGATCTTGAACTTGTTGTGCTGGAAGGTGCCGATCGCCTGACCGAAGGCCTTGCGCTGCTTGGTGTACTCGATCGTCTCGGCCAGGATCGTGCTCACATGGGCGATGTTGCAGACGGCCGCCCCGAGCCGCTCCTGGGGCAGACGCTCCATCATGTGGATGAAGCCGCGGCCCTCGGTGCCGATCAGGTTCGCGGCGGGCACCCGGACGCCGGAGAAGAACAGCTCGGCGGTGTCGGACTCGTCCTGACCGACCTTGTCGAGCTTGCGGCCGCGGCTGAACCCCGCCATCCCGGTCTCGACGGCGAACAGCGAGATGCCCTTGGCGCCCTGGGCCGGGTCGGTCCGTGCCGCGACGATCACCAGGTCGGCGCCGTAGCCGTTGGTGATGAAGGTCTTGGAGCCGTCGAGCACCCAGACGTCGCCGTCGCGCACCGCGGTGGTCTTCAAGGCCGCCAGGTCGGAGCCACCACCCGGCTCGGTCATGCCCATGGCGGTGACGATCTCGCCCGCAGCGAAGCCGGGCAACCATCGCTGCTTCTGCTCCGGTGTCGTCAGCTCGACCAGATAGGGAGCGTTCACGTCGCAATGGATGCCCAGGCACGAGCTGAAGGCTGCCGACACGGCCGACAACTCCTCGGCGAAGACCGCGGTGAACCGGTAGTCGTGGCCCACGCCACCACCGCCGTACTCCTCGGGTACCTGCAACCCCAGGAAGCCCTGTCTGCCGGCCTCCAGCCAGATCTCGCGGGGGATGGCCTTGGCCGCGATGAACTCCTCGTGGCGGGGCCGGACGTGACGGTCGAGGAACTCGCGCACCGAGGCGCGCAGGGCGTGATGCTCGTCGGTGAAGATGGTGCGCCGCATGGCGGCCTCCAGCGAACTGGTCGAGTCGAACTGTCGGATGGAGCTGTCGGATGGAGCTGTCGAATGGAGCGGGTGTCCGTTCCCGATGAGTCTTGCACCGACGTCCGACAGCCGATGATGAACCTCGACACGCACTCACGACAGAAGCCGGCGTGAGTGAGCTGAAAGTGACCGAGGGATCACAGTGCGTCGATGATCCCCTCGAGCGAGCAGGGTCCGACGATGCCGGACGGCGTCCCCGAACCCGAGACACGTTTCTCGACAACGGATCTGGATGCGAACCACCGGCCCCGTGCCGGCCGCGGTGGACACGCCCGCGCTGCACGCAGCGGTACTCGCCTACGCCAGCGACTACTCGATGCTCGAGCCGGTGCTGCGCCGCCACGGCCACACCTTCGCCGAACCGGGCATCAAGATGGCGAGCCCCTCGGCCCAGGCCGCCCGAGGGCTGGGTCTGTCGCGGATCTTCACCCGCGACGGCCTCCTGGCGGCCTCGGTGGCCCAAGAGGGCATGATCCGCGTCCCCGGCTGACGCCACCGAACCGACTCCACTGCCGTCCGTCGCACAACTCCCGCCGCTGGGCCGACATCGGCAGGATCCATCGGCGACGCCCGCACGAGGACGCACTGTTCAATGAAATTGCCCCCGACCCGACGGTCGGCCTCACCGGCGCAGCTGCCGGGGGAGCCGCCCGCCCGTGGGGCCTGAACACAATGGCGTGCTCGGCTCCAGGGAGCTCTCATGCAACGTGCGTCCCGTCGTCGCCCCGGTGGCTCTCGTGCCCGCGGGGTTCCTGCCAGTTCCTTCGAGATCGTGGCCAGGCAGGACTTCTCCGACGTCAGCTATCTGCTCGAGGTGCACCACCCGCTGATGGCACGGGCCGCCCTGCCGGGGCAATTCGTCATCGTGATGTCCCATCCCGAGGGCGAGCGCATCCCGCTGACCCTGGCCGACTTCGATCGCGAGGCGGGCACCATCACCCTGGTGGTGCAGGCGGTCGGCAAGTCCACCCTCGAGCTGCAGCGCGACGCCCAGGTGGGCACCACGCTCTACGGGATCGCCGGCCCGCTGGGCATGCCCAGCCCGATCCACCGGCTGCGCACGGTGATCTGTGTGGGCGGCGGGCTGGGCGTGGCCCCGACGTTCCCGCAGGCGCGGGCGTTCCACGAGAACGGCACCCGGGTGGTCGGCGTCCTCGGATTCCGCAGCGCAGGGCTGGTGTTCTGGGAGGACAAGTTCCGTGAGGTCTGTGACGACCTGATCCTGTGCACCGACGACGGGTCTGCCGGCATCCAGGGTCGCGTCACCGACGGGCTGACCCTGGCGCTGGACAGCTACGACGACGTCGACGAGGTGGTGGCGATCGGCCCGCCGGTGATGATGGCCGCCTGCGCCGAGGTCACCCGGCCACGCGGCGTCCGCACCAGCGTCAGTCTCAACCCGATCATGGTCGACGGCACCGGTATGTGCGGCGGCTGCCGGGTGCGACTGAAGGACGGCGTCAAGTTCGCCTGCGTCGACGGCCCCGACTTCGACGCCCACCAGGTCGACTTCGCCGAGCTGATCAACCGGCTCGGCAGCTTCCGCCCCACGGAATCCCAGGCCGTGGACGCCTGGGAACACTCCTGTCAGCGCGCCGAGCAGGCCTCTGCCGAGACCCTGGTCTCCGGCCTGCCGACCGACGGAAAGGCCTGACCGTGGCGGCCAAGCGGACCATCCGCACCATTCCTCAGGAGCGCACACCCGCTCGCGAGCAGGATCCCGCCGAACGGGCTCGCAATTTCTCCGAGGTGACTCTGGGCTACAACGAGGCCGAGGCCACCCGGGAGGCACAGCGGTGCCTGGACTGCGCCGACCCGGTCTGCATCCGCGGCTGCCCGGTGTCCATCGACATCCCCACCTTCATCCGCAAGATCAATGCGGGCGATCCGCGGGGCGCGTACGACACCATCGCCGAGTCCAATCTGCTGCCCGCGGTCTGCGGGCGGGTGTGCCCGCAGGAGAACCAGTGCGAGGGCGTCTGCACCGTCGCCGACTCCCTGGAGCCGGTGGCGATCGGGCGGCTGGAGCGCTACATCGGTGACCTGGCGATCGCCAACGACTGGGCGCGGCGTCCGCACATCGTCGCGACCGACCACCGGGTGGCCGTCGTCGGCTCCGGCCCGGCCGGCATGGCCTGCGCCGCCGACCTGGCCAAGGCCGGCTGCGAGGTCACCGTCTTCGAGGCCCTGCACCTGCCCGGCGGGGTGCTGCGCTATGGCATCCCCGACTTCCGGCTGCCCAACGAGGTGATCGACGCCGAGATCACCAATCTCGAGAAACTCGGCGTCCAGTTCATCACCAACACCGTGGTGGGTCGGTTGTTCACCATCGAGGACATGGTCACCGAGCTGGGCTTCGACGCGGTGTTCATCGGTACCGGCGCCGGGTACCCGACCATGTTGGGCATCCCGGGGGACTCGCTCAAGGGCGTGCTGTCGGCGAACGAACTGCTCACCCGGGCGAATCTGATGCACGCCCGGGAGTTTCCCGTCTACGACACCCCGATCCCGCTGGGCCGCGAGGTGGCAGTGGTCGGCGCCGGCAACACCGCGATGGACGCGATGCGGATGGGCATCCGGCTGGGCGCCGAGCGGGTGCACTGCATCTATCGGCGCTCGCGGGCCGAGGCCCCGGCCCGCGTGGAGGAGGTGCACCACGCCGAGCAGGAAGGCGTCGAGTTCCACTGGCTGACCAACCCGGTCGAGCTGCTGGACGACGGCACCGGCGCCGTACGCGGCATGCGCTGTGTGCAGATGGAGCTCGGCGAGCCCGATGCCTCCGGGCGACGCCGCCCGGTGCCGGTACCCGGCAGCGAGTTCGAGTTCGCCTGTGACCAGGTGGTCTTCGCCATCGGCACCAACGCCAACCCGATCATCGGTCAGACCTCGCAGCTGACCATGAACCAGCGGGGCTACCTCGAGGTCGACGAGACGATGGCCACCTCGATCATCGGCGTCTATGCCGGTGGCGACATCGTCACCGGCGCCGCCACCGTGATCGAGGCGATGGGCGCCGGACGACGGGCCGCCGCGGCCATCAAGGACTACCTCGCGATCCGCGATCCGCGCCGGCGCTACCGCGAGCCGGGCGAGCCGATCGTCTTCGGCCTGCCCGCCGGTGAGCGGAACTTCGCCCCGCTGCAGCTGGTCGCCGACCTGCCCGAGGACGTCGCCGAGACCGGCGACCGCAACGAGAGGACGCCGGCCCCATGAGCACCGTTTCCGAGGCGCAGGAGGCATCGGCCGGGGACACCGACCACGCCCGCGCCGGTGGCCCCAGCCTCACCCGGGTCACCGAGCACGTGGTGGAGATCATCAGCGACTCCGGTGAGGGCGCCCAACGGTGCGGCCAGTCCTTCGGCGCGATCGCCGCCCGCTCGGGGTACGGGATCTGGACCGTCGAGATCATTCCCGCCGAGATCCAGCCGCCGGCGCGCAGCGTCGCCGGGGCCAGCGGCAACCGGGTGCGGCTCGGGTCGGGCCGGATCACCAACGGTGGGGACGCCGCCGACCTGGTGGTGGCCTTCAACGAGCAGGTGCTGCTGGGCCGGGTCCGGATGAACGAGCTGCGCCCGGGCTGCACGATCCTGCTGGAGAACATGTGGCGCGAGCACCGCGACCCCGCGGTGGTGGCGTCCTACACCGAGACCTACGACGCCCTGGTCGCCGCCGGCTACCGGGTGATCGAGATCCCGATGGAACGCGAGTGCAAGAAGATCGTGCGTGACCCGCGCAAGGGCAAGAACATGTTCGCCCTCGGCATGCTCAGCGCCGTCTTCCGCTTCGATCTGGCGCTGGCGCGCGACCAGGTGGCGCTGACCTTTCGCAAGAAGTCGCGCCAGCTCATCGAGAGCAACACCCGCCTGCTCGAGGCCGGGTACGCCTGGGCGCAGGCCAACCTGCCCTTCGCCTTCGACATGCCCGCCACCCTGACCGCCGGCGACCAGATCGTGGTCAACGGCAACACCGCGCTGGCGCTGGGCGTGGTGGCCTCGGGCATGGAGATCTGCGCCATGTACCCGATCACGCCCGCCACCTCGGCCTCGCACTACCTGTCGGAGATCTTCGCCAAGGTCGGCGGGATGGTGCACCAGGCCGAGGACGAGATCGCGGCCTGCACCTTCGCCATCGGCGCCTCCTACGCCGGCAAGTGCGCGGTGACGATCACGTCCGGGCCGGGGTACTCGCTCAAGCAGGAAGCCATCGGGCTGGCGGTGATGGGCGAGATCCCGCTCGTCGTGGTGAACGTGCAGCGCGGGGGGCCGAGCACCGGCCAGCCCACCAAGGTCGAGCAGGGCGACCTGATGACCACCATCTTCGGCAGCCACGGTGACGCCCCCAAGGTGGTGATCGCCCCGAGCACGATCGAGGACTGCTTCTACTCGGTGATCGCGGCGCGACGGATCGCCGAGACCTTCAACATGGTGGTCGTCGTCCTGTCGGACGCGAGCCTGGCCACCGCGCAACAACCCTTCCCCCGGCCCCGGTTCGACCCGGCGTGGCTGGCCCCGCCGGTCGACCAGAGCCAGGTGCCCGAGGGCCTGGCGCCGTACGCCTGGGACGCCGACACGGGGCTCGCCCGCCGGTTCGTCCCCGGCCAGCCGGGAGGGATGTACACCATGACCGGTCTGGCTCACGACGCCGAGGCCGGGGTGGCCTACGACCCGGCGTCCAACGAGCAGGGAATGCACGCTCGAAGCCTCAAACTCGCGGCGCTGCAACGCACCCTGGTCACCCCACCGGTGGTGGGCGGTGACTCGGGCGAGTTGTTGGTGATCGGCTGGGGCAGCACGAAGGGGGCGATCGAGGAGGCTGCAGCCCGGGCGCGCGAGGAGGGATTGCGGGTCTCGTCCCTGCACCTGCGCTTCGTCCACCCGTTGCCCGGTGGCCTGAAGGAGATCATGCAACGGTTCGAGCAGGTGATGACCGTCGAGGGCAACTGGAGCGACAACCCGGACGACCCGCTCATCGACGAGTCCAACCGGCGTCACTCATCGCTGGCGATGCTGCTGCGTTCGCGCTACCTGGTCGACGTCGACTCCTGGAGCGAGGTCGGCGGTAACCCGATCAAGCCCGGCACCGTGCACCGCGTGATCTCGAGGAAGGTGGGTCGGCGATGACCGAGCTGCTGCACAACGGCTCCACACCCCAGGGTGCGGCCGAGTCCCTGCTGCGGTTGTACGACGAGCGCGTCGAGATCGAGGGCTACCAGAAGGCCATTCCCCGATGGTGTTCGGGCTGCGGCGACAACGCGGTCCTCGCGGCGCTGCAACGGCTGCTGCGGGACGAGGGGCTGCGGCCGGAGAAGACCGTGTTCGTGTCCGGCATCGGGTGCTCGAGCCGGTTGCCGCACTACATGAACACCTACGGCTTCCACGGCATCCACGGTCGCTCGCTGCCGGTGGCCGAGGGCATCCGGCTGGCCCGGCCCGACCTGCACGTGTTCGTGAACACCGGGGACGGCGACTGCTTCAGCATCGGGGCCGCGCACTGGATCCACGCCATCCGCTACAACATGAAGATGGTCGTGATGGTCCACGACAACCAGATCTACGGCCTGACCAAGAAGCAGGCCTCCCCCACCTCGCCGACGAACACCATCTCCAACACCACCCCTCGCGGGTCGCGGCTCGAGGCCCTGAACCCGCTGACGGTCACCCTCGGCATCCAGAACGTCTCGTTCGTGGCCCAGGCTGCCGACTGGATCCCCGAGGTGCTCTACGACATCGTGCAGGCCGCCTTCCACCACGACGGGCTCGCCTTCGTCCGCATCATCCAGCGCTGCCCGGAGTGGATGCCGTCGCTGCTGGACCCGTGGCTGCACGATCCGAGCCGGGTGCAGTTGCTGCACCACGAGAAGGCTCTCTCGCTGAGCTCGTCGACCAAGCTGCTCTATCGCAACACCCTCGAGCACGACCCGTCCGACATCCACCGGGCCCGCGAGGTGGCGTCCTCGACGGACCCGTTACCGATCGGCATCCTCTACCACGACCCGAGCGTGCCGCGGCACGACCAGATCCTGCGCGAGAACGTGACGCACTCCGCCGAATCGGTTCGCCGGCTGCTCGAGACCGAGTTCGACAAGTTCGCCGTGGCCGAGCGGGCAGGTTCGGATGAGTGAGATCGTCGAGGCCCTGCGCGCCAAGGCCCGCCAGCGCCGTCCGAACCGTCAGCAGGACCGGGCCGCGTTCTACCTCACCGGCCGGACGGCGCAGACCCAGCTCGGTGACGTCGCCGACCTCGGGTTGCGGGCCGCTCCGCTGGCCGCCTACCGGCGGCTGGAGGAGCTGCGCCACGACTTCCCGGTGATCCTCGTCGACGACCCGGTCCGGCCGGTGCGCGCCCTGTCGGCCGTGATCGACGACCTGGTGGACCTGGTGGTCGAGCAGGCGGGCAGCGACAGCGCCGAGCAGGTGCGAGCCGTGGCACTGGCCCTCGAGCAGGAACTGCGCCGCCGAGCCGAGGAGGGCGTGAGCCCGCTGGCGACGCGCTGGTCCGCGGCGGTGGCCGCCTCGCGCGAGCAGCTCAGTGAGTCGGACGACGCGCTGGCGTCGATCCTGGCCCAGCTCACCACCGCACGAGCCGCCGGCGGGCTGGACGGCGACCTGGTGGCGTGCACCACCGACAGCCCGCGGCGGATCGTCATCCACGCGTGGTCCGTCGTCCAGGCAGCCCGGGTGAGCCGGCTGGCCACCCGGATGGACCGGCTGCGCCGCGGGCTGGCCGACATCCTGGACGCCGAACAGGCCAACTCCCCCGCCGGCCTGACCCCGGACCGGTTGGCCCACTCGATCGGCATCGGGTTCGCCGACGAACTCGACGTCACGGCGCTGTCCCGGTTGCTCACCGAGAACCGGCCGGCCTTCGTGCTGTCCGACACCCGGCGGGCTCGGGTGCGCCGACTGCTGACGGTGCTCGAGGACCAGCAGTTCGTTCCGGTGGCCGGCCACGAGGGCTACCCGTTCGTCTACGAGACCCCGCGTGAGGCGATCGCTGCCCACCACGAACGGGTGTCGGCCACGACGGAGCTCGCCAAGGCGCTCGTGATCGCCGAGCTCGAGATCGACGGTCGCTACCACGGCCATACCCACGACGCCCTGTTCGAGACCTGGAGCGTCGCCGACCTGGACGCCGATCTGCTGGAGATGTTCCCGGAGTACCTGGTGCACTGCGACGCCGAGACCCTGGCCGCCGGGGACGACGTGGCGCTGCTCGAAGCGCTCTCGGACGGGCTGCCGATCAAGGCGCTGGTATGCGTCAACGACCTGGTCCCGCACCGGATCAACCAGAGTGCCAGTGGGTTGTCGGCCCGATTGATGACCGGTGCCGCCCTCGGCGACGGCGAGGCGTTCGTGCTGCAGGTGCCGATCTCGGCGCTGGCGGTGGCCGCCGGCCAGGTGGCCCGGGGGTGTGCCACCCCCGGATCGGCGCTGTTCACCGTCTACACCGGTGCCGGTCAGTGGATGGGCGACCTGCCCCCCTTCATCGCGGCAGCCGCGGCACTCGAGTCGCGGGTGTTCCCGGCCTACTGCTACGACCCGGCCGCCGGGCCGACCTGGGCCGACCGGTTCAGCCTGCGCGGCAACCCGCAGCTCGAGGCCGACTGGCCGGTGCACTCGTTGGAGTTCGCCGACGAGGAGCTGCAGCGACAGCGGGTCGAGCTGCCCTTCACCGCGGCCGATCTGTTCGCCGGCGACGCCCGGTTCCTCCCTCACCTGGCGCTGGCCGGCGACGACGAGAGCAGCGGCACCGAGGTGCCGTTCGCCGAGCACCTGGCCAAGGGCACCGACGCCTGGGCCGGTGAGCTGCCCTACCTGCTGATGGCCGATGCCGAGGAGGGGCTGCACCGGGTCCTGGTGGACCGGCCGATGCTGCGCCTGGCCGGGCGCACGGTCGGGCAGTGGCGACGCCTGCAGGAGCTGGGCGGCGTCCACAGCTCTTTCGCGGCGCGAGCAGTGGAGGTCGAGCGCGCCCAGTGGGAGATCGAGCGCGCCGAGCTGCTGACGGCCCGGACGACGTCCGGCGCGGTTGCGGTGACCGGGTCGGTGCCGGGCGCAGCGCCGTCCGGGGCGGGTGCCGTGCCTGCTGCCGCCGCGGTCGCCGTCGAGGACGAGGACGACGAACTGCCCGACGAGCGTGACCCGTACCTGCCCTGGATCGAGACGGCACGGTGTTCGACGTGCAATGAGTGCACGCAGCTCAACAACCGGATGTTCGCCTACAACGAGAACCGCCAGGCCTATGTCGCCGACCCGGACGCCGGGACCTACGCCGAGCTCGTCGAGGCCGCCGAGAACTGCCAGGTCGCGATCATCCACCCCGGCAAGCCCCGCAACCCGGCCGAGCCAGGCCTGGAGGAACTGCTCGAGCGCGCCAAGCCTTTCGTCTGAGACGCGCTCCTGGTGACGTGACGGGCGGCGAAACTCGCGCCCGGAAGCTTGCCGCGCCTCGGGCCGTTCGGTGACGACGGTGCCCCACGCGGCGTCCGCCACGAGCCGTCGGACGAATCGGTGTCGCTCACCCCGGCGTCGGGTACCGACGTGCGACGGCCGATGATGGCCCTGGACACGCGAGGACAGGAGATGACGTGACAGAGCAGCACGTGACCGGGGGACCACAGCCCGTCGACTCGACGCCACCGGACGAGCACCCGGACCGCGCGGGCGCGGACGACGTGGCGCCGTCCGGCACGCTGGAGGGCCTGGTGCAGCTGCTCGACCTGCGCGCCGAGCCCCGGCTGGGCGCCGACACCTTCATCGGCGAGAGCCAGCCGCAGCCCTGGGGCCGGATCTACGGCGGCCAGGTACTGGCCCAGGCGCTGGTGGCGGCTCAACGCACCGTCGACCCGATCGGGCTCGATCGCCCGGTGCACTCGATGCACGCCTACTTCCTGCGCGCCGGGGACGACCGCGAACCGATCACCTTCGGTGTCGAACGGCTGCGCGACGGCCAGTCGTTCTCGGCACGACGGGTCCTGGCGATGCAGTACGGCCGCGCGATCCTCACCCTGGCCGCCTCGTTCCAGGCACCGGGTGAGGGTCTGGACCATGCCGAGCCCATGCCGGACGACGTGCCGCCCCCGGAGCAGCTGCCGACCCTGGCCGAGCGCTATGCGCACATCACCGACGAGGGGCCGCGGCGGTGGCTGCGTCAGCGTCCGATCGATCTGCGTCACGTCACCCCGCCCGCCTACGTCGAGCCGGCTCCCGGGCAGGTGGCCCGCCAGCAGCTCTGGCTGCGCACGCACGGCCCGCTCACCGGCGCGCAGGACGTCCCCGCGCTGCACGCAGCGGTGCTCGCCTATGCCAGCGACTATTCCCAGCTCGAGCCGGTGTTGCGCCGCCACGGCGTGATGTTCGCGTTGCCGGGCCTGCGGGTGGCCAGTCTCGATCACGCCATGTGGTTCCACCGTCCGGTGCGCGCCGATGAGTGGCTGTTCGTGGACGTGACCAGCCCCAGCGCCCAAGGCGCCCGGGGCCTGGGCACCAGCCGGTTCTACACCCGGGACGGTGTGCTGGTCGCGTCGGCCGCGCAGGAGGGCATGGTCCGCGTGCCGCCTCGGTGAGAGCAGCACGCGGACCCATCGTCGGCCGTCGGGCTCACATCATCAACAGGCCACCGGCGACCGGCAACAACGCGCCGGTGATGTAGCCGGCCTTGTCCGAGCACAGGAACTGCACTGCCTCGGCGATGTCCTCGGGCGAGCCCATCTTCTTCATGGGCACCATGTCGAGGACCGCCTGCAGGATCTCGGCAGGCAGCTTGCCGGACATCTCGGTCTCGATGGCGCCCGGGATCACGCAGTTGACCGTGATCCCCTTGCCGGCCGTCTCGAGGGCGAGCGTTTTGGTCAGGCCGAACAGGCCCGACTTGGCCGCGGCGTAGTTCGACTGGCCGATCCGCCCGGTCTCACCCACGAACGAGCTGATGTTGACGATGCGGCCGAAACCGCTCTCGATGAAGTGCGGCAGGGCAGCCTTGGCCAGGAAGAACGGCCCGTACAGGTTGGTCTTGATGACCTGGTCCCAGTCGAGCAGCTGCATCTTGATCGCCGTGCGGTCACGCACGATGCCGGCGTTGTTCACCAGGTAGTCGAGCCGGCCGTGCTCGCGCACCACGGCGTCCACAACGCTCTGGCAGTCGGTGGGGTTGGCCACATTGGCGTGCCGGACCTCGATGTCCAGGCCGTCGGCGGCGGCCTGCTTGGCGTAGTCCTCGGCCGAGTCGGCGTGGCTGTTGTACACCGCGACGACCTTGGCGCCGCCGGCGGCCAGCACACGCGAGATGGAGGCACCGATACCCCGCGTCCCGCCGGTCACCAGGGCAACTCGGGTCTCAGTCGTGCTCATCGGGTACTCCTCTTCTTCCGCGCAGCGGCGGTCTCGCAGATCCGGTGGGGGTCGGGTGAACTGTCGTGGATCTCATTGCCGGACATAGGTTCCCGGTGCCTTCTCCAGCACGGGGTGAGCGGCGTTGCCGAGCTTGGCGGGGGCGCGCCGCCGCCGTCCGGAGCGCTCGCCGAGCCATTGGACCCAGTGCTCCCACCAGGTGCCCTCGTGGCGTTGCGCCCCGGCGAACCACTCGTCGGGGTCGGCCGGGGTGGCCGGGTTGACGTAATAGGCCAGGCCCCGGTGGCTGGGAGCGGCCACCAGGCTCTGCACGTGCCCGCTGGAGCAGAGCACGAACTCGCTACTGCCGCCGACCATCTGGGTGGTGCGGTAACAGCCGCCCCACGGGGTGATGTGATCGGTCAGCCCGCCGACCACGTAGGTGTCGATGTCGATCGCGGAGATGTCGACCGGGGTGTCCAGGATGCGCACGCGGCCGGGGGTGGCCAGCTGGTTCTCGGTGACGATCTCGAGCAGTTCGTGGTGCAGTTGCGCCGGCAGCCGGGTGGTGTCGGCGTTCCAGGCCAGGATGTCGAAGGCCGGCGGCTCCTTGCCCAGCAGGTAGTTGTTGACCCAGTAGTTCCAGATCAGTTCGTTGGGTCGCAGCCAGGCGAAGACCTGGGCCATCTTCCACCCGTCGAGCACACCCTGCTTGCCCGACATCCGCTTGGCCGCCGCCACGGTGCGCGGCGAGGCGAACAGCAGGATCTCGGCGTCCACCTTGCTGTCCAACAGGGTGACCAGGGTGGTCGCCGAGTGGATCCGCCGGTCCCCGTGCTCGGCCAGGATCGCAGCCAGGATCGAGACCATCATCCCGCCGGCACAGCCGCCCATGACGTTGACGTCCGCGCTGCGCGAGACCTCGCGGACGACGTCCACCGCCTCGAGCGCCTGCGCCGCGTAGGCGTCGAAGCCCCAGTCCCGCTGCGCCTTGGTCGGGTTACGCCAGCTGATGCCGTAGACCTGGATGCCGTGCTGCAGCAGGTACTCGTACATGCTGCGCCCGGGCGCGAGATCGAGAGCGTAGTACTTGTTCACCTGCGGCGGGATCACCAGCATCGGCCGCGCGTACACCTGGGGCGTCTGCGGGGTGTACTGGATCACCTCCATCATCTCGGTGCGGTGGATCACCGCACCGGGGGTGACGGCCAGGTTCTCGCCGACCCGGAACGGCTTGCGGTTCACCTGCGAGGGCATCGCGTGATTGCGCCGGACGTCGTGCACCAGGTGGCCGGCGCCGCGCACGATGCTGCGGCCCCGGGTGCGCTTCAGCTCGCGCAGGGCGACCGGGTTGGTGAGCAGGTTGTTCGTCGGGGCGAGCCCCTCGCGGATCAGGTGGATGACGAACTCGACCTTCTCCACGTCCTTCTGGTCCAGGCCCAGGTGCTCGACCACCTCGTCGGCCTCGTGGCCGAGGAACAGGTAGCCCTGCATCAGGGCGCGGAACAGCGGGTTGGTCTGCCAGACCGGGTCACGGAAGCGCTTGTCCCCCGGTTCGGGGGCCACCGGGGACTTTCCGGTGCCGATCCGCAGCAGGTGCCAGGCCGCGCGGGGGGTGCCCGCGACCAGAGCCTTGGGGTTGCGCAGCGAGCGCCGGCCCAGCACGCCCAGGCCGCTGATCGCATCGCGTAACCCGAAGCCCACGAACGGGCTCGGCCCGACGACGGCACCGGCGCCACCGGCCAGATGGGTCGCCGCGTGCTCGTCGTCCACGGCGTGAGCCGGATCCCCGGGCGAGGTGGACGGCGGCGTCGGCGTCCCCTCCTCCCCCGGGGAGTCCGACTCACGCGAGGTGGCCATCAGGCCAGCCGCTCCACCACGATGGCCATGCCCTGGCCACCGCCGACGCACATGGTCTCGAGCCCGACGGACTTGTCCTTGACCTTCAAGCCGTTGAGCAACGTGGTGAGGATGCGCACCCCGGTCATCCCGAACGGGTGACCCAACGCGATCGCGCCGCCGAGCGGGTTGAGCTTCTCGCTGAACGGGTCTACCCCCAGGCTGAGTGCCGAGGGGATCACCTGCGCGGCGAACGCCTCGTTGATCTCGAGGATGTCGACATCGTCGATGCTCATGCCCGCGCGCGCGAGCGCCTGCTGGGAGGACGCGATCGGGCCCAGGCCCATCAGCTCCGGCTCGAGCGCGCTGACCCCGGTCGAGATGATACGGGCGATCGGGGTGATGCCGAGTTCGGCGGCCCGGGTGTCGGACATGATCACCGTAGCGGCCGCCCCGTCGTTGAGCGGGCAGGAGTTGCCGGCGGTGACCTTGCCGTCGCGGCGGAAGACCGCGCGCAGACCGGCCAGGGACTCCATCGTGGTCTCGGGTCGGGGGCTGTCGTCGATGTCGGCAAGACGCCCCCCGGACAGCGGCACCGGGATGATCTCGTTCTCGAAGTAGCCCGCCTTCTGGGCGGCGACGGCGCGGCTGTGGCTCTGCACCGCCAACCGGTCCATGTCCTCGCGGCTGACGTTCTGCTCGTCGGCCACCCGCTCGGCGGTCAGGCCCATCGGCATGTAGGCGTTGGGCAGCCCCTCACGGTTGCCCTTGAACAGCCGCGGGTTCTGGGTCTCGGGCTGGTCGGCGTAGACGCCCAGTGGCGAGTGGGTGGTGGACTCGATGCCCACGCACACGAACGCATCGCCCTCACCGGCCTTGATGGCGTGGAAGGCCATCCGCACTGCCTGCAGTGAGGACGAGCAGTACCGGTTCACCGTCGTCCCCGGGGCGTTCACGCCGGCCAACAGGCTGACGATGCGGCCCATGTTGTGGGCCTGCTCGCCACCGGGCAACGCGCACCCGGCGATGACGTCGTCCACCGTCGTGCGGTCGAGCTGGGGGATGCGCCCCAGTACCTCGTCGACGACCAGCGCGCCGAGGTTGTCGGGGCGCTCGTCGATGAGCGATCCCCTCATGGCTCGGCCGATCGGCGTTCGGCCAATGGCGACGACCACAGCTTCTGGCATTGTGCGCTCCCGGTCTGTGCGAGTTGGTCTGGAGACGTTCTGGCGTTCGGTGGTGCAGTTCTGGCGGGGATCCGTTGGGGCTCAGCCGCTCTGGCCGGGTGCCGGTCCCCCCGATCGGACGTCGAGCTCGCCGTCTGCCAGGCGAGCTCGCAGCAACTTCTTGTCGTACTTGCCGACACTGGTGCGCGGCACCTCGTCGATGAAGGTCCACTTCTCCGGCAGCCACCACCGGGCCACCCGGCCGGTGAGGAACTCACGCAGTTCCTCGGGCGTCACGCGGGCGCCGCTGGTGGTGACGACGCACGCCAACGGGCGCTCCCCCCAGCGCTGGTCCGGGGCTGCGATCACCGCCACCTCGCGCACCGCGGGGTGCTCCAGCAGGGCCGCCTCGAGGTCCAGCGACGAGATCCACTCGCCACCGGACTTCACGACGTCCTTGGCCCGGTCACTGATCCGCACGAACCCTCGGGGATCGATCGACCCGACGTCGCCGGTGCGCAGCCAGCCGTCGTGGAACTTGTCCGGCGTGGGGTCGAGGTAGTACGCCTGCGTGACCCACGGCCCGCGCACCTCGATCTCGCCCACGGCGACGCCGTCACGGGCCAGTACCTCGCCCTCCGAACCGGTGATGCGCACCTCGACCCCGCCGAGCACCTGCCCGGCCGTGGCACGTAGGTCCAGCGACTGCTCCGGTGTGGCGTGCTTGGGCGGGAAGGCCAGCGAGGCCACGGGGCTGGTCTCGGTCAGGCCCCACCCCTGCACCACCAGGACGCCGAGTTCGGACTGGTAGGCCTCGATGAGCGCGCGCGGCACGGCCGCGCCACCGCACATGATCATGCGCAGCGAGTCGAGGCCGAGAGTGTCGCTCCCCAGGCCGAGCATGTCCCACCACACCGTCGGCACCGCCGCGGCCATGGTGACCTGCTCGTCGGCGATCAACCGGGCCAGCCGCGGCGGGCTCGCGAAGGCCCCGGGCAGCACCAGATCGGCACCGACCATCCAGCAGGCGTACGGCAGACCCCAGGCGTTGCCGTGGAACATCGGCACCACCGGCAGCACGCGGTCGCGCTGGTTCAGGCCCAGCGCCTCACCCGAGGAGACCCCCAGGCTGTGCAGGAACGTCGACCGGTGGCTGTACACCACACCCTTGGGCGGCCCGGTGGTGCCGCTGGTGTAACACATCGCCGCGGCGGTCGACTCGGGCAGGTCCGGCCAGGCGAAGTCGGTGGGCTGCCCGTCGAGCAGGTCCTCGTACTCGATGGCCCCGGGAAGCAGCGACCGGTCGCCGTCACCGAAGACGATCAGGTGCTTCACCGTGGTCAGCTTGGGCAACGCCGGGGCGAGCGCCGGGGCCAGGCTGGCATCGACGAGCAGTGCCCGGTCCTCGGCGTGATTGATGATGTAGGCGATGTGCTCCGGGTCGAGCCGGATGTTGACGGTGTGCAACACCGCACCCGAACACGGCACCGCCAGGTAGGCCTCCTGGTGCTCCTGGGCGTTCCAGGCGAAGGTGCCCACCCGGTCGCCCGGGCCGATCCCCAGGCGGGCCAGGCCGTTCGCCAGCTGACCCGCGCGCGCGGCCAGGGCGACGAAGTCGATCCGGCGCGCCGAGTCCCGGGTCGCGGTCACCACCTGGCTGTCCGGATAGGTGTCGCGTCCGTGCTCGAGGATGTGCCGGATGGTCAACGGGAAGTCCGGCATGGTACTGCGCATGATCAACTCCCTGATACCTGAACCGTCTGGCCGGCCCAGAACGGCTCGCGCAGATCGCGTTTGAGGATCTTTCCGGCGGCCGACTTCGGCAGCGCCGCCTGACGCAGGTCGATCGACTTGGGCACCTTGAAGCCGGCGATGTGCCGGCGGCAGTGCTCGATCAGCTCCTCCTCGGTGACGCTGTCCTGCACCACCACGACCACCGCGTGCACGGCCTCGCCCCACTTGGCATCGGGGACGCCGAACACGGCCACCTCGTCGACGGCCGGGTGGGAGGCCAGGGCGTTCTCGACCTCGACCGAGTACACGTTCTCGCCACCGGTCACGATCATGTCCTTGGCCCGATCGACCAGGAAGATGTTCGAGGCCCCGTCCCGGTAGCCCAGATCGCCGGTGCGGTACCAGCCGTCGAGGAAGGCGTTCGCGGTCTCCTCCGGCTTGTTCCAATAGCCTTGCATCACGCTCGAACTGCGCACCATGAGCTCACCGACGTCGCTGGGTCCACACTCGCTGCCGCTCATGGTGTCGACCACCCGGACCTGCACGCCGACGGCCGGCTGGCCGCAGGTACCCACCAGATGGGTGTCGAGCAACCGCTCCTCGTGGGTCAGCAGGGTCGTGATCGGTGTGGTCTCGGTGGTGCCGTAGATGTGCATCAGCTCGGCGTCGGGAAAGGCCTCTCGCGCCCGGTGCAGGGTCTCGGCCGAGATCGGCGAGGCGCCGTGGCTGAGGTAGCGCAGCGAGCTGACGTCGCGCGGGTGGGCCAGCTGTTCCTTGGTGGCCGCGGCGAGCATGGTCGGCACCAGCAGGGTGTGGGTGACCTTCTCGTCCTCGATCAGCTGAACCGCCTTGCGGGCGTCGAAGCTCGGCATCAGCACGTGCTGACCGGCGTGCCAGAGCGTCGAGAAGATCGCCAAAGTGCCCCCGGTGTGGAACAGCGGCGAGGCGATCATCCACCGGGTGTCGACGTCGAACGGCCAGGTGGCCATCAGGTGCAACCCACTCGAGATCAGCCCGCGATGGGTGTGCATCGCCCCCTTGGGCAGACCGGTGGTGCCGGAGGTGTAGAACAACGCCGCGAGGTCGTCCTCGACGACCCCCTCCCCCAGTTCGACCTCCTCGGACGCCGCCAGGAGCGCCTCGTACTCGTCGGGGATGCGGATCACCCGCTCGACGCCCTCGGGCACCGGGAAGTCGCCCTCCATGAACACCACCCGGGCACCGGCATCGGCCAGCACCGCGGTGATCTCGGACGGGGCGAGCCTCGAGTTGACGGGAACGAACACACAGCCGGACGCCGGCACCGCGAGGTACAGCTCGAAGTAGCGATCGGAGTTCGGCCCGACCATGCCGACCCGGTCACCCTTGGCCAGACCAAGGTCACGCAGCGCGCCGGCCAGCCGACGACACCGCGCGGCGAGTTCGGCGTAAGTGCGTTCTCGGCCCTCGAAGACCAGCGCACGTCCGGTCGGATTGAGGCGCTCGGCGCGGTCGAGAGGAGCAGCAAACGTATACATGCGGTGCGCCTCCGTACAGTCGACGGGCAAACGGTCCGGCGGGGGACCCGCCGGCGGACGAGTGGGCCTGCGCATCGTGCGGAGCAAGCGACTGCTGCGATGTCCTTGTGAGCGAGCCGGGGGTTTCGATGCCTTGCCGCACAGCCGTCCTGGGAGCAGAATGTAACCGACCGTTCGTTCAGCTGCATAGACCTCTGGTGTCGGATTTGTGATGATCATCGTGAAGCACTGTTCAGCTCCGTTCCACCCGGTTGCCGCCTGCCCCGATCGAGCAGGTTCCCCCGTCCAGTCCCATCGCTCCATCTCGAGGAGCCGACATGTCCTCCGATGACATCCTCGACCTGCTCTCGGGCATCTCGAAGGCCGAGGTAACCCATCAGCAGATCCACATCCGTGGCCTGAACCTGCACGTCCAGGTCTGGGGGGAAGGCCCACCGCTGCTGCTCTACTCGGGCATCTTCGGCGAGGTCGACCTCTGGGAGACGTTGCTGCCCTACCTCAAGGGATTCCGCACCATCGCGTTCGACCCGCCCGGCATCGGCAAGTCACAACTGCCCCGGGTGCCCATGACCATGTTCACCCTGGCCGAGCTCGGCACGCTCGTGCTCGATCTGATGGGCATCAAGAAGGCACACGTCCTCGGTGCCTCCTTCGGTGGCGCGGTCGCCCAGCAGATGGCCTTCATGCACCCGCGCCACGTCGACCGGCTGGTGCTGGTCTCCACCTCCTACGGAGGAGGTGCCGTGCCGGGCAATCTCAAGGCGTTCTGGCACTTCATCCAGCCGTCCAGCTATCGCCCGCCACGCATGGAACGCGTAGCCGGCGACATGTTCGGTGGGCGGTTGCGCGAGGAACCCGAGCTCATGTCGCAGCTGCACGTGAGCCGGCCGACGAGCATGCGGCACGCGGTGTTCCGGATGGTGCCGCTCTGGGGCTGGTCGAGCCTGCCCTGGATGTGGGCGATCCGGCAGCCGACGCTGATCGTGGCCGGTGATGACGATCCGGTGACCCCACTGGTCAACCACAAGGTGATGAAGACCCTCATCCCCAAGGCCCGCCTGCACGTGGTCGAGGGCGGCGGCCACATGGCGCTGCTGGACAGCCCCGAGCGGGTCGGCCCGGTGATCACGCGGTTCCTGCGCGGTGAGGACGACGAGCAGCCCCAGGCCTCCTCCGGACGCTGGCGCGGCCTGCGCCGCCTCGGCTGACCAGCGCATCGTTCGACCAGCGCATCGTTCGACCAGCGCATCGACGGCGATCAGGGCTGCCGGGCGGCGGGCGGGCGCAGGGCCAACGACAGCAGCGCGGCCCCTGCCGCGAGGGTTGCGGTGAGCCGGAATGCCGAGGAGAAGCCGCCGCTCGCCTCGGCCATCGCCCCGGCGACGATCGGGCCCAGCGCCTGACCCGCTCCGAAGGTCACGGTGAGCCGGCCGAAGGCGGTCACGGCCTGCCCCGGGCCCATGTAATCCCCGACGGCCGCCCCCATGATCCCCGGGATGCTCCAGGCGCTGACCCCGAAGAGCAGCACACTGAGCAGGATCGTGGCCACCGGCGCGAGGGCGAGCCCGACCAGCAGGTAGGACGCACCGTGCAGGGCGAACACGACAGCGAGCCCGATCCGGCGTCCGGCGCGATCCGACAGCGCACCGAAGACCGGACCGGACAGGATGCTCAGCGCGCCGACCACGAACCAGAATCGTCCGGCAGCCCGCTCGCTGAAGCCTCGCTGGACCAGCGTCTCGACGATGAACGTCACGTACACGACGTAGGTGAACCCGAACAGGAAGTAGATCGCCCCGAGGTGCACCATGGTGCGGGCCGCACCCACCGACCGCGGGTTCGCCACCTTCGGAGCGCTCGTCCCGCCGCGGTCGGCCGGTGCGGCCACGGGGTCGTCACCGTGGGGGGCCAGGCCCAGCTCGCGAGGGTGGTTGCGCAGGAACACGCCCACCGTGATCGCGACGGCGAACACCACGGCAGCCAGGATCGCCCAGCCCAGCCGCCAGCCCGGCGCCCCCCAGCGGGCGGTCAGCTCCGGGATCAGCAGCCCGCTGCCCATCAGGGCGAACCCGCTGCCGATGACCATGATCCCCGAGGCGCGGCCGCGCGCCCTCCGGTGGAACCAGTGCGGCACCAGCCCCATCACGGCGACGTTGGCGACACCACTGCCCACCCCGGTGATCAGGTACGCGGGAAGGATCACCGCGACACCGGCTGCCCCGGCCACCACGCCGAGGCTCGCCGTGACGGTCAGCAGGGCCGCGAGCACCGTCCGGCGAGCACCGATCCGGGCCACCACCTGCCCCGCGCCGAGAGCGCCGACCAGGTAGCCGACGAAGTTGGCCGTGCTGATCCAGCCCAACACGGTGTAGGACAGGGCGAGGTCGGCGCGCATCGAGGGCAGCAGCATCCCGAGGGAGAACCGTGCGATGCCCAGGCAGGCGAACACGGTGGCCATGCCGAGCAGCGCGATCACCCAGCCGTAGTGCACCCGCCCCGCGAGCCACCCCACAGCACCCGGTGCCCGGACGGCGCGATCCGGCGGCCGATCGTGTCCCACGCTGCTCCCCTCGGCTCCGCGCCGCCGCCTGCAGTGCGTGGCCCAGGGGGCGAGGTCCGGGGTCCCGCCGAGCGCAGGCGGGACCCCGGACGCTCTCACCCCCCGATCAGACCGCGGCCTGGCGACCCTGTGCGGTCAGGTCCACAGACTTGGTCGGGTCGATACCGGTGACGGCCTGCACCTGGATCCGGTCGAAGAGCCGGTTGGCCGAGGCCAGCGCCTCACCCTTGGGTTGAGTGGCCAGCGAGACCAGGTACATGACCAGGAAGCCGACCGGCACCGAGATGATGCCGGGGCTGCTGATCGGCAGCAGGGCCTTGTCGGCCGTGCCGTGGAACGTCGGACTGAGCAGGATGATGACCACGGCCGTGACCAGACCGGCCACCATGCCGGCGGTGATCCCGGCCGCGGTCGCCCGCCGCCAGTAGATGGTGAACAACAGTGCCGGCAGGTTGGCACTGGCCGCCACCGCAATGGCCAGCGTGGCCAGGAAGGCCACGTTCTGCTTCTGCGCGGCGAGCGCGATCAGCATCGAGATCAGCACGCTGATCACGGTCGTGGCCCGGGCCACGGTGAGCTGTTTGGTGTGGTCGATGTGGCCCTTGCGCATCAGCTTGCCGTAGATGTCGTGCGAGACCGCACCGGTGGTCGCGATCACCAGGCCGGACAGCGCCGCGAGGATGGTCGCGAAGGCCACCGCCGAGACGAACGCCAACAGCAGGTCACCACCGAGCGTGTCCGCCAGCTGCGGCATGGCCAGGTTGCCACCCTTGCTGGCCTTGACGATCGCAGCCTTGCCCACCAGCAGCATCGCGCCGTAGGACACGAACGGCAGGGTGATCAGGAACACCGCGAAGATCCAGATCGCGGTCACCGCCGACGTCCGGGCGGCAGCGCCGTCCCGGACGGTGAGGAACCGGATCATGACGTGCGGCAGGCCGAGGACACCGAGAGTGACGCCGAAGATCAGCGAGAACTGCTCCCACTGCGCAGCCGTCCCCTTGCGCGCCGGCATGAGCGCCGCGTTCTTGGTGGCCTCGCCCGCCTCTTGGAAGATCGCCAGCGGGTTCCAGCCGAACTTCGACAACACCAGCACCAGCAGCAGCGCACCGCAGAACAGCAGGATCGCGGTCTTGACGATCTGGATGTAGGTGGTGGCGATCATGCCGCCGAACAGGGTGTAGATCAGGGTGAGCAACCCGATGGCCCCGGCCGCCTGCCAGTACTTCACCCCGAAGAGCAACTGCACCAGCAGGGCTGCACCGACGAACTGCGCCACGATGTAGAGCAGCGACACCACGACCGAGGACGTCGCGATCGCGGCCCGCACGCCGTCCCCGTGGAACCGGGAGGCGAGCACGTCCCCCAGGGTGAAGTGCCCCAGGTTGCGCAGCGGCTCGGCCACCAGCAGCAGGCAGAGCAGGTAGGAGATCGGGATGTACACGGCGAGGTAGAACCCGTTGAACCCACCCAGCGCGATCGCGCCGGTGGTGCCCAGGAACGTGGCCGCCGAGATGAAGTCCCCGGCGATCGCGACGCCGTTCTGCCGCCCCCCGATCGCTCCCTTGGCCACCAGGTGGGACTCCACGCTCTTGTTGCGCTTGCCGGCCCAGTAGGTGATCCACAGGGTGACGGCGACCAGCATCAGGAAGAGGGTTGCGGACTCGGTGTTCATCGGGGGTCCTCCTCGTCCAGCCGAGAGCCCTGCACGTGCTGGAATTGCTCGTCGCCGTCGCCCTCGGCAGCCGACTCGTGCGTCTCCATCGTGGTCCAGTCGTCGTAGTGGGTTCCGGCGGCCGCGGCGCCCGCGATCGGGAACTGCTCCTCGAGCTGCTGCATCCGGCGGCGGTAGATGGTCGTCAGGATGACCACGAAGAAGAACTGGGCGAAGGCGTAGATGTAGGCCCAGGTCATGCCGCTGAAGGCCAGCCCGTCCAGCACGGAGGTGAAGTTGGTGAGCACCTGCTGCAGGAAGAAGAAGGCCAGGGTGGCGATCGCCATCGGGATCACCAGTTTGTGACGGGCCTGGACCATGTCGGCGTACCGATTGGTCGTCGCCCTGTTCGCATCATCGAGAGTGGGCATGTGCGTGTCGTCCTTTCCGCCGACGACCGGGATGCGGGAATCGACCCGGCTGGAGGTGTCGGTCAGGGGTTGGGATGGACGGCGCCCGCGGTCGCCAGGTCGGCGAACACACGGTTCCGCGCAGGGCCTGCCCTGTACGGATGCCGGCCAGTATTTCCGACCGAACGTTCTGTTGTCTATGTCCCGAGGAGACCCATTTCACAGCCTTGTCGACGCCGCGAGCTGCCCGGGCGAAGTCGTTGGCCGCGAGGGCGTCATGTGGTGGTGGCCTGCCGCAACACCGTCAACTCCTCGCGCAACAGGTCGGCAAGATGGTGCAGGTCCGCAACCAGATGCGGGTCGGCCAGCAACCCCCAGCACAACCGATCCGCGAATCCGAAGACGCTGATGTTCAAGCCCTGGCCGTGCACCAGGACCGACACCGGGTGATGCCCGACGACACGGGCACCGGCCAACGACAGCGGGCCCGCCGGGCCCCGCACGTTGGCCACCATGACGTTGAACGCGTTCACGTGTCGCATCACCCGCGACGAGAGCCACCACCCTGCCTCCGCCACCACCGGCGGTGCGTACTCCGCGGCGTCCGACACCAGCCCGCGGGTCAGGTTGTCGTGACGCTGCAGCGCCGTCGTCATGCCCTCTCGGACGGCGAGCAGCCGAGCGAGCGGGTCGGCGAGCTGGGTCGGCAGCGGGCTGCGCACCAACGCCAGGCGGTTACCGAAGGAGTCGCTCTGCGCAGCGGTGCGCTCCGAGACCGGAACGGCCGCGAGCAGCGGGACGGCCGGCAGCGCCTCGTGCTCGATCAGCCATCGGCGCAGGGCACCGGCGCACAACGCCATCACGATGTCGTTGACCGTCGCTCCCCCGGCTGCCCCCCCGCGACGGATCCGGTCGACCTCGGCCAGCGGGAACTCGCTCAGCACGCAGGCCCGCGCCGGAGTGATCTCGGCATTGAACGGCGTCCGGGGTGCACGTACCGGCAGTACCCCGGCGTCGGTTGCGACGTCGGAGGACCCTGTGGCGGGCAGGCGACGGACCACCGCCTGAGCCACCGCGGGCGCCCGCGTCATCATCTGGACGCCGAGCCGCATGCTGCGCAGGCCGGTGCGGGTGATCGACCAGGCGCTGCGGCTGATCAGGTCGAGGTGGCTCGGCACCGGCTCCGGCCGCCACTGCGGTGCATCCGGGTCGGCGCCGAGTTCGGCGCCCGACTCGACGGGCTGGTCGGCGAGGCTGGCAGGGAGCGCGGCGGCGTCCGTGGAATCGGCCGACAGGTCCGGCTCGGTGTCCTCGAACACCGCCGCGATCAACGCGCTGCCCCCGACGCCGTCCATCACCGCATGGTGGATCTTGAAGTAGACCGCGGCCCGCCCGTCGGCGAGGTCGCCGAACAGATACACCTGCCACAGGGGTAGCGCCCGGTCGAGGTGCTCGGCATGCAACTCGGCGATCCGGTCGGCCAGCTCCCGGGTTCCACCGGGCGCCGGCACCGACATCTCGTGCACGTGGCGCGCGACGTCGAAATCGGCATCGTCCACCCAGTAGGGCTGGTCCAGGCCGAACACCACGCCCATCAGCCGCTGCCGCAACACCGGCACCCGGTGCAGTCGAGAGTCGATGTGTGCCCGCAGCCGGCTCAGGTCCAGCGCCCGGGCACCCTCGAGCAGGGTGACGGTGCCGAAATGCCCGCACACGGCGTCCGACTCCATCGCCAGGAACTCCGCGTCCAGCCCGCTGAGCTGTCGCACGCCCATCGCCCCTCCCTCACCCGTCACTGCTCGTGGAACCCCTCGGTGTGCAACAGGTTCCCGGGCGCACCGAGCGCCGACACCGCCGAGACGCAGGCGTCGACGAAGTCCTGCCTGCCCGCCACGAAGACGCTGTGATCGCGCAACGAGCGCACCAGGGAGCCCAGGATGTCGGGAATCCTGCCATGGCACATGCCGGGGACCCGCTGCCTGGTCAGGGTGGGGACGTAGTGGAAGTTGGGGTGGCGCTGCTCCCAGTACCGCAGCAGGCCGCGGTCGTACAGGTCCTCTTCACGCCGGGCCGAGAACACCACGGTCACCTCGTACGGGAACCCCCGGCGCAGCGCGGCCTCGCTCAGTGATCTGATGGGCGCCAGCCCCGAGCCGGCGGCCAGGCACAGCACCGGGCTGCACACGGAGGGATCGCCGACGAATGTGCCGTGCGGGCCCGACACCCGTACCGCGGCACCGGGCGTCAGACCGTGGAGCCAGCGGCTGGTGAACCCGCCGTCCAGCCGGGTGACGTGCAACCGCAGTTCGCCGTCCGGGTGAGGTGCCGTGGCCAGCGAGTACGAGCGCAACGGGACGCCGGCTGCCGGATCGCCGATTCTGATGTACTGCCCCGGCCAGAACCGCAGCTCCTCGGCGAGCGGGCGCAACACCAGCTCGGTGATCCGCGGGGTGCGGGGCAGCGAGTCGACCAGCACGAACGGCCAGTCGTCACGAGCCGGGAACAGCGTGGGCCGCGCGTCGGGGGTGCCCCAGTCGATCTCCAGCTCATCGCCGGTGAGCTTGGCCATACACATCAGCCCGTAGCCGGCGGCGCGATCCTCGGCCGACAGCGCCATGTCGAGCACGAAGCCCTGGTCGAACTCACCCGAGCGCACCCGAACCCGGCACTCGCCGCAGGCTCCGGCCCGGCAGTTGTTGGGCAGCGCGTAACCGGCTCGCTCGAGCGCTTCGAGTACCGTGTCGCCCCGTTCGCAGGGAACCAGGTGCGACGAGGGGTACAGCCTGATCTGTGCCATCCGCCGCCCTTCCCGACGTCCCGGTGCGCACCTGCCCGTACGCGAGGATCAGAAGACCGGGACGACATCCCTCAGGTCGATGTCGGTGACCTCCTCACCGGTGATGCCCACCTCGGGAATCGCCGGGAACGGGATGCCGTACCGGTCGAGCACACCCTTGAGATTGAGCATGGCGCGGCGCCAGTTGTCCCGCTTCTCCTCGTAGGCGGGAATGGCGAAGCCGGCCCGACGGGCGACGTCCTCGGCCTCTCGCTGGGTGGCGATGAAGTCCTCCGGCAGGTCCCAGAACTCGGCCGGCGGCTCGAACAGCACCGCGGACAGGAACAGGTAGCCAGCCCGGATCTGCTTGGTGATCAACGGGTGGCGCGACACGTCCAGGCGGGGATAGTCGCGCTCCATCAGCGCCATGCAGATCCCCATGTGGCGCCCCTCGTCGCGACCGATCCGCCGGAAGGCGTCCTGGAACACGGTCTCGGTGCACCGGGCGGCCATCTGGTGGAAGATCGTCGCGGCGGCGATCTCACCCATCAGGAACGAGGAGAACAACACCGCCAGGTCGTAGTGCGGGACGGCGTCCTTGTAGGCCTCCCAATAGCGGCCCCCGTTGTAGAACAGCCAACGGACGTTCTTCTGCAGCCGCTGCCCCAGCTCGGTCCTCGGCTGATAGGTCAGCGGATCCTCGTGCCCGAGCACACGGGCCAACGAGAGCCGACACATCTGCTCGTGCACCTGCTCGTCCCGGGTGACGCTGAGGAAGCAACGCCGCACCACGTCGTCCTCGTGGTTCTCGTAGGTCTTGACGAGGGCGGTGGCGAACACCGGCGGCGCCGAGGCGTCGAAGACCGACAACAACGTCCACCAGTAACCGATCGCCTCGCGCTGTTCCCAGGTGTACTTGGCCGGGTTGAACGAATCCCAGGCGAGCTTGGCCGGATCCCAGAGTTCCTTCTGCGCCGAGGCCCAGATCTCCTCCAACTTCGCCGGCCCCGTCGGCCAGCTCAGCGGGTAGATGTTGGGTTGCCGAGTGTCCGGGGGGTACTCCTGCAGGTGTGCGATCTTCTCGTGGTGAGCGGACACGGGACATCTCCTCTTCGTCAGGCGGCCGGGGCACACGCCGTCCGGTACCGGGGTGACCCCGTCGACGGAACGTTTACCGACTGATCGTTCGGTTATATGGTTAGCAATCTGAGCCGCACCCGCACCTACTGTCAAGGCATGTCACCGGTGACCTTTCGCCCCGAAGGCGGGTACTTCCGACCGACCCCGCACGGCGACATACTGAACATTCGGTAATCACGGCAGGATCGAGGAGAGGTCATGTCCCACGGGCTGGAGCCGAGCGCCGGGATCGGGGTCGTGGGGGTCGGCACGATGGGGTCCGGCATCGCGCAGATCGCTGCCCTGGCGGGCCATCAGGTGATCATGGTCGACGCCGTTGCGGGGCGAGCCGACGAAGCCGTCGGGCGACTCCGAGCGCAGCTGGCCGCCCTGGTCGCCAAGGGCCGGCTCGACGCCGCTACCGCCGAGGCGACCGGCGACCGGCTGGGCTCGGGCGACGACCTCGGCGCCTTGGCACCGGCGGCGCTGGTGATCGAGGCCGCCGCCGAGACCCTCGACGTCAAGACCGCGCTGTTCACCGCGCTCGAGGCGATCGTCGATGAGGACTGCATCCTCGCCACCAACACCTCCTCGCTGTCCGTCTCGGCGATCGCCGCTGCGCTACGCCGGCGGCAGCGCCTGGTCGGCATGCACTTCTTCAACCCGGCGCCGGTGATGCGGCTGGTCGAGGTGGTCTCGGGGCTCGACACCGATCCGGCGGTGGCCGAGCGGGTCGCGGCCACCGCGCGCGCCTGGGGCAAGAGCCCGATCCACGTGGCCTCCACGCCGGGGTTCGTGGTCAACCGGGTGGCCCGGCCCTTCTACGGTGAGGCGCTGCGGGCGGTCGAGGAACGCGCCGCCGACCCGGCGACCATCGACGCGGTGATCCGCGAGTGCGGCGGCTTCCGCATGGGCCCGCTGGAACTGACCGACCTGATCGGCCAGGACATCAACCACGCCGCCAACCGCAGCGTCTGGGAGGCCTTCGGCCACGATCCGCGCTACACCCCGTCGCTGGCCCAGCGCGCCCTGGTGGACGCCGGACGGCTGGGTCGCAAGAGCGGGCGCGGCTTCTACTGCTATGACGGCGCCGAGCGGCCGGCCCCGGCAACGGCCGATCCGACACCGGCGCCGGCCGAGGTGAGCGTGCAGGGCGAATGGAGGGTCTGGTCACCGCTGTGGGACCGGATCGCGGCCGGGGGCGTCACCGTGCACCGCACCCCCGCGACCGAGCGAGCAGCCGGATCGGCGGCCGGGCCGGCACTGGCCCGGACGGCAGGCATCACCCTGGTGCCCACGACCGGTCGCACGGCCACCGAGCTGGCCCGCGAACTCGGCGGACCGGTGGCGGTGATCGACCTGGTACGCGAGGCGGCGACCAGCCCGCGGTGGGCCATTGCCGTCGACGACGGTTGCCCACCGGCGGCGCGCGCAGCGGCGGTCGGGCTGCTGCAGGCCGGCGGCGCCGCAGTGAGCGTGGTGGCCGACGTCCCGGGACTGGTGCTGGCGCGCACGGTTGCCATGCTGGTCAACGAGGCGGCGGACGTCGCCGGGCGGGGCGTGGCGCGGGCGATGGACGTCGACCGCGCCATGGAATGGGGCGCGAACTACCCGCAGGGGCCACTGACCTGGGGGGACGAGGTCGGGGCCGCCTGGGTGGTGGCACTGCTGGACACCCTGGGCGCCTACCACGGCGACGGCCGGTACCGGCCGTGCCCCACCATGCGCCGAGCGGCCCTGGGCGCTCGATCCCTGCGCGACCTCTGAGGCGAACCCGGACGCGCACGAACCACCGACGAACCACCACGACGAACCACACGACGAGGCTGGAGAGCGAGCACACCATGGTCGAGGCCTATCTGGTCGATGGCACCCGAACCCCGATCGGACGCTACGGGGGTGCGCTGGCCCCGGTGCGGCCGGACGACCTGGCCGCCCACGTGCTCGGCGCCCTGGTACAGCGGCTGCCGGGTGTGGACTGGGACGCGCTGGACGACGTCCTGCTCGGGTGCGCCAACCAGGCCGGCGAGGACAACCGCAACGTCGCGCGGATGGCGGGCCTGCTCGCCGGGCTGCCGATCCAGGCGCCGGGGGGCACGCTCAACCGGCTCTGCGGATCGGGCCTGGACGCCGTCGGGCTGGCGGCCCGCTCGATCCGCGCCGGCGACGCCGATCTGGTGATCGCCGGTGGCGTGGAGAGCATGAGCCGGGCACCGTTCGTGGTCCCCAAGGCGACCACGGCATTCAGCCGGTCCACCGAGATCCACGACACCACGATCGGTTGGCGCTTCGTCAACCCGCGGATGCGGGTGCTGCACGGCACCGACTCGATGCCACAGACCGCCGAGAACGTGGCCCGGGACCTGGGGATCAGTCGCGCCGACCAGGACGCCTTCGCGCTGCGCTCGCAGACCCGCGCCGCGGCGGCCATCGCCGACGGCCGGCTCGCCCGAGAGATCACGCCGGTGCCGATCCCGCAGCGTTCCGGCGACCCGGTGCTGGTCGAGGTCGACGAGCACCCCCGCAAGACCACCGCGGACTCGCTGGCCTCGCTGCGACCGCTGTTCCCGGACGGCACGGTGACCGCGGGCAACTCGTCCGGGGTCAACGACGGTGCCGCCGCCCTGCTGATCGCCTCGGCCCGCGCGGTGGAGCTGTACGGGCTGAAGCCGCTGGCGCGAGTCACCTCGATGGCCGCGGTCGGCGTCCCGCCTCGCATCATGGGCATCGGACCGGAGCCGGCCACCCGCAAGCTGTTGCGGCGCAACGGGCTCGACCTCGCCGAGATCGATGTGATCGAACTCAACGAGGCGTTCGCATCCCAGTCACTGGCGGTGTTGCGCGGGCTGGGCCTGGGCGATGACCCCGACCACGTCAATCCGCACGGCGGAGCGATCGCACTCGGGCACCCGCTCGGCATGAGCGGCGCCCGGCTGGCGCTGTCCGCAGCGATCGAGCTGGCCGATCGGGGCGCCCGGCGCGCGGTGGCGACCATGTGCATCGGCGTGGGACAGGGCATCGCGCTGCTCCTGGAGCACGCGTGACCTGCTGTGCGGGAACGGATGTCCGAGGCGTTGACTTTGTCCTCGAGGAACTAGAAACTGACTGAACGTTCGTTAATTGGAGGCATGCTGTGTACGGCAACTACGACACCGAGATCGCCCCCGCCCCCGACGACGGCGCGACAGATCGCCAGGCGCAGTTCGACCAGTTGATCGCCGACGATCAGCGCATCGAGCCCCGCGACTGGATGCCCGAGGGCTACCGCAAGACGCTGATCCGCCAAGTGGCCCAGCATGCCCACTCGGAGATCATCGGCATGCAGCCGGAGGGCAACTGGATCACCCGGGCGCCGAGCCTGCGACGCAAGGCGATCCTGATCGCCAAGGTGCAGGACGAGGGCGGCCACGGGCTGTACCTGTACTCGGCCTGCGAGACCCTGGGCGTCGACCGGGACGACCTGCTCGACCAGCTACACGCCGGTCGGCAGCGGTACTCCAGCATCTTCAATTACCCGGCCCTCACCTGGGCCGACGTCGGCGCGATCGGCTGGCTGGTCGACGGCGCCGCGATCATGAACCAGGTGCCGTTGTGCCGGTGTTCCTACGGCCCCTACGCCCGGGCGATGATCCGGATCTGCAAGGAGGAGTCCTTCCACCAGCGGCAGGGCTTCGAGATCCTCTACACCCTGGCTCAGGGCACCCCGGCCCAGAAGGAGATGGCCCAGGACGCGGTGAACCGGTTCTGGGCGCCGGCCCTGATGATGTTCGGCCCGCCGGACGCCTCCTCGCCGCACTCGGTGCAGTCGATGGCCTGGGGCATCAAACGGTTCAGCAACGACGAACTGCGCCAACGGTTCGTCGATATGAGCGTGCCTCAGGCCGAGGTGCTGGGCCTGACCCTGCCCGATCCCGACCTGCGGTGGAACGCCGAGCGTGGCCACTACGACTTCGGCGAGCTCGACTGGGACGAGTTCAGCCGTGTGATCGGCGGCGACGGCCCCTGCAACGTCCAGCGCATGACCCGCCGGATCCGCGCCCACGAGGAGGGCGCCTGGGTCCGGGAGGCGGCTCAGGCCTACGCCGCCAAGCAGGCAGCCCGCACCCAGGAGGTGGCAGCGTCATGACCCAGACCTCGCACAACCCCACACCGACGAACGGTTCCGGTCGTCGTGGCTGGCCGCTGTGGGAGGTGTTCATCCGCGCCCGCCGCGGCCTGGCCCACCAACACGTCGGCAGCCTGCACGCCCCGGACGCCGCATTGGCACTGCAGAACGCCCGAGACACCTATACCCGCCGCGGCGAGGGGGTCTCGATCTGGGTGGTGCCGTCGACCGCAATCGTGGCCAGCAGTCCGGAGGAGAAGGACCCGTTCTTCGACCCGGCGCTCGACAAGGCCTACCGGCACCCGACGTTCTACGACATCCCGGAGGGGGTCGAGCACCTGTGACGCCACCCCCCGTGACCAGTGCCCTGGCCATCGGGGCGCTGCCGGCCACCGCACGCTATGCACTGGCCCTGGGCGACGACGCGTTGATCCTGGGCCAGCGGCTGGGTGAGTGGATCGCCGATGCGCCCCAGCTCGAGGAGGATCTCGCGCTGGCGAACATCTCCCTCGACCTCATCGGCCAGGCACGCATCCTGCTCAGCTACGCCGGCGAGCTCGAGGGCGCCGGCCACACCGAGGACGACCTCGCCTACTGGCGCGACGACAACCAGTTCCGCAACGTGCACCTGGTCGAGCAGCCCAACGGCGACTTCGCGGTGACCATGGCGCGTCAGCTGGTGTTCGCCTCCTACCAGTACGAGCTGTACCGGGCACTGCAGGACTCCGGCGACGAGGCCCTGGCCGCCCTGGCCGCCAAGGCGTTCAAGGAGGTCAGCTACCACCGCGAGCACGCCCGCACCTGGGTGGTCCGCCTCGGGGACGGCACGCAGGAGTCGCACCGGCGCATGCAGGCCGGGCTGGAGGCGGTCTGGCCCGGGGTTCCCGAGTTGTTCGAGCCGGACGAGGTGACCCTGGCCCTGCCCAGCGTGGCGGTGGACCCGGCAACGCTCGAGCCGGACTGGGGCCGTTTCGTGGACGACGTGCTGGCCCAGGCGACGCTGACCCGGCCCACGCCGCGGTGGCGCTCGCGGGGCGGGCGCTCGGGGCTGCACACCGAGCACCTGGGGCACCTGCTGGCCCCGATGCAGCACCTGCACCGCTCGCACCCGGGCGCCTCCTGGTGAGCGCGGAGGTGAGAGCCGTGACTGCCGACACCGCAACCCTTCTCGCGGCGGCACGCGACGTGCCCGACCCGGAGATCCCGGTGATCACCCTGGGCGACCTGGGCGTGATCCGCGATCTGCGGGTGGACGATGCGGGCACGGTCCACGTCGAGGTGACCCCCACCTACGTGGGCTGCCCCGCCACCGCGGTGATCGCCCAGGACGTCGCGACCGCGGTACGCGCGGCCGGGGCGTCTCGCGTCGAGGTGCACACGGTGCTCGCCCCCGCCTGGACCACCGACTGGATCAGCGAGGAAGGCCGGACCAAGCTGCGCGAGTACGGCATCGCGCCGCCCGGCCCCGTCGTTCCCCCGGCCTCGACCCGGCCCACCCGGGAGGGCGCGGTGCCGCTGCCTGTGCTGGTCCGCTGCCCGCGCTGCGGTTCCGCCAACACCCGCGAGGTGACGCGATTCGGCTCCACCCCGTGCAAGGCCCTGATGACCTGCCAGTCCTGTGCCGAACCCTTCGACTCCTTCAAGGCGATCTGATGGCTGACACCACTGCATCCGCTGCGGCGCAACCGACCCCGACCGGCACGCCGCGCCGGCACTCCGTCTTCCACTCCTTGCGGGTGGCCTCCATCGAGCGACTCACCGACGACGCCATATCGATCACCTTCGACGTCCCGGCCGACCTGCGCGAGGCGTTCCGCTTCCGTCCCGGGCAGCACCTGTCGGTGCGCGCCGAGGCGGTGGGTGACGACATCCGGCGCAACTACTCGATCTGCTCGGCGCCGAGCACTGGAACCCTGCGCATCGGCGTGAAACGCCTTCCCGGCGGGGCGTTCTCGGGGTACGCGACCCGCAAGCTGCTACCCGGCGATGTGCTGGACGTGATGACCCCCACCGGCAGCTTCGTGGTCGACCCCGACCCGGCCCGCCGGCGTCACTACGGGGCACTGGCCGCCGGTTCGGGGATCACCCCGATCCTGTCCATCCTGACCAGCGCGCTCGAGGTGGAGCCCGAGAGCGCCGCCACCCTGATCTACCTGAACAAGAGCACGCTCAACATCATGTTCCTGGAGGAGCTCGAGGACCTGAAGAACCGGTTCCCGGACCGGTTCAACCTGATCCACGTGCTCGACGAGGAGCAGACCGACGTCGACCTGTTGTCCGGCCGGCTCGACGAGGACCGGCTGCGCCGGATCATGACCCACCTCGTGCTCGTCGAGGAGATCGACGCCTGGTACCTGTGCGGGCCGTTGCCCCTGACCGACCTGACCCGCCAGGTGCTGCTGGACTCCGGCGTCCCCGAGGAGGCCGTGCACCGCGAGCTGTTCCACGTCGGCCCACCGGTCGACCGCGCGGCGATCGCGGCGTCCGGGCCGGGCGGAATGGGCGGCGCGACGGAGGCGGACGCGTCCACGGGGTCGCAGGTCACCGTGATCCTGGACGGGCGTTCGCAGAGCTTCCTGCTGCCCACCGAGGGCGCCTCGGTGCTGGACGCCACCCTGCGCTACCGGCGGGATGCCCCGTACGCGTGCAAGAACGCGGTGTGCGGCACCTGCCGCGCCAAGGTCGTCCAGGGCCAGGTGCGGATGGACTCCAACTTCGCCCTGGAGCCCAACGAGGTGGCCGCAGGGTTCGTGCTCACCTGCCAGGCCCACCCGGTCACCGACCAGGTGACCATCGATTTCGACCAGTGATCTCGACCGGCTCGATCCACCCGATTCACGGCTCGATCCACCCGACTTAAGGACACACGCAGATGGCCCTCGTACGCACCTCGCGTCGCGGTTCGGCACTCTTGATCGGTTTGCACCGACCGGACAAGCACAATGCCCTGGACGAAGTCATGGTCGCCGAGATCGACCGGGCGCTCACCGAGGCATCCCGGGAACCGTGCGTGGTGATCGTGCACTCCACCACGCCGGGCATCTTCGCCGCCGGAGCGGACATCGCCGAGCTGATCGAGCGGGACGCCGACGCCGCTCTGCGCGCGATCAACGCCGGCCTGTTCGACCGGCTGGAGGCCCACCGCTGGCCCACCATCGCCCTGGTGGACGGCCCTGCCCTGGGCGGCGGCTGCGAGCTGGCGCTGGCCTGCGACCTGCGCCTGGTCAGCACCCGTGCCCGGTTCGGCCAGCCCGAGCTCGGGCTGGGCATCCTGGCCGGGGCCGGCGGCAACTGGCGGCTGGCCCAGGCGGCCGGGCTGCCGGTGGCCCGGCGCATGCTCTACACCGGGCAGGTGCTGCAGGCCGCCGAGGCGGTCGAGGCGGGCCTGGCCGACGCGGTGCACCCGCCCGAGGACCTGATGGACGCCGGGCTGGCCATGGCCGAGACCGTGGCCGCCCGCTCGTGGCGGGCACTGGAACTGACCAAGCTGGCCCTGCGGATGCATCGTCCCGCGACCACCGGCTTCGACCTGGCCGCCCAGGCCCTGCTGTTCGAGAGCCAGGACAAACGGGACCGGATGGGCCGCTTCCTGACCCAGCGTGCCGAGCGTTCCGCCGCTCCCACGCCGGCCGAGGCCTCGGCCACGGCGGCGCGGAGCACCGCGGCACCCGCCGGCGGTGCCCCGTCGAACGGGACGGCCAAGGCACCCGTGCCCCCGTTCCACCTGCGCCAGCTCACCATCGAGGACGGCCTGGACCTGGCCGCCTCACCCCAGCCGGGGGCCTGGCAGGTGTACGACGCCATGCAGCCCTTCCCCGCCGACGAGGGGTACCGGGCGGTGGTCGACAGCGAGGGCAGCCTGCTCGGCTACTGCTGCCTCGGCGAGGCGGCCCGGGTGCCGGGGGCCGGCGGCACCCCGGTCGTCCTCGACGTGGCGATCGGCATCCGGCCGCAGCTGTCCGGCAAGGGCTGGGGCGCCGCGCTGGGGCGCGCCGCCATCGAGTACGCCCGCAGCGTCGCGGCCGATCGGCGGCTGCGCACGACCGTGCCCGAGTGGAACACGGTCGGGTTGCGGGTGGCCGAGCAGTCCGGTTTCACCCCGGTCACCACGGTCACCCACGACCGCAAGCGGTACGTCGTCCTGGAGTCCTCCGGGGCGCAGGAGCCCGTGGCCCAGCACCCCTCCACCGAGCAGTCCCCCCGATCCGCGGCGCCACGTCCCGCGTGATCTCCGCCCCGCCCGTCCAGGCCGTTTCGAGCGCACTTTTCCCGAGGAGCGTCATGTCCGAGTCCCCCGACTTCTTCGCCCGCCACCGCGAGCTGCTGGAACGTGCTGTGCGTGCCACGACGGAGCGCGCCAGCTGGTCGCCCTACCCCGAGATGCCCAACGACCCTTCCTACGGCGAGAACGGCATGGCCGCCGGCGCCGAGGCCTTCGAGGCGCAGCTGGGCAAGCCGTTCGAGCTGGGCCAGCCAGGCGAGCTCGTGGCCGCCGGCGAGGTCTCGCCGTACGGGCTCGAGCTGGCCATCAGCTACCCCTACCTCGCCCCGGACGAGGCGGTCGCCACCGCCAAGACCGCGGGCCGGGCCTGGCGCCGGGCCTCGGCGGACACCCGGGCCGGGGTGGCGGCCGAGATCCTGGCCCGGCTCAACGCGGCCAGCTTCGAGATCGCCCAGGCGGTGCAGCACACCACCGGGCAGGCCTTCGCCATGGCCTTCCAGGCGGGGGGTCCACACGCGCAGGACCGCGGCCTGGAGGCCGTCGCCTACGCCTGGGCCGAGCAGAAGCACCACCCGGCCTCGGCGATCTGGAGCAAGCCGCAACGCAAGGGTGACCCGATCACCATGGAGAAGACGTTCACCCCGGTGGGGCGCGGCGTCGCCCTGGTGATCGCCTGCGTGACCTTCCCGACCTGGAACAGCTACCCGGGCCTGTTCGCCAGCCTGGTCACCGGAAACCCGGTGCTGGTCAAGCCGCACCCGAGGGCGATCCTGCCGCTGGCGGTCACCGTGCGGATCGCCCGCGAGGTGTTGGCCGAGGCGGGCTTCGACCCGAACGTGGCGCTGCTGGTGCCCGAGAAGCCGGGCAGCCCGAACGCCGGCGACCTGGCCCGCCACCCCGACGTGAGGATCATCGACTACACCGGGTCGACGTCCTTCGGTGACTGGCTGGAGCAGAACGCCCGTCAGGCCGTGGTCTACGCCGAGAAGGCGGGCCTGAACACCGTCGTGCTCGACTCCACCGACAACTACAAGGGCCTGCTGGCCAACCTGGCCTTCTCGCTGTCGCTGTACAGCGGGCAGATGTGCACCACGCCGCAGAACCTGCTCATCGCCCGTACCGGCATGAGCACCGACCAGGGGGTCAAGACCCCCGGGCAGTTCGCGCAGGACCTGTCCGCAGCCCTGGACGGCCTGCTCGGTGACCCCAAGCGGGCCGCCGGAATCCTCGGTGCCATCACCAGCACCGCCGTGACCGAGCGGCTGGAGCAGGCCGCCGCCACCGGCTCGGTGGTGCACCCGTCGTCCGCGGTCGAGAACCCGCAGCACCCCGAGGCCGTGGTGCGCACGCCGCTGGTGGTGGCGCTCGCGTCGACCGGCGAGGAGGTCTACACCCGGGAGTGGTTCGGACCGATCTCATTCGTGATCGAGACCGAGTCCACCAAGGAGAGCCTCGAGCTGCTGCGCCGCACCGTCGGCGATCACGGGGCGCTCACCGCCATGGTGCACTCGACCGACCCCGAGGTTCTCGAGGCCGCCCGGGACGCCGCGCTGGACGTCGGCGTCCACCTGTCGGAGAACCTGACCACCCCGGCGGTGTTCGTCAACCAGACCACGGCGTTCAGCGACTTCCACGGCAGCCCGGCCAGCCCGGCAGCGACCGCGGCGCTGTCCGACCCGGCCTATGTGACCGGCAGGTTCACGACGTTGCAGAGCCGCCGCCACGTGGCCCCGGTCTGATCGGTGGGTGGTACCGGCCTCAGCAGCGCAGCCCGTCGAAGCTGACGGCGACGATGATGTCGGCCAGTTCCTGCGGGTTGTCGCCGCGCCGGGGCCGGTACCACTCGACCACCGAGTTCACCATGCCGAACAACAGGCGCGCGGTGATCGCCGGCACCACGTCGGCGCGCAGGTGACCCTCGTCGCGGGCCTGCTCGACCATCTCGGTGACCAAGGCGTCGAACTCGCGCCGCCGGGCCAATGCCTTGCGCTCGATCTTGGTGTTGCCGCGCACCCGAAGGAGCAGCGTCACGAACGGCAACTCGTCGATCAGCAGCAGGACACTGTTGTGCACCAACAGTTCCAGCCGGTGCAGCGCCGTCCCCTCGGCCGCCTTGACCTCCTCCAGGACGGCGAACAAGCCGTCGAGAGCTCGGTTCACGCCGAGCCGCAGCAGTTCCTCCTTGCCGACCACGTGGTGATAGATGGCCGACTTGGTGATGCCGAGCTCGCGGGACAGGTCCTCCATGCTGGTGCCGTCGTAGCCGCGTTCGTTGAACACCCGGACGGCGCCGCTGAGCACCGACTCGAGGTGGTGCCCGGGGCGGCCCCGGCGGGCCTGCGCTGGTGGCGAGGTTCTGGCTGCCATGGCCGGAGTATTCCCTACCGATCAGCGTTCGATCGTGCGGCTGCGTCCGCGGAACTCGAGCACGACGTCCTGCGGTGCGTCGTTGCGGTACACCGTGACGTCATAAATCCCGTTCCGCCCGTAGCGCACACGCTCGGTCGCGACCGCTGTCAGCTGGTCACCGACGTGGGCTGGTGTGATGAACGACACCTCGGCGCCCGAGGCGACGGTGACCGGGCCGTAGCTGTTGCAGGCAGCCGCGAAAGCGGTGTCGGCGAAGGCGAACAGGTACCCGCCGTGGGCGAGATAGTGCCCGTTCACCATCTCCCCGGTGACCGTCATCGTGAGCGTCGCCGAGCCACCGGCGGCACGCTGCAACTGGATCCCGAGGACCTGCGCCGCGATGTCGTCCTCGAGCATCCGGTGCGCGGCGTTCCGCTCGCCGTCCATGTCTCATACTCCCTATCGTGGGTGGGCACGTCCGGGCACATCGGGCTCGACCGGGCTAGCGCGCGGTGAACACCGGCTTCTGTTTGGCGAGGAAGGCCGCCACCGCGCCCTGATGGTCGGTGGTGGCACCGAGTCGCAGTTGCCCGGTTCCCTCGGTCGCGAGCACCCTGGCGAGGTCGGCTCCCCAGCCCTCGCGCATCGCCCGTTTCGCCTCGGCGTAGGCCAGAGTGGGCCCGGCAGCCAGCCGGGCGGCCAGTCGCTGGGCGCTCGCTGCGAGCTCGGCGACCGGGACCACGCGCCCCACCACCCCCCAGGCGAGCGCCTGCTCGGCGGTGAAGGGCTCGGCCAGCAGCACCAGCTCGCTGGCCCGGGCGGCGCCGACGGCGCGGGCGAGCGAGGCGGACAGCCCGGAATCACAGGTCAGGCCGATGGCCGTGAAGGCGGTGCCGAACCGGGCGGTGTCGGCGGCGATCCGCACATCGCAGGCCAGCGCGAACCCGAGGCCGGCGCCGACGCAGCTGCCGTTGATCGCTGCCACCACAGGCTGCGGCATGGTGACCAGGGCGGTCACGATCGGGTTGTAGTGCTCGGTCACCGTGGCGAAGGCCGCCTGCGGGCCACCCGAGCGCAGCGCGGCGGCGTGCTCGGCCAGGTCCTGCCCGACACAGAAGGCACTGCCCGACCCGGTGAGCACCACCGCGCGGACCCCAGGATCGCCCGAGACCTCGAGCAGCGCATCGCGCAGCGCGCTCTTCAGCTCGGTCGTGAGCGCGTTGGCGCGCTCGGGCAGGTTCAGCGTGAGGGTGGCGACCGCGTCGTCGTCGGTACGGAGCAGGGGCACACGGTCCTCCCGGGGGACGGCGATGAGCCCGGTCACATTCCTGACCGAACGGTTGGTTAATCATCGCGATCCGGGCGAACCGTTGTCAATGGGCGACCGCCGTCGCCGGGGGCAGCCGGCGGACATCGTCGGTACCGGCGGCCAGCCCCACGATTCGGCGCATTCAGCAGGGTACGAGCGGGTGTGGATGCGGTTGCTCGGTGCCGCTGAAGGGTCTCAGTCGCGGGTGAGCTTGCGGTAGGTGACGCGGTGGGGGCGGGCGGCGTCCTGGCCGAGACGGGCGATCTTGTTCTCCTCGTAGGAGGCGAAGTTGCCCTCGAACCAGAACCACTTGGACGGGTCCTCCTCGTCCCCCTCGTAGGCCAGGATGTGGGTGGCCACCCGGTCGAGGAACCACCGGTCGTGGGAGATCACGACGGCGCAACCGGGGAACTCGAGCAGCGCGTTCTCCAGCGATCCCAGCGTCTCGACGTCCAGGTCGTTGCTCGGCTCGTCGAGCAGCAACAGGTTGCCACCCTGCTTCAGGGTGAGCGCCAGGTTCAACCGGTTGCGCTCACCCCCGGAGAGCACCCCGGCCGGCTTCTGCTGGTCCGGACCCTTGAAGCCGAACGCCGAGACGTAGGCGCGAGAGGGCATCTCGACCTGGCCGACCTTGATGTGGTCCAGCCCGTCCGAGACCGTCTCCCACACGTTCTTCTTCGGGTCCAGCCCGGATCGGCTCTGGTCGACGTAGGAGATCTTGACCGTCTCGCCGATCTTCAGGTCCCCCGAGTCGACCGGTTCGAGCCCGACGATGGTCTTGAACAGGGTGGTCTTGCCGACGCCGTTGGGGCCGATCACGCCGACGATGCCGTTGCGCGGCAACGAGAACGACAGCCCGTCGATCAGCACCCGATCGCCGAACCCCTTGCGCAGCTTGTCGGCCTCGATGACCACCTGACCCAGCCGCGGACCCGGCGGGATCTGGATCTCGTCGAAGTCGAGCTTGCGGGTGCGCTCGGCCTCGGCGGCCATCTCTTCGTAACGGGCCAGACGCGACTTGCTCTTGGTCTGGCGTCCCTTGGCGTTCTGGCGCACCCAGGCCAGCTCCTCGGCGAGGCGCTTGGCGAGCTTGACGTCCTTGCGGCCCTGAACCTGCAGCCGCTCCTGCTTCTTCTCCAGGTAGGTGGAGTAGTTGCCCTCGTAGGGGTAGAGCCGGCCGCGGTCGACCTCGGCGATCCACTGCGCGACGTTGTCGAGGAAGTACCGGTCGTGGGTGACCGCGATGACGGCGCCGGCGTAGGCGGCCAGGTGCTGCTCCAGCCACTGCACGCTCTCGGCGTCCAGGTGGTTGGTGGGCTCGTCGAGCAGCAGCAGGTCGGGCTTGCTCAGCAGCAGCTTGCACAGTGCCACCCGGCGCCGCTCACCGCCCGAGAGCACCGTCACGTCGGCGTCCGGCGGCGGGCAGCGCAGCGCGTCCATCGCCTGGTCGAGCTGGGCGTCCAGGTCCCACGCGTCGGCGTGGTCGATGTCCTCCTGCAGCCGGCCCATCTCCTCCATGAGCTCGTCGGAGTAGTCGACCGCCATCTTCTCGGCGATCTCGTTGTAGCGGTCGAGCTTGACCTTGATCTCGCCGAGGCCCTCCTCGACGTTGCCCAGCACGCTCTTGTGCTCGGTCAGGGCCGGCTCCTGCATCAAGATGCCGACGGTGTAGCCGGGCGACAGACGTGCCTCGCCGTTGGAGGGCTGATCGAGCCCGGCCATCATCTTCAGGATCGTGGACTTACCCGCGCCGTTCGGGCCGACCATGCCGATCTTCGCGCCAGGGAAGAACGACATGGTCACGTCGTCGAGGATGACCTTGTCCCCGACGGCCTTGCGAGCCTTGGTCATGGTGTACACAAACTCCGCCATGCCCGAAAGGCTATCCGGCCGCACGCGGTGCTCTCACCACGCCGCCCGTCCCCGCAGGTGTCACGCTGAGGCATGAGCGAGCACGAACACGACGTCGAGCATCCCCTCGACGGACCGGACCGCAACGCCCGCCGGACCGAACGCGACAGCATGGGCGAGGTGTCGGTGCCGGCCGGCGCCTTGTACGGCGCGCAGACCCAGCGCGCGGTGGACAACTTCCCGATCAGCGGGTTGCGGCTCAGCCGCTCGATGATCTGGGCACTGGGCACGGTCAAGGCCGCGGCGGCGACCGCCAACCGCGAGCTCGACGTGGTGGACCCGGCGATCACGATCGCGATCGAGAGTGCCGCCCTCGAGGTGGCGGGTGGCGCGCACGACGCGCACTTCCCGGTGGACGTGTTCCAGACCGGGTCGGGCACCTCCTCGAACATGAATGCCAACGAGGTGATCGCCCGCCTGGCCTCGGCCCGGCTCGGCGAGCCGGTGCACCCGAACGACCACGTCAACGCGAGCCAGTCGAGCAATGACGTCTTCCCGACGGCGATCCACCTGGCCGCGACCCGGCTCGTGGTCCGCGACCTGCGCCCCGCGCTGGCGCATCTGGCCGCGGTCTTCGAGGACGCCGCGGCGCGGGCCGACGATGTGGTCACCGCCGGGCGCACCCACCTGATGGACGCCACGCCGGTCACGGTGGGCCAGGAGTTCGGCGGGTACGCCGCCCAACTGCGGCGCGGCGTCGAACGGCTGGACGACGCGCTGCCCCGTCTGGCCGAGGTACCCCTGGGCGGTACCGCCGTGGGCACCGGGCTCAACGCCCCGGCCGGCTTCGCCGAGACCGCCCTCGCGATGATCACCGAACGCACCGATCTGCCGATCACCCGGGCGCGCAATGCCTTCGAGGCTCAGAGCGCCCGCGACAGCCTGGTCGAGGCCTCCGGCGTGTTGCGCACCATCGCGGTGAGCCTGACGAAGATCTGCAACGACCTGCGCTGGAAGGCCTCCGGACCCACCGCCGGGCTCGCCGAGATCCAGCTGCCCGACCTGCAACCGGGGTCCTCGATCATGCCGGGCAAGGTGAACCCTGTCGTCCCCGAGGCCGTGCTGCAGGTCTGTGCCCGGGTGATCGGCAACGACGCCACGATCGCCTGGGCCGGGGCGAGCGGCGCGTTCGAGCTGACCGTGATGATGCCGGTGATGGCCCATGCCCTGCTGGAGTCGATGGACACTCTGACCAACGCCGTCCGACTGCTGGCCGACCGCTGCGTCAGCGGCATCACCACGGACGCCGCGCGCTGCCTGCGCTACGCCGAATCCTCCCCCGCGCTGGTCACCGCGCTGAACCCGCTGATCGGTTACGAGGCCGCCGCCCGGATCGCCCACCACGCCGTGGCCCACGGGACGACGCTGCGTGAGGCGGTGACGGAGCTGGGGTTCCTCGACCGCGGTGACCTGACGGCCGAGCAGCTGGACGCCGCGCTCGACGTCCGGACCATGACCGGGCCATGACGGGGCCATGACCGGGCCGTGTGAGAGAGGGCCATTGCCGACCGATCACCGTGGCACCCAGCCCGACATGCCCCGTCAGGCATGATCACGTTGAAGATCACGGTGAAGGATTGCGTCACCTTCGACCACACGATTCCCTCAACGTGATCTTGTCGCCGTCCACATTCCCTCAACGTGATCTTCAACCTGATCACCATCGCGGATGCCGTGGGTAGTCAGCTCAACAGCAGCTTCGACAGCCGCCGCGAGACCCCGTACAGCCCGACCAGGCCGAGCGCACCCAGGTAGACCAGGTGACCGAGGATGCCCCAGCCGACCTCGCCCAGCATGAGCGCCCGTTCCAACGCCACCCCGTGATAGAGCGGCGTCGCCTGCACCAGCCAGCGCAGGGATTCGGGGTAGGTGCTCAGCGGGAAGAACGTCGCCGAGAACAGGAACATGGGCTGGATCGCCAGCGTGATGTAGTCGAAGTCGAGGAACGAGCGCATGAACGTGGTGGCGAACATGCCGACCGCCGCGAACGCCCACGCGATGAACACCGCCGCGGGCAGCGCGGCCAGCGCCCACCACGAGTCGACCGCGCCGATCAGCGCCGCGACGAGCAGGAACGCCGCCGAGTAGATCCCGCCCCGGATCAGCGACCACGCGATCTCACCCAGGGCGACGTCGCGCACCCCGATCGGGGTGGCCAGCATCGCCTGGTAGGTCTTGGCGTACCTCAGCTTGAAGAACACGTTGTACGTGCTGTCGAACACCGCCCCGTTCATCGCCGAGGACGCCAGCAGCGCCGGCGCGACGAACGTGGCGTACGGCACCTGCGCCCCGCCGTCCAGCCTCACGCTGTGCACCAGCGCACCCACCCCGAGACCGAGCGAGAACAGGTAGAGCACCGGTTCGGCGAATCCGGTCGCGAAGGCGACCCACATGCGCCGATAGGCGAGAACGTTGCGCTCGACCACCCTGGCGGCCAGTCCCGGGTCGAACGCCCGCCGCAGCGCGGGTCGCAGCGCCAGCGAGAGCATCACGGCGCCAACCGACGGGTGAAGGTGCGCAGCGCCGCCCAGCCGCCGAGCCCCACATAGAGCAGCAGGACGGCGAGGTGAGCCAGTGCGCTCCCCGCGCCGAGGCCACCGATCACCGCGCCGCGGCACAGTTCGACGCCGTGCCACAACGGCGTCGCCCACGCCAGCGGCTGCAGGAACCCCGGCAGGCTGGTGATCGGGAAGAACGTGCCCGAGAACAGCATCAGCGGCGTCACCACCAGCCGGAACAGCACGCTCATCGCCGCATCGGATTCCTGCGTGGCGGTGAAGGCGAACAACGGCACCGCGAACGCCAGCCCGGTGAGCACCGCCACCGGCAGGCAGACCACCAGTCCCCAGCCACTCACCGCCCCGAACCCGGCGCACACCCCGATGAAGATCACCGAGGCGAGGGTCAGATGGCCGGCCACGGCCGCGAGGTGACCGACCAGGACGTCGGCCACGCTCAGCGGGGTGGCGAGCATGGCCCGGTACATCTTGTTCCACATGATGTAGGTCATGACCTGGTAGGTCGACTCCCCCATGGCCACCCACATCGCCTGGTTCGCGATCAGCGCCGGGACGACGAAGCGCAGGTACGGCACCCCGTTCACCCCACCCGAGGAGGAGTCGACCAGCGCGCCCAGCCCCAGCCCCATCGAACCGAGGAACATCAGCGGCAACAGGAACCGGCCGATGATGCTGCCCCGCCAGGTCCGCCGGTAGACCACCCAGAAGAACTCCAGCACCACCGCCAGATGCCGACCACGCACCCGGGCGTACGCGATCGCCTCGGCGCGATCGGCCGGCGTGGCGAGCAGGTTCGGTGCCATCAGTCGGCCAGGCTTCGGCCGGTCAGGTGCAGGAAGACGTCCTCCAGGCTGGCCCGGCGCACCAGCGAGGACACCGGCCGGACGCCGCGCGCGTGCACCGTGGCCAGCGCCGCCTCACCGTCCTCGGCGTAGACCAGCACCCGGTCGGGCAGCACCTCGACCCGGTCACCGATGTCGACCAGCCGAGCGGCGATGGTCGGTGAGTCCGGTGCCGCGCCGGCACCGGCATCCGCCGCTGCGGCGTCCAGCTCGACATCGAAGCGCAGCTCGAGCACCTCGCGGCTGCAGTGTCGCTCGATCAGCTCGCGCGGCGAGCCCTCGTCGGCGATCCGCCCGCCGTCCATCACCACCAGCCGGTCGCACAGTTGCTCGGCCTCGTCCATGTAGTGGGTGGTCACGATCAGCGTGACGCCTTGGCGTTTGAGCCGGAACAGCCTGTCCCACAACAGGTGCCGGGCCTGCGGGTCGAGGCCGGTGGTGGGCTCGTCGAGCAGCAGCAGGTCGGGTTTGCTGATCAGCGATCGGGCGATCGTGAGCCGGCGCTTCATGCCGCCCGAGAGCGGCTCGACCTTGTCGGCGCGGCGTTCGGTGAGCTGGGCGAAGTCGAGCAGCTGGACGGCGCGTTCCTTGGCCTCGCGCCGGCTCAGGCCGAAGTAGCGCCCGTAGATCCAGAGGTTCTCCTCGACGGTCAACTCGCCGTCCAGCATGTCCTCTTGCGGGCAGACGCCCAGCCGGGCACGGATCGCGGCGCCATCGGTGGCCGGGTCCAGCCCGAAGATGCGCAGTTCACCCGCGGTGACCGGCGAGACGCAACCGATCATCTTCATGGTCGAGGACTTGCCCGCGCCGTTGGGGCCGAGAAAGCCGAACGACTCGCCGGCGCGAACCTCGACGTCGATGCCGTCGACGGCGGTGAAGTCACCGAAGCGCTTGGTCAGGCCCCGAGCGCGCAGCAGGACACCGTTCGCGGCGTCGCGCCTCGCACCCTCGTCCACGTCATCAACCGCCTCGGTCCCCGCCATCTGTTCGACGTTACCCGCGCCCGGCCCGCAGAAGCCTGAGCCGCCCCGGCGGGTCACCGGGTAGTACACCGTCGGCATTCCGGCCCCCGGCCGCCGATGGCGCGGCTAGGGTCGCCCTCGGACGAACCAGTCACCGGTACCGAAAAGGATCTCGACGATGACCTCCCTGCCCCTGGTGCTCACCGACCCCGCCCGACGACCGCAGGCGGTGGAGGCCCTGGCCGGCGTGGTCGAGAGCGAGGTGCGTGACCGATCGGGCATCAGCGGCGTGGCCCTCAAGACGGCGTTCAAGGCGGTCACGGCGATCAAGTCCGACATCGTGTTCAAGGCCGTCGACTACATGCTGCCCGACTTCGCCGACGCCCTCGACCCGTTCTGGGCCGCTCGCGGCGGGCAGCCGTTCGGCGCCTATCTGTCCGGTCGCGGCGCCGAGGCCGCTGATGCGCTGCTGAACGTCACCGACAAGCGCGCGAACAAGCCGGAGCACGCCACCATCGCGAAGATCTACAACTCCTTGCGGCCCAAGGCTCAGGGCATGGTCGAGGCGGCCCTGCCGCGCCTCGGCGCAGCCGTGGAGTCCCTCGCCCACCCCTCGTGATCATGTAGGCCGTGCCCGTGCACGGCCTCGAACGGCCGGCGCACGCGTGCACGGATTGCCTGATCACCACGAGTTCTCGGGTTCTCAGTCGACGCGAGTCGACGAGTCGTAGAGTATTTCCTCGTGTCGTCCACCACCGCTGCGCTGCAGCCCACCACCACGTCCACCGCCACCGATTGGTGGCGCCACGCCGTCACCTACCAGGTGTACATCCGCAGCTTCGCCGACGGCGACGGCGACGGCATGGGTGACATCGCCGGCATCCGTTCGCGATTGGACTACCTGGCCGACCTCGGGGTCGATGCACTGTGGATCAACCCGTGGTACCCCTCACCCCAGGCGGACGCCGGGTACGACGTGTCGGACTACCGCGACATCGAGCCGATCTTCGGCACCCGGGACGACGCCGAGGCGCTGATCGCCGAGGCTCACGACCGGGGCCTGCGGGTGCTGCTCGACATCGTGCCCAACCACAGCTCCGACGAGCACCCGTGGTTCGTCGAGGCGTTGGCCTCGCCCCCCGGCTCACCCGAGCGCGAGCGGTACATCTTTCGCGACGGCACCGGCCCGGACGGCGCCACGCCACCGAACGACTGGCTCTCGGTGTTCGGCGGGAGCGCCTGGCAGAAGGTGGACGACGCTGCGCGCCGTCCGGGCGAGCCGGCGCAGTGGTACCTGCACCTGTTCGACACCAAGCAGCCCGACCTCAACTGGGACAACCCGGTGGTACGGGCCGAGTTCGAGGACATCTTGCGGTTCTGGTTCGATCGCGGGGCAGATGGGTTCCGCATCGACGTGGCGCACGGGTTGATCAAGGACCCGGCGCTGCCGAACCTCGACGGTCGCAGCACGGTGCCCGAGCCCGGGCAGGCGACGCACGACGACCGAGCACCCCACCTGCTGAACGCCGCGGACCGCACCGACCACCCGCACTGGGACCGCCCCGGCGTCCACGAGGTCTACCGCGGCTGGCGCGCCGTGGCCGAGAGCTTCGCCGACCGGCCCGGTGGTGCGCCGATCTTCGTCGCCGAGGCCTGGGTCACCTCGCCACACCGGTTGGCCCACTACCTGCGCCCCGACGAGCTGCACACCGCCTTCGACTTCGACTTCGTGATGGCGCCGTGGAACGCCGAGTCGCTGCGGCGCACCGCGACGTCCAGCCTGGCCGCCCACGACACCGTCGGCGCCCCGGTGATGTGGGTGCTGTCGAATCACGACATCACCCGGCACGTCACCCGACTGGGCCGGGCCAGTGCGCATCGGGCCACGGACCCGTTGCACGGCCACGACACCGAGGCGAGCGACCTGGCCCTGGGCCGGCGGCGGGCCCGCGCGGCCCTGCTGCTCGAGCTGGCCCTGCCGGGCGGGGTGTACCTGTACCAGGGCGAGGAACTCGGCCTGGAGGAGGTCGACGACCTACCCGCCGAGCTGCGTCAGGACCCGGTCTGGTTGCGCTCGAACGGTGCCGAACGCGGCCGCGACGGGTGCCGGGTGCCACTGCCCTGGACCGCGGACGGGCCGTCGCTGGGCTTCGGGACGGCGCCGGGCTGGCTGCCGCAGCCCGCCGAGTGGGCCGGCCCGGACGGGTTGTCGGCGCAGGTGCAGCGGGACGACCCGGCCTCCATGCTCACCTTCTACCGGACGGCGTTGCGACGGCGCCGCGACCTCGTCGCCGCCGGTTACCTCGGCGCGGGCACTCCCACCGCCGCAGGCGGCCGCGCGCTGACCTGGTGGGACCCGGCCGGCGATGAGGCCGAGAACCTGGTGGCGTTCCGTCGGCACGGCCGGAGCGGTGCCGCAGCCTCGAGCGGTTCGGCGGCATCGGTCTTCGCCTGCGTGGTCAACGTCGGCAGCGAGCCGAGCGACCTGCCGGCCGAGCTGGCCGGCGCACGGGTGTTGCTGGCGAGCGCACCCCTGCCGCTGGCCACCGGCGGGGAATGGGACGTCGTGGTCGAGGGGGCTCAGCTACCGGGCGATGCCGCGGTGTGGCTCGCCGGCGACTGATCGGTTCGGGACGGTGCCCCCAGCGCCGCGACAGCTCCGACCACGATCACGGCCGGCGCCCTGACCCCCTCGGCCTCGGCGACCGCGACGATCCGGTCGAGCGTCGCCCGGATCGCCCGCTGCCCCGGAAGCGAACCGTCCTGCACGATCGCGACCGGCGTGGCGGCGTCCCGGCCGTGGGTGAGCAGGGCGGCGACGATCTCGGCCAGGTGCTCCACCCCCATCAGCACCAGCAGGGTGCCGCGTAGCTGGGCCAACACGGCCCAATCGACCTTGCTGCCCGCTGCCCCGGGCGCCAGGTGCCCCGAGACGATCACCGCCTCGTGGGCCAGGCCTCGGTGAGTCAGCGGGATGCCCGCCAACGCCGGCACCGACAAGGCGCTGGTCACCCCCGGGACCACGGTCACAGGGACCCCGGCCTGAACGCAAGCATCGACCTCCTCGCTGCCGCGGCCGAACACGAACGGATCGCCGCCCTTGAGCCGGACGACGAACGCGCCGGCCGCTGCGCGCTCGACCATGATCTGGTTGATGCGCTCCTGGGCCATGGCGCGACCCCGGGGCAGCTTGGCCGCATCGATCACCTCGACGTGCGGGCCGAGGTCGGCCAGCAACTGCTGCGGCGCCAAGCGATCGGCGATCACCACGTCGGCCGCGGCCACCAGGCGCTGTCCGCGCACCGTGATCAGCTCGGGGTCACCCGGCCCCCCACCGACGATCGCCACCCCGGCAAGCCGTCCGGACGCTGCCGTGCCCGTGCCGGCCCGGCGCTGCGGCGTGAGGTCGAACCTGTTCTGCCGCAACGCCTCGGCCAGGGAATCGCGCAGCGCGACAGCACGCCGCGGATCGCCGCCACCGAGCACCGCCAGCTGCACCGGGCCGACCGCCCCTGCAGTCGGTGCGGCGGCCGGCACCTCAGCCGTGGCCGGAGTGACGGCCGTGCCGCCACCGGCCGCGTCGCCGCGAACACAGAAGATCCGGGCGGTGTGCGCGTCGGCCGCCACGGCGGCGTTCACCTCCGGGTCATCGGTCAGTGCCAGCACGTACCACGCGCCGTCCAGGTCGCCGGGACGGTAGCCGCGGGACTGCCACGTGATCACCGCGTCACCGGCCAGGCCCTGCAGCGTCGGGGTGAGTGCGGGGGCGATCAGTTCGACCGTCGCGCCGGCTGCCATGAGGGACGGCAGCCGCCGCTGGGCCACGGTGCCGCCGCCGACCACCACCACCCGGCGGCCGGTGAGGTCGAGCCCCGACAGGTAGTACCCGCTCATCGGCTCGCCGGTGCTCCCTCGGCCGACTCGGCCTGGCCGCCACGGTCAGCAGCCTGGCCGCCGTCCGCGACCCCGGCATCGGCGAAGGTGGCCATGTCGCGCAGGATGCGGGCCGCAGCGGCGACCAGAGGCAGGGCGAGCACGGCCCCGGTGCCCTCGCCCAGCCGTAGGTCGAGCTCGACCAGCGGCCGCAACCCCAGCCGGGCCAGGGCCACCGAGTGGCCGGGCTCCACCGAGCGGTGCCCCGCGATACAGGCGACGACGACCTCCGGCGCCAGCGCCTGGGCGACCAGGGCTGCAGCACCGGCGATGACCCCGTCGAGGATCACGGGGACTCGGCGGGCCGCTCCGGCCAGGATGAACCCGGCCAACGCCGCGTGTTCGAGCCCACCGAGAGCGGCCAGCACGCCGATCGGGTCCTGCCCGGCGCAGGCCACGACCTCCTGATGACGTCGCAGTCCCGCCTGCACCACCTCGATCTTGCGGGCATGGGTTCGGTCGTCCACGCCGGTGCCCCGACCGGTCACCAGTGCGGGGTCGGCGCCCGTGAACGCCGCGATGAGCGCCGCGGACGCCGTGGTGTTGGCGATGCCCATGTCACCGGTGAGCAGGCATCGGGCGCCGGCAGCGATGAGTTGATCGGCCACCTCGGCCCCGACCCGCATCGCCTGCTCCGCCTCCTGGCGGGTCATCGCCGCCTCGACGGTCAGGTCGCGGGTACCTTCCCGGACCCGGCGCCGCAGCAGACCGCGTGGGGCAGCATCGTCCAGGGGCAGATCGGAGGCCACCCCGACATCGACCACGACCAACTCTGCGCCGGCCTGGTCGGCCAGGACACAGACGGCCGCTCCACCGTGGACGAAGTTGGCCACCATCTGCGCGGTGACCTCTTGCGGCCAGGGTGTCACGCCCTGCGCGTAGACGCCGTGGTCGGCCGCGAACACGGCGACCGCGGCCGGCGTCGGCATCGGCGGTGGGCATACGCCGGCCAGGCCACACAGTTGCACCGAGACGTCCTCGAGCACGCCCAACGCCCCCGGTGGCTTGGTCAGCCGGGCCTGCCGGGCCACCCCGGCCGCCACCGCAGCGGCGTCCTCCGGCGCAACGGCCTCGACGATCCGGCGCAGATCGCCGGGTAGCTCACTCACAGGTTTTCCCTCGCCCACGGCTCCAGCTTCCCAGGCCCGCGGCCACCGCCACGGCCGATCCACTCGCGACCGCCCCGACGAACCGGATCAGCCGCACCACCCGCTGCACGTCGGCAGCTGTCGCGTCGCGGCCACCGTCACCCAGCACCGGGCGGCGTTCGACGGAGCCGTGATAGGTGTTGGCTCCACCCAGCTCCACGTCCAACGCCCCCGCGGCAGCGGCCTCGGGGAACCCGGCGTTGGGGCTGGGGTGACGAGCTGCGTCCCGGCGCATGGTCCGCCAGGCCCGCCCGGCGGACCCGCCGACCACCGGCGCACAGCCGGCGACCAGTGCCCCGCTGAGCCGCGCCGGCACCAGGTTGACCAGATCGTCGAGCCGGGCAGCGGCCCAGCCGAAGCGCAGATACCGGGGTGAGCGGTAGCCCACCATGGCGTCCAGGGTGTTGACGGCGCGGTAGCCCAGCAGGCCGGCCGGACCCGCCACCACTCCCCAGAACAACGGCGCCACCACGGCATCCGAGACGTTCTCGGCGAGCGACTCGACGGTGGCCCGGCTCAGGTCGCCGCCGGACAGGCCGGTGGCCTCCCGGGCACACAGATGGCTCAGCCGCGCCCGGGCGCCGTCCGGCCCGTCGAGCCGATCGGAACCGATCAAGGTCGCCATGACCTCGCCCTCCCGCGCCAGGCTGGTACCTCCCACCACCGCCCAGGTGGCCACCGCCGTGACCGCCAGCCGAGCCAGTGGACGACGCCGGGTCACCCGCCCGGCGAGCAGCCCCACCCCGACCGCTCCGCCGACGCAACAACCGGTGAACGCCACACCGTGAGCCCGGCTGTCGCCGTACAGCCTGCGCTCCAGCCCGGCGGCCACCCGACCGAACCCGGCGACCGGGTGGTACCGCCGAGGATCGCCGAACACAGCGTCGGCGACGACGCCGAGACCCAGACCGAGCGCGCCGGCGGTGAGGACGTGCATCCGACAGATCCTGCCGCACGACACGGCCCACTGCAGACCTCGTTCGCCCACCGCCGGTGGCGCGCTCAGACCCCGACCGGCTCGAGGTCGTCCAGCTCGTCCAGTCCGTCGTCCAGGTGCTCGTCCAGGCCCTCGTCCAGCTCGTGCCCGCCGAACGCTCCGTTGATGCCGGCGATGCCGGCGAACTCCGCCGGGAACGAGTCCTGCTCCACCTGATCGGCCAGCTCGTGTTCCTCCGGTCGCTCGACGAGATGGTTCGGCTCGGACCAGCCGACCTTGTGGAAGTCCACGGTGCCGAAGGTGAGGTCGACGGCGACACTGTCGGCATCCACCTCCACCCGCGAGCGCGGCTGGCCGTCGGCCGTGGTCCATTGCGAGGACACCAGCTTGCCGCTGACCATCACCCGCGACCCCTTGGCCAGGCAGGCCATCACGTTGCGGGCGACCTGCCGCCAACACTTCACGGTCACCCAGGTGGTGCGGCCGTCGACCCACACCCCGGTACGGCGGTCGAGGTGCCGCGGCGTGCTGCCGAGCCGGAAGCTCGCCACCAGGCTGTCCCCGTTGACCGTGCGACTCTGCGGATCGGTGGCGACGAACCCGCTGAGGCTGACGTGATTCTCCTTCATGGCGATCTCCTCTCGACGCCGGCGCGGTGCCGGACGAGAGTCAGCCTGGGGGTCACGAGATCCGGCCGCGACGGGGCCGTCGCAGCCTGTGGACAGTGGGACGAACCACCCGACTTGTGCACGCAACGACGCCGACGTCGCGAGGCGTACCGCCGACGTGATCAGTCGAACATGCGCACAAAGTGTGCACGGATTACATGATCACCGAGGTGGGGGTCAGATGGCGCGCTGCAACGACTCGCGCACCGACCGATGCTCGGTGAGCACCTCGGCGATCGGGGCGATCACGTGCGACCAGGCGACGTCCTGAACCGCCTCGCGCATCTGGGCGGCCACGCCCATGCGATGACGGACTGCCCCGACAGCTGTCGCACGCCAGGCCACCAGGGTCAGCAGCCCTCCACCGACCAGCCCGACGAGCAGCAGCAGGGTCGGCAGCGGCAGGCCAGCGGCATAGGGGGTGTCCACGCCGTCCACCCCGAGAAAGGCCAGCAGCCCCAGGATCGCCAGCCACCCGAACCCGACGACGGTCAACGCGGCGAGCACCAGCTGCCCGACGCCGAGGGCCAGCCACCAGCCGGGACGCGACAGGCTCAGGTCCACAGCGGCCACCGAACGATCGAGCGCACCCGACAGGTCGGCCTCCGGCCGCGTGGCCACCGAACGGACGCTGTCGGCCCACGGGCGCGGCAGCGACTCGGCGACCCCACTGACCACCTGGCGCACCGACAGCTCCACCCGCGACGTCTGTGACGGCGTGGTCTCGGGCACCGGATCCGAGGCCAACTGGCGCAGGTCTCCCTCGGCGCCGGTGTCCAAGCCCAACCGTCGCAACGGATCCGGCCGCAGCCGCCGCCACCATCGGATGAACGGCCAACCCAGTGCCTTGCCGGCCTGACGTCGGTAGTCGGTCGTCACGGCGTCCAAGACCGCCGGCACCCCGGCGGCCTCGGCGAGTGCCCCGACCAACTCGTCGGCACCGTGCAGGTCCTTGGCCTCGGGCTCGGTGGTGGACACCGACTGCATCAACCGCCGTGCCGCCCGGTCCATGTCGGCGGCCGCCCGCGCGGCCACGGCACCCTGGACGTCGACCACCTCGGCGAGCAGCTTGCGCAGGTCGTCGACGCCCGTGCCGTCGATCGCCGAGGTCACCAGCAGCCGCACGGATTCGAGACCGTCGGAGTCGAGCAACCGACGCAGGTCGCGCTTGCAGGTCTCGGCCTCGGCCGGGGCCAGCTTGTCGATCTGGTTGAGCACCACGATCATCACGCCGTCATGGTTCGCCAACCGCTTGAGATAGCCGTGGTGCAAGGCTTCGTCGGCGTACTTCTGCGGATCGACCACCCAGACCAGCAGATCGACCAGTTCGACCAGGCGGTCGACCTCGAGCCGGTGTGCGACCTGCGTGGAGTCATGGTCGGGCATGTCGAGCAGCACCAGCCCGTGCAACTCCGACTCGCGGTCGGCGTCCAGCACCGTCTCGCGGCGGGTGCGGTGGCGACGCGGTACCTCGAGCCAGTCGAGCAGCGGCTCGGCATGGTCCTCGCCCCAGACGCAGGCCATGGCGCGCCCGGTGGTCGGACGGCGCACGCCGGTCTCGGCCAGATCCATACCGGCCAGCGCATTGAACAGCGTCGACTTGCCGCTACCGGTCGCTCCGACCAGCGCCACGATGGTGAAGTGCGGCCCCAGCCGCAGCCGCTCGCCGGTGCGATCGATGACCGCGCGGGCATAGGTGACGGCCTTCGGGTCGAGGCGGTCACGACCGGCGGTCAGCGCCTGCTCCAGGCTCTCCGCGCGGGTCGCCAGATCGGGGCCACCTCCCGTGGACCCGACGTGTCCGGCCAACCTCACCTCAGCGTGCCTCCTCGATCGCGAGAGCCAGTGCTCTGAGCATCTCACCACGCCCGTCGCGAACCTCGGCACGATCCAGCAAACTCTCGATCCGCGCGCGCTCGGCGTCGAGCACCGAGGCAGCCCGCGCCACCAGGTCACCGCGAGCCTTGGTGGTCAGCGCTCGAACCGCCTGATCACCGAACACGGCCTCGAGCACCCGCTGGGCCACCGCGGAGCTCGCCCCGGCGTCGGGCGCCCCGGCCCCGGGATGCCCGATGCCCCTCTCGGGCGCACCGTGCGTGAACACGGAGAGCATCACGATCAACGCCGCAGCGTCCAGGCCCAAGGGCATCGCCCGCGCCCCGCCGCGCCTGTTGGCGCTCTCGTCACGCACCAGATCCATCACCTGCACATGCCAGTCCCGCAGGGTGCGACCGACGCGCGCATCGAAGTCGGAGGCGAGCCGCTGATCGATGATCGAGGCCCCGCCGGCCGCCTCGAGCAGCGAGGCACCCTCCGGCCGAGCCCGCCACCGCTGAACCGCCTGATCCGCGCAGCGCTGGGCGGACACCCTGACGAGCGCGGCGACGCCGATCTGCACCGCCTGGTCCAACTGGTCGGTCGGCATCGGCTGGGCGGGCACCCCTGCGACCGCGCCCTCACGCGGCCGGGACGCCGTGGCGTCCAGGCTCTTGTAGAGGTCACCGGTACCGACGAACTCCTGCCACCGGGCGAGCACCTCGCCGCGCATCAGGGTGCCGTCGCAGAGCCGCTCCTCGAGTTCGTCGGTCGCGGCCGTGTAGACCTCGTCCAGGTCGTCGCGCAACCGCTCATCGGCGGCCACCTGGTCATCGGCACACCCGGCGATCGTCGGGATCCGATCCCGCAGGCTGTCCAAGGCGCCGACCAGGGTGCGCCGGATCACCACATCACGGCTGCGTGCGTCGCGGGCCAATCGGGTCAGCCAGGCCACCAGGGGCTGAATGACGTCCTGCGGCAGGAATCCCTCGGCCGAGCGCGGGGTCTCAGGGATCGTGAACATCGGGGACGTCGCCAGACCGCGGTCGCGCAGCAGCGTCGCCAGGTGCGAGCGCACCTCCTGCATGGCTTTCGGCGGCACCCGGTCGAGCACGACGGCCACCGAGACTCCCCGCTCGACGGCCTTGCGCAACATGTCCCACGGGACGGCATCGGCGTACCGGGCGGCGGTGGTCACGAAGATCCACAGATCGGCAGCGGCCAGGAGTTGCTTGGCCAGCTCACGGTTGGTCTCGACCAGCGAGTCGATGTCGGGGGCATCCACGATCGCGATCCCGGTCGGCATGCCCTCGTGCGGCACCAGCCGCAGGGCGGTCGCCCGCGGCGCGTCGACGTCGATCGGCTGGGCCGGCTCGGGCGCCTCGGAGGTCACCCGGGCCAGACCGGGCAGGATCCGCTGGGACAGGAACGCCCCGGAGTCGTAGGGGTGATGCACCAGCACCGGCGATCGGGTGGTCGGGCGCAGCACGCCCGACCGGGTCACCTCCCGGCGCACCAGGGAATTGACCAGGGTGGACTTGCCGGCCCCGGTCGACCCACCGACGACGGCGAGCACCGGAGCGTCCATCCGACGCAGCCGGGGCAGCAGGTAGTCGTCGAGCTGAGCGATCAGGATGTCGCGCTCGCGCCGTCCCTGGTCGACGCCGGCCAGGGTCAACGGCAGCCGTAAGGCCCCCAGCTCGGTGCGCAACAGTTCACTGGCCTCGAGCAGGTCGAGCGGGTCGTCGTGATCCCCGGGCAACGACCGCGGCATGCCCGCCGAGGCATCGGCAGAGTCGGCTGAACCGGACGACGCGTAGGCGGCGCCGACGTGCTGCTCCACCCTGCCTCCCGTCCCTCGTTCGGCCCTCGATCCCCCAGCGGATCGCGACGCCGACTCCATGGTCGACCTCCAGCCTGCCCTGAGCGGCACATCTTGCCAAAACAACTACCCGGCGCAGCGGGTAGGCACCCTTCCGTCGCCCAACGGCTACCCTGAGCGGTGCGATCGCACTTGTCGTTCACGACGCGCCCGGATTGTGGCACCTCGGGTGACGACGGGTCGATACCCGCACGGGCCCGTAGCTCAATGGACAGAGCATCCGGTTTCTACCCGGCTGGTTGGGGGTTCGAGTCCCTCCGGGCCTGCTGTTCCCCCGGCTACACCCGCCGTCCCGCGAACACCTGGCGCAACCCGGCCATGGTGGTCAACATGCTCAGCTCGTGATGCCGAGCATCCGGCGCCCCGGCGCCTCGCACCATGCGTTCGCGCAGAAACGCCAGCTCACTGCCCAGATCCTGGAACTCGTCCATCGCCCGCTCGGCCAGTGACCCGCCCATGCCCCGAGCCCAGGCACGGGCCTGGCGCCGCTCGGCCAGCGACCCGAGCATGCGCACCTCGGCCGCACTGAGCCAGCCGGTACTGGCGTAGACCGTCAGATTCCGCTCGATCAGCCGGCCCTCTCGCCGCCGGGCCATCACGGCCATCACGCCGAAGAGCACGAACACCGGCACCTGCAGCAGTACGTAGCCGGTGAGGAAGCCGTTCAATCCCGACGAGGCCGACAGGTTCCACGCGCCGTGCAGCACGACGGCGACGACGAACCCGAGGATCGGCGCGAAGAGCGCCACCGCCACGTTGCGGGTCCGCGAGGCGATCCCCAGTCCGATCCCGGTGGCACACGTGAACAGCGGGTGGGCGAAGGGCGAGACGACACAGCGCAGCACGAACACGGCCGCCGTGGCCACGCCGCCGTCCCCGAGGGTGCGCCCCAGGTAGAGGATGTTCTCGACGAAGGCGAACCCGATACCGGCCAGCCCGGCATAGACGATCCCGTCGACGATCCCGTCGAACTCTCGACGCCGCACCAGCAGGATGAGCAGTACGGCCAGGCCCTTGAAGAACTCCTCGGTCAGCGGGGCGACCACGATCGCCCCCATCGTGGGGTCGCCGCCGGCTGCGGTGATCGCACTGACGGACGCCGTGTTGATCAGCAGCGCCGCGAAGGTCGCCACCCCGGCCCCCCAGGCGAAGGCGAAGGCCAGCAGGTGGGTCGGCTCGGCCTCGTAGCGATCGAGCCAGAGGAAGGTGGCGATCACCGGGAAGGTCGGGACGGCGGCCAATACCAGCCCGGTGATCAACCCGGTGAACCCGGTCTCGCTCGAGATCGCGGCGATGGTGAGCAACCCGCTGCCGACCGTGAGCAGCATGACGGCCGCCCGGGCGATCGTGCTGCGGGCGCGGGCGGGTCGCGCGCGTGGTCCGGAGGGCGGTACCGGCCCGGCAGGCTGGTACGGCGAACCACCGAACGGCTGTGGAGTCGTCATGGCCATCGGAGCGAGGCTAGTCGCCCCGACGGGTTTGCGGGCACCCCCCGCCGCGGCGAAGCGACCGGTGAGCGACCAACAGTCACGATCAACGTCGGCGCGTACCCACGCGCGCGCCGTAGAGTGACGGCCGTGTCCACAGCAAGCAGCCCACGCCCGGGTGAGCGGTCGCAGGACCGGATCGTCTGGATCGACTGCGAGATGACCGGGCTCGACCTGGTCAACGACGCGTTGATCGAGGTCGCCGTCCTGGTCACCGACTCGCAGTTGTCGGTGCTCGGTGACGGCGTCGACATCGTGATCCGCCCACCCGAGGCAGCCCTGCAGCAGATGCAGGACGTCGTCCGGCAGATGCACACCACCTCGGGGCTGCTCGACGTCCTGGACGGCGGCGTCGGTCTGGACGAGGCCCAGGCGATGGTCATGGAGTACGTGCGCACCTGGGTACCGGAGCCGCGCAAGGCCCCGCTGGCGGGCAACTCCGTGGCGACCGATCGCGGCTTCCTGGCCCGAGACATGGCCGAGCTGGACGAGCACCTGCACTACCGCATCATCGACGTCTCCTCGATCAAGGAGCTCGCTCGCCGGTGGTTCCCCCGGGTGTACTTCGCCTCACCGGAGAAGAACGGCGGCCACCGGGCGCTCGCCGACATCCGCGACAGCATCAACGAGCTCAAGTACTACCGCGAGGTGTTGTTCGTCCCCCCGCCCGGTCCCGACAGCGACAGTGCCCGTGCCGTGGCTGCCAAATACCGTGGCGCGCAGGTCTGATCCGGGAAGGTATGCTTCCGCACGACCGATGGTGACACCCCCCGGGCGAGCAACCCGGGCACACCACTCGGCCATGGTGGGTGTAGCTCAGCTGGTAGAGCATCTGGTTGTGGTCCAGAGGGTCGCGGGTTCAAGTCCCGTCACTCACCCCATGGCCGCCCTGAGGCGGCACCGCGGCGCTGACTGGCACCGACTGGCACGCTCGACCGGGTTCGGCCACGGCAAGGTTCTCGACACACCCCCGTCGCCTGGTGTCTGCCAACCGGACATCCGAATCGGATTGCGTTACGGGTTGCGGTGTTGTGATCGCCAGTGGTCACCGGCGACAGTCGTTCGGCCTAGACCTAGGTCCTACAGGGTGGCCTGGATCACCAGGGAGGGTTGACGGCGTCGGGCCGTACCAAGGGGCTGTTCGGAATAAAGGGGTGTGCATTCAATGACGAAGTTCGTCTACGACTTCGCCGAGGGCAACAGAGACATGAAGGACCTGCTCGGCGGCAAGGGTGCGAACCTCGCCGAGATGAGCAACCTGGGGCTGCCGGTGCCGCCCGGTTTCACCATCAGCACCGAGGCGTGTACCTACTGGCTGCGCAACGGTGAGGAGCCGCCCGGCCTGGACGCCGAGATCACCGAGCACCTGCAACGTCTGGAGCAGTTCTTCGGCCGCTCCCTCGGCCAGAAGGACGACCCGCTGCTGCTCGCCGTCCGATCGGGCGCCAAGTTCTCGATGCCCGGCATGATGGAGACGGTGCTCAACGTCGGCCTCAACGACGAGAGCGTGCAGGGCCTGTCGACCCACTCCGCCGACCCCCGTTTCGCCTGGGACTCCTACCGCCGGTTGCTGCAGATGTTCGGCAAGACCGTGCTGGGCATCGAGGGCGAGCACTTCGAGTCCAAGCTGGACGCCGCCAAGGCGGCCAAGGGCACCAAGAACGACCTCGGCCTGGACGCCGACGACCTGCGCGAGCTGGTCGACGTGTACAAGGCCGTGATCCTCGAGCAGACCGGCAGGCCGTTCCCGCAGGAGCCGGTCGAGCAGCTGCGTGAGGCCGTGCGCGCCGTGTTCCGCTCGTGGAACACCGACCGTGCCCGCCTCTACCGCCGCCAGGAGAAGATCTCCGACGACCTGGGCACTGCGGTCAACGTGATGACCATGGTGTTCGGCAACCTGGCCGAGAACTCCGGTACCGGCGTGGCGTTCACCCGCGACCCGGCGTCCGGCAAGCGCGGTTCCTACGGTGACTACCTGCCCAAGGCCCAGGGTGAGGACGTCGTCGCCGGGATCCGGAACACGTTGAGCCTGGACGACTTCGAGGACATCGACAAGGCCTCGCACGACGAGCTGATCCGCATCATGAACACGCTCGAGGCGCACTACAAGGACCTGTGCGACATCGAGTTCACCGTCGAGCGCGGCAAGCTCTGGATGCTGCAGACCCGCATCGGCAAGCGGACGGCGGCCGCGGCGTTCCGCATCGCCGTCCAGCTGGTCGACGAGGGCGTCATCGACATGGACACCGCGCTGACCCGGGTCAGCGGGGCACAGCTCGCCAAGCTGATGTTCCCCCAGTTCGACGCCAAGTCTCCCCGCGTGCTGATGGCCACCGGTATGGGCGCGAGCCCGGGTGCCGCGGTCGGCAAGGCGGTCTTCGACAGCGCCACGGCGGTGGAGTGGGCAGCCCGCGGCGAGGACGTCATCCTGGTGCGCCGCGAGACCAACCCCGACGACCTCGGTGGCATGGTCGCCGCGCGAGGCATCCTGACCAGCCGCGGCGGCAAGACCTCACACGCCGCCGTGGTGGCCCGCGGCATGGGCCGCACCTGTGTGACCGGCGTCGAGCAGCTCGAGGTCGACACCACCGTCGGCAAGGCGTCCACCGATGACGGCAAGACCTTCGCCCAGGGCGATGTCATCTCGATCGACGGCTCCACCGGCGAGGTCTTCATCGGTGAGGTCACCGTGACCCCCTCCCCCGTGGCCCAGGTGCTGCGCGGCGAGGACGTCCACGTCGACGACGACGAGCAGCGCGAGCTGCTGGACGCCGTCCGGCGCCTCATGGATCACGCCGACGCCCGCCGCCGGATGGGCGTGCGGGCCAACGCCGACACCCCCGAGGACGCCGCGCGTGCCCGAGGCTTCGGCGCCAACGGCATCGGACTGTGCCGGACCGAGCACATGTTCCTCGGTGAACGTCGTCAGGTCGTCGAGCGGTTGATCCTGGCCCACACCCCCGAGGACCAGCAGGCCGCCCTGGACGAGTTGCTCCCGCTGCAGCGCGACGACTTCTACGGGATCTTCGAGGCGATGGACGGGCTACCGGTGGTCATCCGGCTGCTCGACCCGCCGCTGCACGAGTTCCTGCCCGACTTCACCGCGCTCTCGGTGAAGGTGGCCATCGCCGAAGAGAGTGGCAAGCCCGACCCCCAGGCGGCGGAACTGCTGCGCCAGGTGCAGCGGCTGCACGAGCAGAACCCGATGCTCGGCACCCGCGGGGTACGGCTCGGCCTGGTCGTGCCGCAGTTGTTCCAGCTGCAGGTGCGGGCCATCGCCGAGGCCGCCGCGCGGTTGCGGCGCGAGGGCAAGGACCCCAAGCCCGAGATCATGGTGCCGCTCATCGCCACGGTCGAGGAACTGGTCTACATCCGGGTCGCCTCGGAGAAGACCCTCGCCGAGGTGTCGGCCGAGACCGGTCAGGAGCTGCACTTCCCGATCGGCACGATGATCGAGCTGCCGCGCGCGGCGCTCACCGCGGCTCGGATCGCCGAGGAGGCGGACTTCTTCTCCTTCGGTACCAACGACCTCACCCAGACGGTGTGGGGCTTCAGCCGGGACGACGTCGAGGCGGCGTTCTTCCCGCAGTACCTCGACGCCGGGATCTTCGCGGTCAACCCGTTCGAGTCCATCGACGTGGGTGGTGTCGGCCGGTTCGTGGCCGTCGCCGGCTGGGAGGCCCGCGAGGTCAAGCCCGACCTGACCCTGGGCGTCTGCGGTGAGCACGGCGGCGACCCGGACTCGATCCACTTCTTCAACTCGATCGAGATGAACTACGTGTCCTGCTCGCCGTTCCGGGTGCCGGTGGCCCGGCTGGAGGCAGCGCGCGCGAGCATCCTGACCGAGAGCGGTGGCGCGTTCAGCGACAGCCGCTGAGGTCGAACAGGTTCACAGCAGTGTGGGGTCCGACTCGAAGGAGTCGGACCCCACACTGCTGATCAACGAGGGCCGGTTGATCAACGAGGGCCGGGTGTCAGACCTCCAGACCGACCACCAGGAAGCCGTGGTCCGAGGGCCACAGCCCGGACGCCGTCCGGTCCTCGGGTTGGTCGCCGGTCACGTGAGCGTGGCACACCCGCATCGAGCCATCGGTGAAGACGTAGTCGATGCGGTGATCGAACTCGGCCACCGGGTTGCGCAGGTCTGCGGCATGCCCGCTGGTGAAACCGAGGCAGTGCTCCTTCGGGTGCATCCGGGTCCAGGCGTCCAGCAATCCGACACTGCTGAGCACCTCATAGGCGTCGCCGCTCACCTCACGGGCCCCGACCGGCGTCGTCTCACGCACCGGGCGACAGCGGGGAGGACGGCAGTTCAGGTCACCCAGCACGATCGTCGGGGGTCGGGTGTCCGGCGGGTGCACCACCTCGGTGGCCAGTTCGTGCGCTTGAGCGATGCGCGTGGGGGCGTCGTACGACTCCAGATGGGTGTTGATCACGTGCAGCCGGACCCGGCCCACCTGGACGTCCGCCGCGCACCAGCCGCGGGTGACCTCCAGTGGGTGCCCCAACACTGCGGCGCGCAACGCGGCGCGGTACCGCCCCTGTTGCGGATTGCTCGCCTGGACGGCCGGATCGTCGCGCACCAGGATCGCCGTGCGGTCGTAGAGCTCGACGAACTGGCCGGTGGCCGAGGCCAGGGTCGCGGACATCGTGGCGCTCGAGAACCCGGCACCCTCGCTGACAACGCGGTAGGGAGTTCCCTGGGCCGCCAGCGCGTCGAGGAAGAACGTGAGCAGATCGTGGATTCGCGGATGCTCGGTGGTGCCGGCCTGCCATCGACCGGCCTCCTGCAATGCCACGACGTCCGGCAGGTAGCGCACCAGTTGAGTCGCGGCCGCGGTCATGCGTTCCGCCGGACGGGACGCCTCGACGGCTGACCAGACCGTCGCTGTCCGACTGGCGAGCGCCTCGCTCTGACCGGCGGCGAACAGGGGGGCCAGGTCCGCACCGAGGTAGAGGTTCAGCGTCGCCACGGTGATGCCTGTGGGGCGCATGTCCCTCACCCTAGGGGCCGTGACCACGGCCCACCAGGCCCGTCGCGGTCACGCTCCGGAAACGGAGCGAATCGGGCGCGCGACGGCCCGGACGGTGCCCGCGAAGCGGCTCCGCGCGCCCGTCGAGTGATCGTTCCGCAATGGATTTCATGTCCACGCCCGGTCGCTGATAGCCTCATCCCGCGTTCGCGCCGCTAGCTCAACTGGCAGAGCAGCTGACTCTTAATCAGCGGGTTCGGGGTTCGAGTCCCTGGCGGCGCACCACCTGACAACCTGCGGCAATGCCGCAGGTTGTTTCCTTTTGGCGCCCCCGATGGCCGGTCCACGCGCCGGACCCGACCGGCGAGCCGTCACCACGATGCGGTCGGCAGTTCCGCGTCCGACCCGACCCAGCCACCATCAGGGTGTGATTCGATCCCGACATGATCAGTCTGCCGAGTTCGCCGTCCTCACTGTTGGTGCGCACGGACTTCACCTCCGACGAGGCCTGGGCCAGGACCCGAGCCGCCGCTGAGGCCGAGAGCCCCGAAGGCTTCAGCGCCGGCCTCGAGATCGTCGACGACCGAATCCTGGACGGCGCCCCGGCGGCGGCGTTGCGCGAGGCCGCCCTCGCCGCGGCCGATCCGGAGCAGTACGCCGTCGTGCTGTTCGTGGCGGACCAGCAGGCTCTCACCGGGGCCGAACACCCCATCGTGGTGATCGATCTCGACCCGGACGGCCGAGCCCCGTTCCGCTGTGTCGCCCGTGAGCTGTGGTCTGTCGAGAACAACCTGAACCTGGCGAACATGGACTGGGAGGACTTTGCCGGGGCGACCGACCCTGACGGCACGTTCCGCGGCTTCGCCTGAGGATTCGCCCCGAATACGCCCGTTCACGTCTCTTGTCATCGTACATATGTTCGATTAGACTGTTTCCATGTCCGTGATGCAGGCCTGCTTCGCCGAGTCGGGTGACCCCGACGAGGTCGCTGCGCTGCGCGCGGAGTGTGCCCTGTTGCGGGTGCGGGACGGGGAGCTGCGGACGGCGTGTGGTCGCCTGGAGCGGCGCGTGAACCGGTTGAGCGAGGAACAGGACTGGGCCACCCGCCGGATCGCGCGGCTCACCGACCGGTGCGCCCACCTGGCCGGGTTGGTGCCGGTGAGTGCCCTGACCACACTGCCTGCCGGGAACGCACCGGAAGACCGGACCGCATCGGACGAGGAGCGATCGCCGGCGATCGTTGGCGCAGCCGACAGCGGGCGCCGGCCGGACCGCGTGAGCGCACCGGGTGGGCCGAGCCCCGCGGACGCCGTGCCCGGACCGGACGGCGTGAGCATCGTCGGTGAGCCAGCCCCTGGTGGGTTGGTGGCGGCCCTGGCCGGTGTGGGTGGTGCCCGGTTGGCGGCAGCGGTACAGACCGCGGTCGGTGACCTCGCCGCCCTGTCGATGCCCGACCCCGCCGCGGGGGTGGAGTTGGGGTGCCTGGCCGATCTGCCCGACCGGGCCGTGGCTGACCTGGCCGCTGCGGGGTGCCGGGTGGCGACCTGGGCGAAACTCGCCGCGACCGTGGCCGCCGAAGAACTCGTCACCCGGTGGGAGAACGGCGCCGCCGACGAGCACGCCAGCCCCGTGAACGCCCAGCCGGTGTTCCCCGACCACGACCTGGGCTACCGCGCCGCCATCGCCGAAACCGCCACCACCTGCGTGATCGGCGAGACCACGGTGGCGGCGCGGGTGGACGCCCTGCGGGAACTGCCTGCCCGTCTGCCCGGCCTGTGGCACCTGCTGGCCACCGGGGAGGTCGACATCGACACCGCCCGCATGGTCCACACCAAGACCCGCCACCTACCCGGCGAGGTCCTTTCGCGGCTGGAACCGCAGCTCCTGGTCAAGGTGAGCGCCCTGACCTGGGGTCAGCTCGCCGCGTGGCTGGACCGGGTGGTCGCCACAGCCGACCCCCGGGACCTGGCCGAGCAGATCGCCGACAACATCGAACGCCGCCGGGTCGCCTTCCGTACCGCCGGCCCGGGGACCGGGCGGATGACGTTGATCGCCTCGGTCGCCGACATCGAAGCCATCCAGATGACCCTGCTCGCCCACGCCTCCGCCGGGGATGACCCCGACCGGCCCCGACCGACCGCCGCGGTCCGCGCTGACATCATCACCGACCTCATCACCGGCACCCACACCGGCACCGGCACCGGCGCTGGCACCGGAAGCGCATCCACCGAACCTGCAACCCAGCCAGAGCCACAGACCGAGTCCCCTTCCGACGCAGCAGCAGACGATGACGCCCAAGCCGAGGCCGACGCGAACGCCGCATCGGCGGCAGACGCCGCCTCCCCGCCCGACGCCGACACCGAGGCAGAGGCCGAGGCCAACGACGTGCCCGACACCCACACCGGCACGTGCACCCCAACCGCCGCAGCCGGCCCACCCGGGCCAGGGTGCCCGCCGACGCCGTCTGGTAGCTGCCGACCACCCCAACCCTTCACACCCGACTCCCTCGCATCGCTACCCGGACCCCGCGTCCACATCACTGTGCCCCTGTCCGCCGTCCTCGGCGGCGACGGCATCGGCGAGACCAACGACTACGGACCACTCACCGCATCCGCCATCCGCGAACTGCTCGCCGGACTCCACCGCATGGGCGTCACCGCGACCTGGCGCTGCCTGATCACCGACGACACCCCCGGCTCACCCACCCACGGCACCGTGTTGGGTATCGGCAAGGCACCCCACGCCCTGGTCCGCACCGCCACCGGCCTACTCCGCGAACTCGTCCAAGCCCGCGAACAGTGCTGCACCTTCCCCGGCTGCCGACGCCGCGCCATCACCTGCGAAGTCGACCACCGCACCCCACACGCCGAGGGCGGCCCGACGTGCGAGTGCAACCTGCACCCCCTGTGCAAGCACCACCACCGGCTCCGCGACCGAGGCTTCACCCCGACCCTGATCGACCCCGGCACCGGACTACCCATCACCCAATGGGTCACCCCCACCGGACGAGTCATCCGGACCGAGAGCGAACACCCACCCTTCTGAGCATCTGGCGCCCGAGAGATCTCGACAGGCCCGTGCACAGCCTCGGTGACATGGTGGCAGTAAGTGATGTTGGAGCGAAGACGGGCGGCTTGCGTCGATGAAGGTTGCAGTGCTGGGAGCGGGCGGCGGAGGGTTGGCTGTCGCCTACGAGTGGGCAGCCCGCGGACACCAGGTCTCGCTGTACGCCCAGGGTGCCCACGACCATCATCTGGCGCCCGTCCGCGAACGCGGCGGCATCCAGGCCGAAGGCCTGCTCGAGGGGTTCGTGCCGCTGCACGCGGTCACCACCGACATCGCCGAGGCGCTGGACGGCGTCGAGCTCGTCTTCGTCGTCGGTCCCGCCTATGCGACCGAGCCGTTCGGTGCCGACACCCGTGGTCACCTCCGACCCGGCATGACCGTCGTGGTCTGCCCCAGCTCGTGCGTCGGCAGTCTCGCCTTCAAACACGCCGCGGGCCTGGACCTCGACGACGAGAGCGTCCTGGTCGGCGAGACCAGCACACTGCCGTACGCCGCGCGGGCGTCGATGCACGCCAGTGTGCGGATCTTCCACCGCTTCGACACCGGGTTGTCGGCTGCCGCTGCTCCGCGCGCCGGTACCCCGCGGCTGGTCGAGGTCCTGCGGCAGGTGTACCCGCACACGGAGGAGGCCTCGGGGATCTTCCAGACCACGCTGCAGAACGGCAACCCGGTCATCCACCCGGCGGTCACCCTGCTGAACGCAGCGCTGATCGAGCGCACGGGCGGCGACTTCATGTTCTACGAGGAAGGGGTCACCGAGGCGGTCGGGCGTTTCATGAAAGCCGTGGACGACGAGCGGCTGGCGATCGCACAGGCGGTCGGCGTGACGATCCTGACCGAGCCGGAGATCGGCGTCCGCCAGGGTTACATGACCGAGGCCAACTACACCACGGGCTACTCCACAGCACCGGGCTTCCGCGGCATCAAGGCCCAGGGTGAGCTGGACCACCGCTACCTGACCGAGGACGTGGGCTACTCGTTGGTCTTCTTCACCGACCTGGCACGGCACCTGTCGGTGCCGACCCCGACCATGGACGCCGTGATCCACATCGCCTCGGTCGTCACCGGTCAGGACTTCGCCACCGAGCGCGCGCGCACCATGCACACCATGGGTCTGGCGGGGATGACGCGCGAACAGCTCGCAGCATTCTGATCACCCACCTGCGAGACGACGACCCTCGGCGAAGAACTCCGCCACCGCGGCGGCGTCCGGCAGCTGCTCGAGAGGCCGCGCCGCGCCGAACGGGGCGTTCCAGAAGTCGCCCTTCGGCGGCGTCCAGGGGCCGACATAGGCGTACGGCGAGGGGTGGTAGCCGTCTCCGGGCGACACGCCGTAGTTCACCTTGTCGACGGTGATGCCCACGTCGAAGTGCTCGGGCCACAGCACCGGGGACGCCTCTGGGGCCAGCAGCCGCAGAGCGGCATCGCCGCGCTGCCACGCGTCCGCCAGGGAGGCCGCGGCAGCGGCATCGACGGCAACCTGATCGTCGGGGTCCGTACCGGTCACATCGGTGTACAGACCCGCGGGCAGGCCGACGGTGACACCCGCCGCCTCGGCGAGCCCCCGATAGGTACCGGTCAACGAGACGCTGCCACCCTCGAAGTTCAGGGCCGTGCCTTCGACGCGCAGTGGCAGGCGCAGGCCGCTGAAGCCCCCGGGCGAGACCAGCAGCCGGATCGTGCCGAACCGGCCGTGCTGCGGCCCAGCGATGACCAGCTCCGCCACCGCGTGCAGCGAACGGCGGGTACTGACGAGGGTGTCGGCGTCGAACTCGGTGCCCATGATGTGGCCTCCTGAATCGATGTAACGATCGGCGTCCATTCTTCGTTGTCCGCGAAGAAGACCGATGCGGGCACGGCCGGCGAGAGGTCATCTCGACGCGACGGAGCCGGGCGCCGGTCGTAATGTCCGGTTGTGATCGACATCAGGGGTCGGCGTGAGGCCCGACTGCACCGGATCAAGCGGCCTGCCGGGCTGTACACCTTCGAGGTGGAACTGCTGTGCGAGGACCACGACGGCACGTGGCTGTACGGCCGGATTGGCTCTCGCTGGAACACCCTGCACGAGAGCGGTGAGATGCCGGTCGCGATCGCCATCCTGCTCGCCACGGATCGTCCCTGGGCTGTCTGGTGGATCGACGACCCGGTCGACCGCCGGATCGAGATCGACGTGTGCCTGCCGCCGGAGCGGGTCGACAACGGCTGGGTCTATGTCGACCTCGACCTCGAGGTGACCCGGCACGAGCCGGACCAGCTGGTCGAGATCGAGGACTGGGACGAGCACGAGCGTGCCGTGGCCGCCGGCTGGATGAGCTTCGACGAAGCCCTGCTGGCCCGTGCCACGGCGGAGGCGATGACGGACACGCTGCGCCGGGACGAGGAGCCCTGGCTCGCCCGCGGCTGGCAGCTGCTGGCCGAAGCCGCCGAGCAGCACCGTGACGCCGAGCAGGCCGCGAGCCCGCAGGTGATGGCCGGCGGCTGATCGACCGGCCGGCTCGACTCACCTGACCTCCGGTTCGAGATCGGATTCGGGAACCGCCGCCCTCTGGGCCAAGATGTGGGTCGGCGGGCAGGTGCCGCCGCAGACCGCTCAACCGAAGGGTTCCGCCGTGCCGGCCTACCGCTCCAAAACCTCCACCGCCGGACGCAACATGGCCGGCGCCCGTTCGTTGTGGCGCGCCACCGGGATGAAGGACGGCGACTTCGACAAGCCGATCATCGCCGTCGCCAACTCCTTCACCCAGTTCGTGCCGGGCCACGTGCACCTGAAGGACCTGGGCCAGCTCGTCGCGCGCGAGATCGAGGCCGCGGGCGGGGTCGCCAAGGAGTTCCACACCATCGCCGTCGACGACGGCATCGCGATGGGCCACGACGGCATGCTCTACTCGCTGCCCAGCCGCGACATCATCGCCGACTCGGTCGAGTACATGGTCAACGCGCACTGCGCCGATGCGATCGTGGCCATCTCGAACTGCGACAAGATCACCCCCGGCATGCTGATGGCCGCCATGCGGCTCAACATCCCGGTGGTGTTCGTCTCCGGCGGCCCGATGGAGGCCGGCAAGACCACGCTGGCCGCAGGCGGCGTCCGCAAGCTCGACCTGATCGACGCCATGGTGATGGCGGCCGACCCGACGGTCTCGGACGACGACGTCGCCCGGATCGAGCGCTCGGCGTGCCCGACCTGCGGGTCGTGCTCGGGCATGTTCACCGCCAACTCGATGAACTGCCTGGTCGAGGCACTGGGCCTGGCGCTGCCGGGCAACGGCACCGTGGTGGCCACGCACGCCGACCGCGAGCAGCTGTTCCGCCGCGCCGGACGCCTCGCCGTCGAGTTGTGCCGGCGCTGGTACGAGCAGGACGACGCGTCCGTGCTGCCGCGCTCGGTGGGCATGGCCGCCTTCGAGAACGCCATGACGCTGGACATCGCGATGGGCGGCTCGACCAACACGATCCTCCACCTGCTGGCCATTGCCCAGGAGGCCGAGATCGACTTCACGATGACCGACATCGACCGGCTCTCGCGCTCGGTGCCGCAGCTGTGCAAGGTGGCGCCCAACACCACCAAATACCACCTCGAGGACGTGCACCGCGCCGGCGGCATCATGGCGATCCTGGGTGAGCTCGACCGGGCCGGCAAACTGCACACCGACGTGCCGACAGTGCACAGCATCAGCCTCAAGGCAGCGCTCGACGAGTGGGACATCGCCCGCCACCCCAGCGATGACGTGGCGACCTTCTACCTCGCCGGCCCCGGCGGCGTCCCCACGCAGCAGGCGTTCAGCCAGTCGACGCGCTGGCCCGACCTCGACCTCGACCGCGAGACCGGCTGCATCCGCTCGGCCGAGCACGCCTTCAGCCAGGACGGCGGCTTGGCGGTGCTGACCGGCAACATCGCCCCCGACGGCTGCGTGGTCAAGACCGCCGGCGTGGACGACGAGCTGCTGGTCTTCGAGGGCACCGCCCACGTCACCGAGTCGCAGGACGAGGCAGTGGCGAACATCTTGTCCGACAAGGTCCGTGCCGGCGACGTCGTCATCGTGCGCTACGAGGGGCCGAAGGGTGGCCCCGGCATGCAGGAGATGCTCTACCCGACGTCGTACATCAAGTCGAAGGGTCTGGGTAAGGCCTGTGCCCTGCTGACCGACGGCCGATTCTCCGGTGGCACCTCGGGCCTGTCGATCGGGCACGTCTCCCCCGAGGCCGCGGCCGGCGGCCCGATCGGCCTGGTGCGCAACGGGGATCGGATCCGCATCGACATCCCGCAGCGCCGGATCGACGTCCTGGTCACCGACGACGAACTGGCCCGGCGCCGGGCCGAACAGGACGCGGCGGGATGGCGACCGGCCAACCCCCGCCCCCGCAGGGTGTCCGCCGCGTTGCGCGCCTACGCCAAGCTGGCCACCTCGGCCGACAAGGGCGCCGTCCGCGACCTGTCGCAGCTGGACTGAGCCGTGACCCACGCTCACGGTTCCGAGTTCCCCACCACGCAGTCGCCCAGCGAGTTCTGGGAGCAGCGCTACGCCGGGGACACGTCGGTGTGGTCGGGCCGGGTGAACGCCACCCTGGCCGACGTGCTGACCCCCCGGGCGATCACCCCCGGCCGCGCACTCGACCTCGGCTGCGGCGAGGGGGGCGACGCGATCTGGTTGGCCCGACAGGGCTGGCAGGTCACCGCGGTCGACATCTCGCCGACGGCAGTGGCCCGCGGTGCCGCGATGGCCGCCGAGACCGGGCTGGACGGCGCGATCACCTGGATCGCCCACGACCTGACCACCTGGACCAGCGAGGCGACGTTCGACCTGGTCACGGCGTCCTTCTTCCAGGCCCCGGTCGAGCTGGCCCGGATCGAGATCCTGCGCCGGACGGCCGGCCGGATCGCTGCGGGGGGCCACCTGGTCGTCATCTCGCACGCGGCCGCGCCGCCGTGGGCGTCACCGGAGCACATCGGCAACCACCGGTTCCTGACCCCGGCCGAGGAACTCGCCGAGCTGGCCCTGGCCGACGGCTGGGAGGTCGTCCTGGCCGAGGTGCGCCGGCGAGAGGCAACCGGCCCGGACGGCGGACCGGCCCAGCTGGACGACGGGGTACTGTTGCTGCGGCGCCGCTGAGCCTCGATGACCCGCACCTGGCTGAAGCTGTTGCTCTTCGTCGCCGTGGTGCTGTCCGGCGTGGCGGTGCTGATCCTCGCGCCACGGCCGGACGTCGAGCAGCTCCGGGAGTGGGTGGCTGGCGGTGGCCCGTGGGTCCCGGTGTGGTTCGTGCTCGGCTATGCCGCCGCGACGCTGTTGCTGGTGCCGCGAACCGTGCTCTCGGCCGCCGCCGGCCTGGCCTTCGGCGCGGTGGCAGGGGTGGCGATCGTGTGGACCGGGTCGATGCTGGCGGCCCTCGCGGCCTTCTGGCTGGGCCGGGCGCTGGGGCGGGACGGCGTGGCCCGACTGGCTGGGCACCACCTCGATCGCCTGGACGCGCTCGTGCTGCGCCACGGAGTGCTCGCCGTCCTCCTGGCCCGGTTGGCGCCGATGATGCCGTTCTCGGTGGTGAATTACGGTAGCGGGCTGAGCGCCGTCCGGTTCTGGCCGTACACCGTGGCCACCGCGGTCGGCATCGTGCCGGGCACGGTGGCCTATGTGACGGTCGGCGCCGCCGGCGCGCAGCCCGACCGGCTGCTGCTGGCCGTCACGGGTGCGCTGTTCGCCCTGACCGGGATCGTCGGCTGGATCGCTCGCCGGCGCGCCCGAACCTCCGGCTGACCTGGCGGGAAGTGGGCCGCAGGCCCCGCGCGCTGTGCTGCCATCCGTGTGAGCATGGGTGGACGATGAGCGAGATCAGAACCTGGTGGCGGCTGAGCGCGTTCGGCGCTCTGCTGCTGACCGGTGTGCTGGTCGTGATCTTCGTCCCGATGCCGGACGTCGCACAGGTGCGCTCGTGGGCCGGCGACAGCGGCATGTGGTTCCCGCTGCTGTTCGGCCTCGGCTATGTCGTGGCGACACTGCTGCTGGTGCCCCGCACCCTGCTGTCGGCCATGGCCGGGTTGGTCTTCAGCCTGACCAGCGGCCTGGTGCTGGTCTGGGTCAGCGCCCTGGTCGGCGCCATCGCCGGGTTCTGGATCGGCCGCTGGCTGGGCCGAGACGGGGTGGCCCGGCTGGCGGGCCGGCATCTGGATCGCCTGGACGACCTGGTGGTGCGGCACGGGGTGTTCGCCGTGCTGACCGCCCGGCTCGCGCCGATGGTGCCGTGTGCCGCGGTGAACTACGGCAGCGGGCTGACCGCCGTCCGGTTCTGGCCCTACACGCTGGCCACGGCGATCGGCATCGTGCCGGGAACCGTGGTGTACGTCGGGCTCGGCTCCTACGCGGCCCACCTCGACAACTGGTGGTTGGTGCTCTTCGCCGGTGCGCTACTGGGGCTGACCGCGGCCGGTGGGGTCTACGCCAAGCGCCGAGAGAGTCCCACCAGCCGCACCACCTGAGTGACTACTTGCGCACGCCGCAGGTGTTGATGCCGAAGATCCGGTACAGCGGGCAGAAGCCCACGACGCCGGTCAGGAACATGATCGCCGCGACGACCAGGAGCACCGTGCTCACCACGGAGCCGAGACCCGACGCCAGGCCGGCCACCAGGGCCACCAGCCCGATCGTGATCCGCAGACCCCGGTCCACCACGCCCTCGTTGGTACCCATCTCGTGCTCGTCTCCCTCATGTCGCGGCCCGGCAGCTGTGGCGCGGGTCCGTGGTTGTTCTCTGACACGCCATGGACGGGCACGGGGCAGGAATCGATACCGGCAACGTCCACGCGACAGATGTGAGGTAGGCCACTGGTCCGACATCGACGATCGCCACCCCCGACCGCCTGCAACCCTCCGAGCACCGCACTAGGGTGCCGATGTCCGGCCACGGGGACCGGGCCGAGGGGAGAGACATGGTCGAGCGAGTGTCACGTCGAACGGCGATCGCGCTGGGTGCGGCGCTGAGTGTGACGATGGCCCTGACGGCCTGCGGCGGAAGCGACTCCGGTGGCAGCAGCGCCTCGTCCGGCGGGGTCACCAAGGTCTCGGTCGGCGTGATCCCGATCGTCGATGTCGCCCCGCTCTACCTGGGCATCCAGAAGGGCTTCTTCGCCAAGGCCGGGCTCGAGGTCAGCGCCAAACCCGCACAGGGTGGCGCGGCGATCGTGCCGGCGGTCATCTCGGGTGAGAACCAGTTCGGCTTCAGCAATGTGGTGTCCCTGCTCACGGCCCGCGACAAGGGTCTACCGCTGGTGTCGATCGCCGCCGGGGTCAGCTCGACCGGCGACCCGGCCGACGACGTCAACGCCGTGCTCGTGGGCAAGGGCTCGACGCTGAAGACCGCCAAGGACCTCGAGGGCCGCAAGATCGCGGTCAACTCGCTGAACAACATCGGCGACACCACGGTCAAGACGGCGGTGACGAAGGCCGGCGGTGATCCGGCGAAGGTGACGTTCGTCGAGATGCCCTTCCCGGACATGCCGGCCCAGCTCGCCGCGGGCACCATCGACGCCGCATGGGAGGCCGAGCCGTTCCGCACCCAGATCGTCGCCGCCGGCGGGCGCATCCTGTTCGACAATCTCACCGAGACCTACCCGACGCTGCAGATCTCGCACTACTTCACGAGCGCGCAGACCAAGCAGAAGAACCCGGCGATGGTCACCGCGTTCGTCACCGCGATCAACGAGTCCATGACCTACGCGGCCGCCCACCCGGACGAGGTGCGCGCCGTCCTGGCGACCTACACCAAGATCAGCCCGGACGTCGCGGCGAAGATGTCGTTGCCGGACTGGCCCACGGCGATCGACCGCGACTCGCTCACCGCGGTCGGCACGGCCGCTCGCACTTACGGCACGTTGACCAAGGACCCGGACGTCGCAGGGCTGCTCGGTGGCTGACGCGACGATGCTCGAGGCGCGCGGCGTCCGGCATGTCTATGCCGACCACGCCCGCACCGTCGAGGCATTGCGCGACGTCACCTTCTCGGTGGCCGCAGGTGAACTGGTGTGCGTGGTCGGTCCGTCGGGGTGCGGCAAGACCACCCTGCTGAAGTGCCTGGCCGGCCTGCTCTCGCCGACCGCCGGCGAGGTGATGGTCGAGGGCACCCCGGTCACGGGCCCCGCGCCGGGCATGGCGGTGGTGTTCCAGGAGTACGGCCGTTCGCTGTTCCCCTGGATGCACGTGGCCGACAACGTCGAACTCCCGTTACGGCTCAAGGGGTTACCCAAGGTCCGGCGCGTCGAACTGGTCGAGCGGTCACTGGAGGCCGTCGGCCTGACCGACGTCCACCGGGCCTACCCGTGGCAGCTGTCCGGCGGCATGCAGCAGCGGGTGGCGATCGCCCGCGCCCTGGCCTACGAACCGCACGTGATGCTGCTCGACGAGCCCTTCGCGGCGGTCGATGCCCAGACCCGGGCCGACCTCGAGGACCTGATCCGCGAGATCTGGGCAAGCACCCAGGTGACCACGCTGTTCATCACCCACGACATCGACGAGGCGGTCTACCTCGGCCAGCGGGTGATCGTGCTGTCGGGCTCACCCACCGTGGTGCAGGACGACGTACACATCGACCTGCCCGACCAGCGCGACCAGTTGGAGACCCGTGCGCTGCGGCGGTTCGCCGAGTTGCGCCGCCATGTGTATGCGGAGATTCGTTCCGCGGCAAGGGGTTCGGCGACCTCTACCTCCCTGCCGCGCCTCGCGTCGTCCTGATCACACGCCTCAGCCGGAACGCTGCGATCGACGCTGGCCGTGGTACCAGTGCAAGACCCGATTCTCGCCCAGGCGAAAGAGCATCGACAGGACGACGCCCAGCAGGCCGAGCACGATGATGCCGGTCCACATCTGCGGCAGCGCGAAGGTGCGCTGGAACTGCACCACGGTGAAGCCGAGACCGTTACTGGCCGCGAACATCTCGCTGATCACCATCAGGATGATCCCGATCGACAGCGCCTGTCGCATGCCGGTCAGGATCTGCGGACCCGCCGCCGGCAGCACCACCGCGCGGATCCTCGCCGGGCCGCGAATCCCATAGGCCCGGCAGGCCTCCAGCATCACCGGGTCGATCGCCCGCACCCCCGCGACCGTGTTGAGCAGGATCGGCCACACGCAGCCGAACACGATCACCAGCACCTTCATGGTGTCGTCGATCCCGGCCAGGGCCACGAACAACGGCACCATGACCGGCGGCGGGATGGCGCGGAAGATCTCGAGCACCGGCTCGGTCACCGCGCGCACGGTGCGGAACCGGCCGATGACCAATCCCGTCCCCACGCCGAGCACGACCGCGCCGACGTACCCGGCAGCGAGCCGGGCCAGACTGGGCAGGACGTCGCGGACGAGGCGCGACTGCGTGCCGCCGGCCAGCCAGGTGTCGGGGAACGCCGCCACGATGGTGCGCAGCGGCGGGAAGTAGAGGCTCTGACTGCGCTCGCTGACCAACCACCAGATGAGGATCAGCAGCACCGGCAGCCCGAGGGCGACCACGGCACGGCGCAACGGGGCCGGAACCCGCTGGATTGCCCCGGTCATGAAGCCACCTCGGAACGCACCGACACATGCCACGCGAGCAGTCGCCGTTCCAGCGCGCGCATACCGACGTTGACGCCGAGCCCGATCAGGCCGGTCAGCAGGATGAGCCCGTAGACCAACGCCGTGGCGCCGCCGCTCTGCGCCGCAGTGATCTCACGCCCCAGGCCGGGTGAGCCGATCACCAGCTCGGCGGTGACCGCCAGGATCAGGGCCACGCTGGCAGCCAACCGCACCCCGGTCACGACATACGGCTGCGCCGTCGGCCAGAGCACGTGACGGATCCGCGCCAGCCGCCCGAAGCCGTAGCAGCGCGCCGTCTGCTCGGCCACCGGGTCGACGTCCTGGACGCCGTGCAGGGTCTGCACCAGCACCTGCCAGAACGAGGCGTAGACCACCAGGAGCAGGGCCGACCGCAGCTGAGTCCCGAGTACCAGCACCGCCAACGGCACCAGCGCGACCGACGGGATGGGCCGCAGGAACTCGATGGTCGTGGCCGTGGCGGCCCGCACCGCCGGCACCGCGCCGATACCGATGCCCAGGACGACGCCGGCCACCACCGCGATCGCCAGGCCGAGCCCCCACTGCACCAGGGTGTCGAGCACCGCTCGCCACAGCGCCGGCTCTCCGGCCTCGGCGGCCAGTGCCGCCAGGATCGCGGACAACGGGGGCAGGACGCCGGGCGAGAGGTTCAGCACCCTCGGCACGACCTCGAGGGCCGCAGCGAAGGCCGCGACCCCGACCGAGCCCCACAGGAGCGGCCCGAATCGACGCTCGACGAGGGCTTCGGCCACGCCCCGGACGATACCCGCTGACCGTGGATCGATCGGCCGATCCGACGAGCCCCACAAGGTCCGAGGACACCCCACCCTCGCCCAGCGCGAACCGGCATGAGAAAGTGACGTCGATCCGACGTCGACGCGAGTCGATCTCTTCACCCGAGTTCACCCGAGATGTCCGGGAGGTCACGTGGCAGCCAGGCCTTCTGCGCGCGGCGCGGCGACCCGGGCCGACGTGGCGCGACGTGCCGGCGTCTCGGCCAGCACCGTCACCTACGTCCTGACCGGCGAGCGCCCGATCAGCGCCGAGACCCGCGAACGCGTGCAGGCCGCCATGGCCGAGCTGGGCTACCAACCCAACGCCCTGGCCAGCGGCCTGGCCGGACGACGCAGCCGCATCCTCGCGCTGTTGCTGCCCTCGGGCGGCCGTGAGGTCGACAACGCCGACCTCGAGTACGTCGTCGCCGCGGCGGACGAGGCACGCGGCCTGGGCTATCACCTGATGCTCTGGACGACGGACGGTGACGACATCCAGGAGGCCGTCCGGCTGGCTCGCACCGGCTTGGTGGACGGTCTGCTGTTGATGGAGGTCACGCTGCACGACGAACGCGTGAAACTCTTGAGCGACACCGGTGTTCCGGTGGCCCTGATCGGACGCACCGCCGATCCGGATGCCGTCCCCTACGCCGACGCCGATGCCGAACAGATGGGCGCCATGGCGGTCGACCACCTGGCCGACCTGGGCCACCGACGGCTGGCCTACCTCGACGAACCGGAGGCAGCGGGCCGCCGGGGCCTGGGCTACAGCAGCCGCCTCACGGACGCCGTCCGAAAGCGTTGTGCCGAGCGGGGACTGAGCCTGACCGTGGCCGCGACCGAGCATTCCCAGGCCGCCGGCCGCGAGGCCTTCACCCGCGTCTACCGCGGACGCCACAAGATCACCGGGGTCATCTCGGCCAACTGGCGTGCCGTGCTGGGCCTGGTGCACGAGGTGACCGACCACGGACTGACGATCCCCGGCGATCTGTCGGTGGTGTCCATCACCAGCTGGGATCAGCATGCCCAGCTCACCACCCCCGAACTGACCACGATCAGCCAGCCGGCCCGGGACATCGGCCGGGCGGCCGCCCTCGGGCTGATCCGGCGCCTGGAGGGTGACGGCGCACCCGAGCACCATCTCTTCCCCGGGCGCATCGACCTCCGGGGCAGCACCGCACCCCCACCGAGCTGATCCAGCCTCGGCCGCGAGCGGCGGCCATCGGCGAGGCGCGTTACCAACACGTTACGGAGTGACGGGTTGACCACTGTCGACGCGCGTCGCTAACGTCACCACTACGCGTCGTCGACGCGTGTCGATAATTCGTCCGGGTACCACCCGCCGCGTCCGACAGGACCCAGGTCAAGGAGCACTCAGTGAGGATCAGAGCAACCAGGTGGGCCGCGGGTGCGGCCCTGCTGACCGCGAGCAGCCTGCTCGCCGCGTGTGGTGGTTCGGGGTCGTCCGACACCGCGTCCAGCTCGGCCGCCGGCGGCGGGGCTGCCGCCGCCACCGAGCGTGGTCCGATCACCTATGTGCAGGGCAAGGACGTCTCGGGCACCGTGCAGGCTCAGCTCGACGAGTGGAACACCGCTCACCCCAACGAGAAGGTCACCCTGGTCGAGCTGCCGGATGCGGCCGACGCTCAGCGCCAGCAGATGATCCAGAACGCGCAGACCAAGTCGGACGCCTACACGGTGCTCTCGGTCGACGTGGTCTGGGTCAGCGAGTTCGCCGCCAACCGGTGGATCGACGAGCTGCCGGCCGACAAGTTCAACCTCGACAAGATGCTGCCCGCGATCACCGAGACCGCGAAGTACCGCGACAAGGTCTACTCGGTGCCGGCCTCCTCCGACGGCGGCCTGCTCTACTACCGCACCGACCTGTTGAAGGCCGCAGGCATCGCCGCTCCCCCGAAGACCTTCGAGGAGATGCAGGCAACCTGCACCACGGTGCAGGCCACCCCCGAGGGCAAGGGCATCGGCTGCTTCGCGGGCCAGTACGAGAAGTACGAGGGACTGACGGTGAACTTCGCCGAGGCCATCAACTCCGCCGGCGGCGTCATCACCGACAGCTCGGGTAAGCCGAACGTCAACACCGCCGAGGCCAAGGCCGGCGTGAACGCCCTGGTCGACGGCTTCAAGAGCGGCTTCATCGCCAAGGAGGCCATCACCTACCGCGAGGAGCCGGGCCGCCAGGCGTTCCAGGCCGGCAAGCTGCTGTTCCACCGCCAGTGGCCCTACCAGTTCTCGCTGGCCAACAAGACCGACGGGTCCAGCAAGGTGGCCGGCAAGTTCGCGGTGACCGCCCTGCCGGGCATCGGCAGCGCGGCAGGCGCCTCGTCGCTCGGTGGCCACAACGTGGCCGTCTCCTCGTTCGCCAAGAACAAGGCGACCGCGATCGACTTCATCTCCTGGTTCACCAGCGAGGCCAACCAGCGCACCAACCTCACCAAGAACTCCAACGCCCCGACGTTCACGGCGCTCTACGACGACCCGGCCCTGGCCGAGCAGTTCCCGTACCTGCCGGCACTCAAGGCCTCGATCGAGCACGCCGTCCCGCGGCCCAAGGTGGTCAAGTACGGCGACGTGACCGCTGCCATCCAGGACGCCGCCTACGCCGCCCTCACCGGTGCGAAGACCACGGACGCCGCCCTGGCCGAACTGCAGGACAAGCTCACCACCCTCACCCAGTGAACGCGGCGGGGGCGGGCCAACTCGGTCCGGCCCGCCCCCGTCGTCCCCCTCAGCGCCTCGTCGCTGACCCTCACGAAGCGGTACCCGTCGAGCCAAGGAGACCGGCCAGTGGCGACCACGACACACGGCGCTGGAACCGAATCACGTCCACCCACGAAGGCACGGACCCGCAGTGACAGCCGGCGGGCGGCCGAACGCCTCGCGTACACCCTGATCTCACCGACGTTCATCGTGTTGGCGCTGATCGTCGCCTATCCGATCTTCGCTGCCATCCGGCAGTCGTTCTACGGTGCCGCCGGGTTGGACGAGGAGACCGGGTTCGTCAGTGACACCGAGCCCTTCATCGGCCTGGGCAACTTCACGGACATCTTCCAGGGGGCCACCTCGACGAGGTTCTGGAACGCCTTCTGGAACACCACGTTCTTCACCGTCACCACGGTCACCGTCGAAACCGTGCTCGGGGTGGCCATGGCGCTGATCATGCATCAGGCCTTCAAGGGCCGCGCCCTGGTGCGGGCCAGCATCCTGGTGCCGTGGGCGATCCCCACCGCAGCCTCGGCCATCCTGTGGGGCTGGATCTTCAACGCGGACGGCGTCGCGAACGCCCTCCTACCGGGCGACCCGATCCTCTGGACCTCCGAGGGGTTCCAGGCGAAACTCGCGGTGATCGTCGCGGATACCTGGAAGACGGCTCCGTTCATCGGCCTGCTGGTGCTGGCCGGGCTGCAGGTCATCTCGGAGGACATCTACGAGGCTGCCCGGGTGGATGGCGCCGGCACCGTGCGGCGCTTCACCAGCATCACGCTTCCACTGGTGAAACCCGCTCTGCTGGTGGCGGTTCTGTTCCGCCTGCTCGACGCCCTGCGCATGTTCGACCTGCCCTACATCCTGATCGGGCCACGCAAGAAGACCGCCGAGACGCTGTCGATGCTGGTCCAGGACGAGGCCTCCAACCTGCGCTACGGATCGGCCGCGGCCTACGGGATCATCCTGTTCATCTACCTGTTCGGCATCGCCTACGTGTTCGTCACCCTGCTCGGCGCCGACGTCCTCGGCGACCGCGACGAACGCAAGCAGATCGTCAAGGCCAACCGAGCTCGCCGCCGCCTCACGAAGGGAGCCACGGCATGACCACCGCCTCTGCCACCAGCTCGGCCCGGGCCGGGTCCCCGGCTGGATCGGTCAACGACGACCCCAAGAAGCGGATGCGCCAACTGGGTCAGGCCGCAACGTATCTGGGCGTGATCGGCATCGTGATCTACTGCCTGGCCCCGTTCGTCTGGATGCTGATCTCCAGCCTGCGGCGCACCAGCGACATCTTCGAGAAGTCCCCGATCCCCTCGCCGGCCTCGATCGAGAACTATCGCGCGGTGTTCGCCCCCGGGCAGAACTTCGGCCGCGCCCTGGTGAACAGTCTGATCGTGGCCGGCATCACCACGGTGATGGCCCTGGTGGTCGGCACCCTGACCGCCTACGCCCTGGCACGCCTGGAGTTTCGCGGCAAGCGCCTCGCGTTGACCGCGATCATCGCGACCTCGATGTTCCCGCTGGTCTCGTTGATCGTCCCGCTGCTCAAACTGTTCACCCAGTTGGGCTGGATCAACACCTACCAGGCGATGATCGTGCCCAGCCTGGCGTTCTCGTTGCCACTGGCGGTGTGGAACCTGACCTCGTTCTTCAAGCAGATGCCGGTCGAACTCGAACAGGCCGCAATGGTCGACGGGTGCACTCAGGGGCAGGCCTTCCGCAAGGTGATCCTGCCGCTCGCCGCGCCCGGGGTGTTCACCACGGCGATCATCGTGTTCGTCGGCGCCTGGAACGAGTTCCTGATCGCCCTGACCATGACCAACCGGGCCAACATCCAGACCGCGCCGGTCGCGATCTCGAAGTTCACCGGCGCCACCCAGTTCGAGACCCCGTTCGGCAGCCAGATGGCCGCCGGCGTCCTGGTCACGGTTCCATTGGTGATCATGGTTCTCGCGTTCCAGCGGCGGATCGTCGCCGGCCTGGCTGCCGGTGCCGTCAAGTGACCTCACCGCCCACGCTTTCCACGCTTGCCACACTTCCCATACGGCCCGCACCGCCGTGGTGGCGCGATGCCGTCGTCTATCAGGTGTACCTGCGCAGCTTCGCGGACAGCTCCGGCGACGGTATCGGCGACATCAACGGCATTCGTTCGCGGCTGGGGTATCTCGCCGAGCTCGGGGTCGATGCCCTGTGGATCACGCCGTGGTTCCGCTCGCCGATGCACGACGGCGGCTACGACATCAGCGACTATCGGGACATCGACCCCGTCTTCGGCACGGTGGACGACGCCCGCGCGCTCATCGCCGATGCACACCAGGTCGGCCTGAAGCTGGTCATCGACGTCGCGGCGAACCACACCTCGCACGACCACCCGTGGTTCGCCGAGGCGCTGGCGGCCGAGCCCGGATCGCCCGCGCGAGAGCGGTACCACTTTCGCGACGGTCGCGGGCCGGACGGCGCCCAGCCACCGAACGACTGGATCAGCTCGTTCGGGGGCACCGCCTGGACCCGGATCACCGAACCCGACGGCCGACCCGGGCAGTGGTACCTGCACTTGTTCGCCCCGCAGCAACCCGATCTCAACTGGGCCAACCCCGAGGTGCGCAGCGAGTTCGAGGGCGTCGTCCGGTTCTGGTTCGACCTGGGCATCGACGGCCTGCGGGTGGATGCGGCGTCCGCCTTCGCCAAGCATCCGGACCTGCCCGACCACGGCTTTCGACCCGGCGACACCTTCTCGCCGCGGTTGTGGGACTCCAGCCCGTTGTGGGATGTCGACGCCGTCCACGAGATCTTCCGCTCCTGGCGCGCGATCGCCGATTCCTACGACCCGGCCCGGATCTTCGTCGGTGAGGTCACCGTCAAAGGGGCCGACCGGCTCGCGTTGTACCTGCGCCCGGACGAATTGCACACGGCCTTCAACCTCGACTTCCTCAAGTCCGCCTGGACCGCTGACGCGTTGCGAGCCAACATCGTCGACACCTGCACGGCCATGGCCGCGGTCGGCGCCCCACCGACCTGGGTGCTGTCGAATCACGACGAGACCCGGCACATCACGCGGTACGGCCGGCACGACACCGCGGTGCCGGACGGTAGCGCCGGGGCCGACACCGGGCGGCCAGCAGACCTCGCCCTCGGCACCCGGCGTGCGCGCGCCGCCGTCCTGCTGATGCTGGCCCTACCCGGCAGCGCGTATCTCTACCAGGGCGAAGAACTGGGCCTGTGGGAGGTCACCGACCTGCCGCCGGAGTGTCGGCAGGACCCGGTCTGGCATCGCACCGCCGGGGCCGCGTTGGGGCGCGACGGCTGTCGGGTGCCGCTGCCCTGGTCGGGCCAGGCGCCCCCGTTCGGGTTCACCGAGGGTGCACAGCCATGGTTGCCGCAGCCGGCCGAGTGGTCCGCGCACACGGTCACCGCGCAGGACGACGACCCCACCGGCATGCTCGCGCTCTACCGTGCTGCGCTGGGTGCGCGGCGCCGGCTGCTCCCCCACCTGAGCGCGCAGATCGACTGGCACGACACGGGTCGCGACGTGCTCGACCTGAGCCGCGGTGACGCGTTGCGGTGCCTGGTCAACCTCGGCGGCAGCGACATCCGGCTGCCCGAGGGGCGCATCCTGCTCGCCAGCCTGCCCGGCATCGTCGACACGCTGCCGCCGGATGCCGCCGTCTGGTTGGGTCCTGTCACTTAGCCTGCACACATGGCGACTCACCCGGTGTCACGTCGGATGCTGATCCTGGGCGGAGTGGGCGTGGTGGGGTCGTCGGCGCTGGCCGGATGCGTTCTCCCCAAGGGTGATCAGGGCGGAGGGACCTCGCCCACGCCAGCCGTCAAGATGCCCTCCGAGGAGTCCCTGTCGGCAACGGACCTCGCCCTCCGCATCCACGGATCGCTCGGCACCACACCCTCGGCGCGGTTCAGGTCCCAGCGGCAGAAGACCTTCGGCCACTCCTATGGCTGGACGGCCACCGGGGTCGTCACGTACCCGCCGACCGGACCGACCCCACATGCCCGATACTCGGTGCTCCTCGATGCAGGTGGTCGCGTCGACATCCTGCTGCGGGGCGATGCCATGTACGTCCACGCAGGGAGCGCCTGGCAGAAGGTCAGCGCATCGACCCTCAACGTCGAGGGGCAGCGTCTCGATCACGAGATCCGGCTCACCACATCGTTTCTCGGTCAGGCGGCCGTGGTTCCCACAGCCCGCTTCCACCGATCGGCAACCAGTGGCATGGCGAGGACGACGCAGTGGACCGGGTCCCTGACCGGCGAGGAATGGCTCGGCAGTCTGCCGCCCGCCGTGGCTGCCCAGATGGGACCCGCCACCGCCTTGGACGTCCAGCTCTACCTGGACCCCGCGGGACGTCCGGTCAGACGCATCGATGCGGTCCGGCCGAACAACCTCGAGTTCACGATCGAGACCACCTGGCAGCGTTGGGGAACCCCGGTGTCCGTTCCCTCTGTCCCGGTGGACGCGCTCTCCGCCTGAGCGCAGGCCGGGCGGCCCCACATGACAAGCGGGCGACCGAGCGGGAGAGTGCCTCGGTGAATGCTGCGACGTCCGTCCGGGAACGCCCGCGCCGTCTCGCCCTGCGGGGGTCACGACTCTTCGACGGACGCGAGCTGCACCCAGGCCCCGCGGTCGTGGTGCTGGACGGACCGGCGATCAATGCCGTCATCCTCGGCTCCACTCCTCCGGCCGATGCCGAGCTGATCGACCGGCCCGGGGCCACCCTGTTGCCCGGGTTGATCGACACCCACGTGCACCTGGCCTTCGACGCCACGGAGAACCCCGTGGCCACCCTGGCCGCGCGCGACGACGACGCCGTCCGGGTCGCCATGACCGCCGCCGCACGCACGGCGGTGGCGGGCGGCGTCACCACGGTGCGCGATCTCGGGGACCGCGACCATCTCTCGCTGGAACTGCGCGATCAGCCCGGTCTGCCGCGCATCCTGGCCTCCGGACCGCCGATCACCACCTTCGCCGGACACTGCTACTTCCTGGGTGGTGCGGTCGCGGACGACGCGGACGCCGTCCGGATGGCGGTGCGGCAGCGCGCCGAACGCGGCTGCGACGTCGTCAAGGTGATGACCAGCGGGGGCACGATGACGCCGGGTACGAGCCAAGAGGTCGCTCAGTTCGACCGCGAGGTGCTCGCGGCGGCGGTCGATGAGGCACACCGGCTCGGGTTGCCACTGACCGCGCATGCGCACGGCACGTCCGCCATCGAGAACTGCATCGCCGCCGGAGTGGACGGCATCGAACACGTCTCGTTCTGGAGCGCCACCGGTGTCGATGCGCCCGAGCACCTGATGCGGGCCATCGCCGAGCGTGGCATCGTCGTCGGCGCCACGGCAGGCTTGCTGCCCCCACCGCCCGGCCACGTCCCGCCCCCCGCCGTGATGGTCCGGATGCCGCAGATCCTCGCCAACCTGCGCCGCCTGCGCGAGTGGGGCGCAGTGATCGTCGCGGGCACGGATGCCGGCATCGCACCCGTGAAACCGCACGACATCCTGCGGACGGCGCTGTGGCAGCTCGCCGACATCGGCATCGGGCCGCTGGACGCGCTGCGCACCGCGACCTCGGTCGCCGCCGAGGTGCTGGGGCTGGGCGCGCGCACCGGGCGGCTGGCCGCCGGCTACGACGCCGACGTCCTGATCGTGGACGGCGACCCGCTCGCCGACCCGGACGCGATCCACCGCATTCTCGCCGTCTACGCTCGGGGCACCCCGGTGATCCCCGAGCGGTGAGCGCGAACGACGACCCAGCAGCCGATTTCGCGGACGTCGCCCTGGAGTGAGCCTGGCGCTGGCGGGCATCGACACCCTGTTCCTGGTCTCGGCCACGGAGCACCCGGACCGGGTCGGCGTGCACGCCGGTTTCGTGGACGCCGCAGCGCAGGCCGGCGTGCGGCACATCGTGGACACCTCGTTCTACGCAGCGGCGCCGCAGGCCACATTCACCCACGCCCGCGATCACTGGCATACCGAGCAGCACATCCGTTCGGGCGGAATAGGTTTCACATTTCTGCGCGACAACCTCTATGCCGACTTCGTGCCGCTACTCGCCGATGAGCACGGTGTGATCCGCGGACCGGCGGGTTCGGGCAAGGTGTCGGTGGTGGCGCTGGACGACGTCGCCGACGTCGCGAGCATCGTGCTGCGCGAGGTGCTGTCCGGCAGCAGCGTCCACAACGGTCGCACCTATGACCTCACCGGCCCACAGCCGCGCGCGACAACCCCACCCATCCCCACCCTCTCCGCAACCCTCCACCCGGCTGGTGTGGGCGTGAAAACCGTTCTGGGGTAGGGCAATCCGACGAGCCCATCGCTGGCGTTCGAACATGTGTTCTAGTAGAATCGGGGCATGTTCACGCCCGACCTCCTGCACGACGCGGACGCCGAGGTGGCTCGCCTCAGCGCCGAGAACGAGGCGTTGCGGGCGCAGGTCGAGACACTCCGGGAACAGAACACCCTGCAACGTGAACAGCTCGACCGCGGCTCGGCGCGGTTGTCGGCGCGGGAGGCAGTGTGGGACTGGTTCACCGACGGCGGACCGGAGAACGAGGACGACCGGGATCAGGTCGCGGGGCGGATCTGCCGGACGTTCCTGACCCCGGGGACCGTGGAGCCCTCGTTGGTGACGGTTGCGGCGGTGACGTTGGCGCAGTCGCAGCCGTCGGGACTGTCGGATGCTGAGGTGGTGTCGGCGGCGGTGGCGTGTCGGCAGGCGATCACCCACATCGAACTCACCCAAGCCCAGCTGACCCGGGAGTTGGCGTGGCGGTACCAGGCCCGTCACCCGCACGAGTTGGACCTGGATGTCGAGGTGAACCTGCCGGAGTGGGTCCGTGACCCCGAGGAGCGGGCGTTGACGGCGGCGATCGAGGAGGTCGCCGCCGTCGCGCGGATCAGCCCGTCGGGACTCCGGGCGCGGGTGGAGATGTTGGCGACCTGGCCCGAGGACCACGGCCGGCTGTACCGGGCGCTGCTGGACGGGTCGATCTCGACGACCCGGGCGCGGGAGGTGGCCCGCCAGACCGGACGCCTCGCAGCGGGTCGGGCACGGGACTGGGTGGAACAGATGATCCTGCCGGTCGCCGAGCACCTCGGCGCCGTGGGGCTGAAGAACCGCATCGAACGGCTGATCGCGCAGGCCGATGCGGTGGCGTATCGCCGGATCCTGGACGACGCCGCCGCCGAGAAGGACACCATCAAGGTCACCCAGCAGGGCTACGGCCGGGCGGCCATCACCTACCGGGGCTCGCTCACCAACGTCGCCGACCTGCACGCCGCGCTGCTGCACCGGGTCCAGGCCGCCACCTGCCCCGACACCGGCACCGACCCGGGCGCGGGCACCGACCCGGGCAGGGGTGATGGCGTCCGGGGTGGTGGGTCGGTGGGGCAGCGGGAACGGCAGGCAGCCTCGATGGCGCAGGTCATGTTCGACCTGATCACCGACCCCAACACCATCCCCCCACTACTGCCCACCACACCCGGCAGCACCGGCGGCAGTGACCCCGACACCGCGACCACCACCCAGCACACCCACACCCCGCACGCACCCGAACCAACCGAGGCGCCCACGACCCAGGCAGGCGAGGACACGACCGGTGACGACGTGGTCAGTGACGACGTGACCGGTAACGACGTGACCGGTCACGACGCGACCGGTGGCGGCGGGGCCGGTGGTGGCCTGCTCGGCGGCGGGGCTGTCAGCGCCCCGGCACCGGCCTGCCCGGGGATCCGGGTCGAACCCAAGGTGTCGTTGAACGTGACCATCCCGTTCCAGGTCCTCACCGCCCTCTGGGCAGGGCAGCCACCACCGACCGGATCCGGATGGGTCGAAGCCACGGGGCACGGTCCGATCCCCACCGACGCGCTCGCGGCGATCCTCGACAAATACGGCCAACGCGCGCTGTGGCGATGCCAAGTCCTCGACGACCGACCCGACTCACCGACCTACGGCACCCTGATCGCCATCGGACGCGCCGCCACCGACCCCGGGTACACGCCGTCGCCGTTCATGAAGGCGTTGGTGAAGGCTGCCCGGCCCCGGTGCTCCCACCCCGGCTGCGGGCGCCCCGCGATCGAGACCGACCTCGACCACGTCACCGCCCACAGCAGCGGCGGCACAACCGAGGAGAAGAACCTGGCCCCCCTGTGCCGGTTCCACCACCTGCTGAAGCACCACGCGGGTTTCACCCCGACCCTGGACCCGGTGACCGGGCAGGTCACCTGGCGCACGCCGTCCGGACACCACATCAGCGAACCACACGACATGCCACCACCCTTGGCCACCGAAGGCGACCTCCCCGGCGCCTGGCCACTCCCGCCACCCTTCTGAACAACGGGTCGAGGCCAGCGATTGTGTGCGGTCAAAGTCGTCGCATGGCACCACTTTTGCCACACAGAGTCCGGGAACCAGCCAACTGGCCTCAGCTCGGACACTGCGCGAAACTCGCCTCAGTAGCCGACCCCGACCCAGCAGGAGCCCCGATGTCCCGTGTGGTGCACTTCGAGATCCAGGCCGACGACATCGAGCGGGCCAAGGCCTTCTATGCCGCCGCCTTCGACTGGACCTTCGAGGATTACAGCCAGTTCACGGGCTCGACCTACTGGGGGATCGTCACCGGCCCCGAGGACCAGATGGGCATCAACGGTGGCCTGCTCGCCCGCCCCGCTCCGGTGACTCCCGGTGGCGGCAGCAACAGCTTCGTCTGCACGATGGGCGTCGGCGACTACGACGAGACCGAGCAGCGCATCCTGGCCGCCGGTGGCCAGGTCGCCATGGCGAAGTCCGCGTTGCCGGGGATGGCGTGGCAGGGCTACTACCTCGACACCGAGGGCAACACCTTCGGCATCCACCAGCCCGACCCCGAGGCCGGCTGACCCCGCCTGACAGCCTCCGCATCATGCTCGCGTCAACCGCGCGAGCGGGTCCGACGTCCATGGTGTGAGCGCCCGATCGGCGCGACAATGGAGGTAGCGCCGGAACCTCGGCGCAGGAGGCGACACCATGAGCACCGTCGACCCGGGAACCACCCCGAGCTTCCGCCCCGCACCCCACACCCCGCTCCCTCCCGCCCTTCCCCCGACGCGGCGACGTGTTGCGCGTCGGCTGGTGCCGGTGGTCGCCGCGCTCACGTTGATCGCCGGTGGCACCGCGGTCGGCGTGCTGTGGCGCACCTCGGGCGATGACGGTTCCGCCGGACCGGTCATCACGCCGGCTACCTCGGTGCCGGCCGCCTCGACATCGGCATCCTCGGCCCCCACCCCGAGCGGGCCGACCGGAGCGGCCACGACTCCCCCGGTCACGACCCCGATCACCGGTCCCGTGCGCGCCCTCCCGGTCTACTACGTCGCCGACGTCGGCACCGGGCCGCGGCTCTATCGCGAGTTCCACCGCGTGGCGATCCGCGACAACAGCCCGGCCCTGACCTCGCTGGTCGAGATGCTGAGCGGGGCGCCGGTCGACCCCGACTACACCTCGATGTGGCCGTCCGGGATTCGCGTGCTGTCGCTGACCACCCAGGGCGGGATCGCCACGGTCGACCTGTCGGGCTTCGTCGCGGTGGGATCGGCCTACGAGCAGGCCGCCGTCCAACAGCTGGTGTACACCGTCACAGCCGCCGACCCGACCACCCGCCGGGTGCGGCTCCTGGTGAACGGCGCGACCGCGCCGTCCGGTCACCAGGACTGGTCGGCACCGATCGCCCGCTCGACGGCCCTGGGCACCCAGGCCAACGTGTGGATCCTCGGCCCGGCGCAGGGCGCCACCGTCAGCTCCCCGGTTGCCGTCTCGGTCCTGGGCACCGGCTTCGAGGGCAACGTGCCGCTGCGGGTGTACCAGGGTGAGACCGTCGTGGCATCCACCTTCGTGACCACCATGATGGGTGGGTTCGCGCAGGCCCGGACCACGATCGCGTTGCCACCGGGCAGCTACGAGCTGCGCGCCTACAACGACAGTGGGCTCGACGCGAGCCTGCAGCTCTGGGACACCAAGACGTTCACCGTTCGGTGACGTCAGCGCTGGTAGACCCGCACGTAGTCGACGTCGTAGCTGGCCGGGAAGTCCGTCGCGGAGGTGGGCGCTCCCGGCCAGTTGCCGCCGACGGCCAGGTTGAGCCGCAGGTAGAACGGCTTGGCGAAGGCCTCGTCGAGCCACGGCGTGGTGCTCGGCGTCCGGGTGTAGGTCAGGACGTCGTCGATGTACCAGCGCATCTCACCGCGCTCCCACTCGACGGCGTACACGTGAAAAGCGGCCGAGGGCAGGGCGCCGGGCACCGTGACGGTGACGGGTTGATGGCTGTGCGTGCCGGAGTAGTCGTACCAGATCGTCTGGTGCACCTTGGTGTGCTCCGAACCCGCCCCGTCGGAGCCGATGGCCTCGAGCACGTCCAGCTCGCCCGTTCCCCCGGCACTCGGCCGCAGCCAGAACGCCGGCCACAACCCCTTCGTCGTGCCCGCGGCCGTCGGCAACTTCGCCCGAACCTCGAACCGACCGTAGGTCCAGTCCGCCTTGCCTTTGGTGGTCAGGTGGGCCGAGGTGAACTTCCGGCCGCCGGGGAATCGGGAATCCGAACTCCCACACACGAACGGCGTGGATTCCCGCCGGGCGATCAGGTGCAGTACTCCACCGCTGACATTCAGGTTCTCGGGGCGATTCATCAAGCAGGCGAGTTCCTTGTTTCCCTCGCCATAGGTCGAATGGTCCTCGGCCCGCCACCGAGCGGAATCGACGCCGGTGCCGGCGAACTCGTCCGCCCAGACGAGCTTCCATCCGGAGCGACCGGCCGACGGTGAGGTCACCTTCGGCTGGGTGGTGCCGGACGACGAGACGGTGCGGCTGGACGACGCTGTTCGTGGCGAGCGCCTGCCCGTCGAGGGCGTGACCGTCGAGGGCTTGCCGCTCGTGGTCGTCGCCGAGGGCGACCCCGCCGAGTCGGAGGCGTGCGGCGCCCCGGTCACCGCCCCCTGCGCGGTGACCGGGGCAGGCCCCTCCGGCGCGGGCCCGCCGGAGGGGGTGGTGGCGCCCGAGGCGTCTGCACCCTCGGGCAAGAACAACCGAACGTCGTCCACATCGACCCCGCGACCGGAGGGCAGGTCGTGGGCCACCACGTTCAGATCGAGCGAGTCGCCGCTCTCGACGGCTCGGTAGGTCACGCTGAGCCGGTGCCACCCGTCGTCCGGCATGGTCTGGGTATCGAGTGCCTGACCTCGCAGGATGCTGCCGCGGTAGGCCATCAACCGCAGGCTCACCTGCTGCCCCGGCTGCGAGCGGACCCAGGCCTCGGCGCGGTAGGTCGCCCCCGCGGTCGTGGCGGGAACGGAGTTGATCGCGTCGTTCAGGGCGATGGTCCACCGGTCACGCGTGCGCTGGCTGATCCGGCCACCCCGGCCGTGGCGGCCCGGTACCGACTCGAGCCGCGCACCGGGGTTGACCCCCCAGCCGGCCAGGCCGTCGTCCAGCGAGGAATTGAGCACGGCGTTGCCCGACTCACCCAGACCGTTCGCCGCGACCAGCACACCGCCGGTGCCGAGCACAGCCATCGCCACCACAGCGGCGGAGATCCGGCGCCGGGAGCCGGGCCGGGGCGCGCCGACCGTCCCCAGATCCGCCGCACCCAGATCCGTCGCACCCAGGTCGAATGGGCCGGCGCCGGACCGCGCCGAATGTCGACCCATGGTGTGACAACTCCCAACTCGCACTGCCGGTGCACTGCCAGGCACTGCCTGAACCCGAGGATTTCCCCGCGACGATCCACGGATCCGCGACGTTCCATGGCCACTCCATGGAACCGTTCGAGTACAGACCAGCGAGTGTTAACAGCGGGATATCACGCTGCTATGTCGAACTGTCACTCGTTTGGAGCAACGTCGCTGGTGAGGGGCCTTTTCCAGAGGTGCGAGAACCCCTCCGCCCACCCCGCGGTCATCACCCGGATCCTCGCTCCGGACCTCACCGACGCGCCGTCCGAGGGTGGAGCCGGACCGGGGGACCCCAAGACACCACAGAAGCCTCGGCACTAACATCGTGGCGCCACCCGCTCTAACCTCCCGGAAGGGACATACGGCATGGATGTGGTCCCGGACGAGGAGCAGACCCTCACCCATGCCGTCACCCGGCTGCACCGCAGCGTGCAGAGCGTCCAGCTGGCCCCCGAGGCCCCCGCCCTGGCCGGGATGCGCGCCCGCCGGGAACGAGCGCTGCGGCTGCTGGAGAGCTACGCCCTGCCCCGCCTGGCGGACGTCGAACCCCCGTTGATCGTGGTCATCGGCGGTCCGACCGGTGCCGGCAAGTCGACCTTGACCAACTCACTGGTGGGGGCGCCGGTGAGCCTGAGCGGGGTGCTGCGGCCCACCACCCGCCAGCCGGTGATGGTCTACAACCCGCTGGACACCGAGGCCTTGCAGGCCGTGGGACTCGTCGGAGGCGGCACCGAGAACCAGCGAGCGGACGCCGCGCGCTGGGTCGACCTGCGCGCCGTCCCGCACCCGGACGTGGCCCGCGGCCTCGCGGTGATCGACTCCCCCGACCTGGACTCGCGGGTGGACCACAACCGCGACCTCGCCTCACGGCTGTTGGCCGTGGCGGACATGTGGCTGTTCGTGACCACCGGCACCGACTACGCCGACGCGCTCTCTTGGGGCGTGCTGGCCGAGGCCGCCGAGCGCAAGGTGCCGCTCGCCGTCCTGCTGAACCGACTGCGCGACAACGAGGCCATGCAGGTGCGGCGCCATCTGGCGACGCTGCTGACCCAAGCGGGGCTGGCACACGCCCGGATGTTCACCTTGCCCGAGATGATGCTGATCGAGGGCCGCCTGGCGGTTCAGGCGATCCTGCCGCTGCAGCGCTGGCTCGAGACGGCCAGCCGCGCAACCGACCGCCACGGCCCCGCCGCCCCGGTCTTCGACTCCTCGGTCGAGCAGGCGGTGGCGGCCGTGCACGCCCTGGCCGACGCCGCCGACGACCAGGTGGTGGCGGCGCGGCGGCTGCGCGTCGACGTCGAATCGATCTTCGCCCACGCCCGCGAGCAGGTGCGGCAGCGCTGCACCGATGCCTCGCTGGTGACCGAGGACCTGGCCCGGGCCTGGCAATTGGCCCGCGGGCCGGCTCGCGGGCCGAACAACCCCGCCCACGCGGCCCCGCCCTCGGGTGGGCTGTTGCGCCGCCGCAGCCGGGCCACCCAGCGCCCCCAGGACGGCGTGGTCAAGGTCGCCGAGACGCTGCACTCGGCCATCAGCGCACTGTTGCACGAGCAGGTCGACCTGGCCCTGTTCCGGATCACCGAGCGGTGGGCCGACCATCCCTCGATCACCCCGGCGCAGGCCCAGGACCTGGCCCGACCGACCGGCGACTTCGCCCGCCGGGTGGACGACGCCGTGCTGGGATGGCTGACCGGCATCCACGCCCGGGTCCACGCGGGCGAGACTCCGGTGCCGCCGTCCTCCCCCGAGGTGGCGCGTGCCGACCCGGTCACCGTGGCCGTCGCCACGCTGGCGGTCGAGGGCGGCCCGGCCCGTGGCTCCGCCGGCGTGCGTCAAGAGGTGCACACCGCGGCCCGGCGTCCGCTCGCGCACCTGACCGAGCCCCAGATCGCCGCACTCGCCCGCGAGTCCTGGCTCGACCTGGTCGCGGCCGTCAACGCCGTGATCCTGCACGACGAGGCCCGGCTGTCGAACATGTTCGACGAGTCCCAGGTGTTGCCGGAGGTCGCCGCGCTGCTGCGCGAGGCCGCAGACACGGTCACCGCGGCCCTGCACCGGCCCGAGCCGGCCTAACCCGACAGCCCCAGTTCGCGCCGGGTCGGGCCGGACGCCGCCCCGCGACGGGTGATCGAGAAGGCCGCGGCCCGGTTGGCCAGCCCGAGGGCGGCCGTCCAGTCCAGGCCCGCGGCGCGGGCCGCGAGCAACGCGCCGAGGTGCGTGTCGCCGGCGCCGTTGGTGTCGATCACCGGGCCGGGCGGGACCACGCCGGGCGAGGCCACGACGTCGACGGCAGCACCAGGATCGGCGGCGCGCAGTTCGGCACCCGCGGCGCCTCGTCGCACCACGAGTCGCCGGGGCGCCGGCAGGGCCTCCAGCGCGACGAGTTCGGCGGCGGACACGCTCACCAGGTCGGCGCGGGCCACGACCGACCGCAACGACTGTCCGGCGATCTGACCGACCAGCGGCCCGGGGTCGAACACCACCCACGGGCCGCCGTCCGCGGCCGGGGGAAGCGCCGCGAGCCAGGTGGTCAGCGCCGGCGCGGCGTCCGGGTAGACCAGGTCGTAGCCCGAGAGGTACACCGCATCCCCGGGGCGCAGCACGATCGCGGCCAGACTGGTCGCGTCCTGCGCCGACTCGGCGCCGGGCGCGGTGACGAAGGTGCGCTCACCGCTCGGTTCGACCAAGGCCAGGCACCAGCCGGTGTCACGGCCGGGCGTGGCAGGCAGGAGGCAGTCGATCCCGTTGTGCCGCAATGCATCTCGCACCAGGGCGCCATGCGGGCCAGTGCCGTGGCGCCCGGCATGGACGGTGGGCAACCCGAGGCGGGCGGCAGCCACCAGGGCATTGATCCCGCCGCCGGCCGCCGGGCCGAGATCGTCCGCGATCACGTCCCCGCCGCGCTCGGGCAGCGCCGGCACCGCCAGGGTGTGATCGATCAGGATGCTGGCCAGTCCGACCAGCCGGCTCACTCTCATCGACTCACGCCCATCGGCTCACGCTCATCGGCTCACGCTGGGGTCGATGGCGCAGCGCCACCAGGCCATCGACCAGCCGGACGACCCGGCCGGCGTCCAGCCGGAGCGCTGCCACCGCCTCCCCCGGCAGTGCCGCGAAACCCGTTGCGGCACCGACCATCGCCCCCGCCATCGCCGCGATGGTGTCACTGTCGCCGCCCAGCCGGGCGCCGAGCCAGCCGGCCCGCCACGCGTCGTCCGGGCTCAGCGCAGCGATCGCGAAGGCGGCCGGCACGGCTTCGAGGGTCGCCAGGCTGGTACCGAGCGTCTCGGCGAGGTGATCGAGCGTCTCGGCACTCACCGAGGCCGGCGCGCTCGGAGCGGCGCTCGCCGCCAGATCGAGGGCAGCGTCGAGCCGCCGCGCCAGCGCGCCGTCCGGCTGGGCGCACCGGGCGACCCGCATCGCCACGCGGACCGCCTCGGCCCAGCTCGCGCCGTCCAGCGACACCGAGATCACCGCGGCCACGGCCGCCGCGCCGGCGACAGCCACCGGGGTGTCGTGGGTGACTCGGCAGGCATGGTGCACTGCGGCGACGAAGGCGTCGTCGTCCGAACCCCTGCCCCAGTTCGGCATCGCTGTCGCGATGCCGAGGGGGGCGATGCGCATGGCGGCCCCGTTGGTGGTGCCGTGGCGTCCGGTGGTGGCCGGGTCGGCGCCGGCCCGCACGGCCTGCAGCGCCGCCCGGGTGGAGGGGCCGAGCAGGTCGAGGGAACCCCGGGCGGCCATCTGCTCCTGCCACTCGAGCAGGGCATCGGCCAGGCGCAGCGGGTCGATCACCCCCGCCCCCTCGACCAGCACCTCACCGAGCAGCAGGGCCTGTTCGGTGTCGTCGGTGATGCTGCCGGCCGGTAGGCCCGCGCTGATCGGGTTGTCCGGCGGACCGGCCAGGAAGCACGGGCCGACGGCCAGCAGTTCCTCGGCCCGGGCGCGCGAGAGCTCCTGGGTCGGCATGCCGAGCGCGTCGCCCAGGGCCAGACCGATCAGTGCCCCCCGGGCGCGATCGCGCAGCGTCGTCATGAGGGCCGCGGGGTCACGAACTCAGCGGCAGCCAGGCCAGGACGTCCTGGATCGTGGCGTCCCAGTACGACCAGACATGCTCGCCGGGGCCGAAGTCGCTCGTCACCTGCGCTCCGCGTTCCTCGGCCCGCGAGGCGAAGCGGCGTGAGTCGTCGATCAGCTCGTCCTCGGTGCCACAGCACACGTAGAGGCGCGGCAGCGCCGCCACCTCGGCGGCGTCCAGCAGGTGGAAGAGATCGGCGTCCGTTCCGGCGATCGAGCGGCCGCCGTGCACCAGGCGGAACAACTCGTCGTGGGTCCCCGCATCACGCAGCGCCGGGACGTCGAGCGCGCCGGACAGCGACGCCGCCGCCGCGAACCGCTCCGGCTGCCGCAAGGCCCACCGCAGCGCGCCGTAGCCACCCATGGACAACCCGGCGACGAAGGTGTCCTCCCGGCGCTGGGAGACCACGAAGAACCGGGACACGATCTCGGGCAGTTCCTCGGCCAGGAAGGTCCAGAACCGCAGCCCGTTGGCCTGATCGGTGTAGAAGCTGCGGTGCACCTGGGGCATCACCACCGCCAGTCCGCGTTCGTCGGCATAACGTTCGATCGAGGTCTGCCGGGTCCACATCGTGTCGTCGTCGCTCAAGCCGTGCAGCAGGTACAGCACCGGCGGCGGGCCGCCGCGATCGACCTCGTGGGTGCCGATGCGCGCCTGCGTCGATTGCGGCAGCACCACGGTGATCGACGTGCCCAGTTCGAGCGCCTCGGAGAAGAGGGTGCAGCGAATCAGTGCCATCGGACCATCCTCGCCTATACCGGCCCCGGCGAATCCGCCGGCCGCCCTTGGTTTCGAACATCTGTTCGAGTAGCCTGATTCCATGTCCGGCGAGCCCAGCATCCTGCACGCCGACCTCGATGCCTTCTACGCCTCGGTGGAGCAGTTGCTCGACCCCGCCCTGCGCGGGCGACCGATCGCCGTGGGTGGCAGTGATCGTGGCGGCGTGGTCCTCGCGGCCTCCTATGAGGCCAAGGCGTTCGGGGTCAGCGGGGGCATGCCCGGCTGGCGGGCACGACGGCTCTGCCCGACCATCACCTTCGTCCGCGGGCACTTCGATCGCTATCAACAACTCGCGGACACCGTGATCGGGGTGATGCACGACCTGACCCCGTTCGTGGAGCGGATCTCGATCGACGAGGCGTTTCTGGACGTGTCCGGCGCGACGCACCTGTTCGGGTCGCCCGCCACGATCGCCACGGTGCTGCGCGACCGAGTGCGCGACGAGGTCGGGCTGCCCATCTCGGTCGGCGGTGCCCGCACCAAGCACCTGGCCAAGATCGCCTCACAGGTGGCCAAGCCCGATGGCCTGGTGATCGTCGAACCCGGCAGCGAGGAGGCCTTTCTCGATCCGCTGCCGGTCGCGTTGATGTGGGGGGTGGGGCCGGTGACGCGGCAACGGCTGGCCACCGAGGGCATTCACACCATCGGTGACCTGGCCCGCAGCTCCCCCGACTCGGTGCAGCGCCTGCTCGGCATGGCTGTCGGATCGAAACTGTCGGCGCTGGCGCACGACGAGGATCCGCGGCGGGTGGTCGGGCCGGCCCGCGCCCGCTCCGTCGGGGCACAGTCGGCGATGGGGCGGCGCCGGGCCACGCCCGAGCTGGTGCGCTCGGTGCTCGGCCACCTGGCCGATCGGGTCGCGACCCGGTTGCGCGCCAAGGAGCGCGCCGGGCGCACCATCACGGTTCGGGTGCGCTTTCCCGACATGCACGCCGTCACTCGCTCGACCACCCTGGGCGGGCCGATCTCGGCGACGCTGACCCTCACCGAGGTGGCCGAGGAGCTCGCCTGGCAGGCGATCCGCGATCAGGAACAACCCGCGGACGGCGGCCCGTGCGAGATCAGTCTGCTCGCCATCTCGGTGTCGAACCTGGCCGTGCAGCGCATGATCCAACTCGAACTGCCGTTGCCGCCGCCCGATCCCCGCAGTCCCGGGTCGCAGGCCGGTGCGGCACGGTGGGCGGTGGATTCCACGATCGACGCGGTGCGGGCCAAGTTCGGCACCGCCTCGGTCGACTACCTACCGGCCGCCCTGGGCCGGCGACGTGGCGTCCCGGACGACTTCCGTGGCCTGGCCGAGCGTGAGCTGTGAGTCAGGCCGCCACGGCCTCGGGGACCAGATCGGCGATGGCCTCGCGCGCCTGGACGGCGGTCACGGCCCCGGACATGCGCCGCACGATGCGGCCCTTCCCGTTCAGGATCAGCACCGTGGGCGTGCGGCGGACATGCAGGCGACGAACCAGGTCGAGGTGCTGCTCGGCGTCGAGTTCGACATGGGTCACCTCGGACAGGTGCGAGATCAGCTCGCTCAGGACCGCCCGGGTGGCACGACACGGGGAGCACACGGTGGTCGAGAACTGTACGAACGTGGCCCGGCTGCCGAGAGCGGCGCTCAGCTCCTCCGTGGTGAGGACGTCGTCGCTGCGCACCTCACGGGCACGGCCCGACCGAGCCATGACGGCCGCGCCGACCACCACGGCGATCGCCAGAGAGCTCACCAGGATGACGACTCGCATCAGGTCCGGACTCATGCCGTGACTCAACCCGAGGTCCGCGGCAGATCATCCAGCCGTCCGCATCGTGAGACGACCGTCCCAGCGGAGGTGGCTGTTCAGCGTTGGCCGGTGGTCACTGTCGGCGGTCGAAGGTCAGCATGATGGCGCCGGAGTCCGTGGGGAGGCTGGCTGCGAGCGCCCACCTGGACGGCGTCAGCCCCTCGGGGAACAGTCGCTCGCCGCCACCCACCAACTCCGGGGCGAGCGTGATGCGCAGCCGGTCCACCTCGTCGGCCTCGAGCAGCTGCCGGATGATGGACTGGCTGCTCAACACCCAGATGTCGCCGTCGCCCTGAGCTCGTAGTGTCCGGACGGTGTCGGCCGGGGAGGCCGTTGCCAGCCGTGAGTTCCGCCAGTCGAGGTCGGGCGCGAGGGTGGTGGAGAAGACGACCTTCTCGACCTCCGTGAGCCAGGCGGCGAACCGTCGGTCGCGCGGCTCGGCGGACTCGTCGGCAGCGACGGGCGGCCAGTAGCCACCGAAGCCTTGGTAGTTGACGCGGCCCAGCAGCGCCGTCGTCCCCGAGGTCATCGCCACCAGGCCGTCCCGAGCCTGATCCGTGATGGCGTGGGGCACGATCCAACCCATGTCGAACGGACCGCCCGGCCCGGTGGTGCGGCCATCCAGCGACAGCATGATGTTGGCGATCACCTGGCGGGTCATGAGGTCGGTCCCAACGTGTGGTGGGCGAGATGGTGCCGCGGCCTCGAGCGGTCGCTGCGTCACGCTACCGCCGACCGGCACGCGAGGCGTGTTCACGTCGGGGCACCGCTTCGGAGCGCGCCGAGGCCTCGGAAAGTCGTTGTCGTTGCGAGGTCTCGAGAGTGGTCATATTCCCGTCCGTGCGGAATTGCCCATCGTGACGTGGTTCACAAAATTCGTTGCAGTGCAATGGCTTTCACGGCCATCTCAGGGGGCTTGGTTGTCGGTGGTCGCCCGTACTGTCTGATTCATGGAACCGGAGCAGACACCCACCCCGGACGGCGAGCCCGCCGTCGGGAATGGTGGGCTGCCCGGTATCCCGCACGGCGACGCCGACGCGGCCGCGATGAACGCGTCACCGGTCACCGCCGTGTTGGATGCGGTCTCGGCTCAGATCCGCTCACTACAGACGACGCCGACCCTGACCTTGTCGGACGACGAGCTGCGCGACGCGCTCATCGCGGTCCACCGGGTCGCCAACCAGGTCGAGGCCGCCACCTTGCACTTGGTGCGGGCGTTGGATGATCGGCCGGAGGCGATGCCCACCTGCGCGCCCGGCAAGGTCGCCGCCACGTTCCTGGTGCACGCCCTGCGGGTCGATCCCGGCACCGCGGCCCGGGACGTCGCCGCAGCCCGTGCCCTCGACCCGGACGGCGCCGGGGTCGGTGTCGCCGGCGACAGCGACGGTGCGGGTCTGGGCGCGGCTGGGCTGGGGTTGCCGGAGGTGGGGGCGGCGTTGGCTGCCGGCGACATCTCGCGACGTCACGTCGACCATGCGGTCGGGTGCCTGGGCCGCATCGATCGGGACGTGTTGGCCCACCTGGATCCGGACGGGATCTCCGGGATCCAACGCGTCGATGAGTTCCTGGCCGAGATGGCCCGCCAGCACGCCCCGCACGTGTTCCGGCGCCTGTGCACCCAGTTGGAAGAGGCCCTCAACCCGGACAGAGGCTTCGACCCGAAGGCTCACGAGAAGCGGTACCTGCACCTGGGCACCGACAGCAACGGGATGTTGGTCGGCCGGTTCGCGTTGTCCCCGGCGGACGGGTTGATCGTCCGGAACGTGATCCACGCGTTGAGCAAACCCACCACACCCACCACGACCACCGACGCCGAGGCTGCCGCTGAAGCTGGTGGTGACAAGCAGGTGCAGGGTGAGCTGCCGCTGCGTGACCCCCGCACCGCGGCACAACGCCGCGCCGATGCCTTGACCCACCTGGCTCGGCTGGCCCTGCACCGCGGCACCGACCCCGACGCAGACCCCAACCCCGAGGAAGGTCCACCGGCCGACGGCGAAGACGACCGCAACGGCTCAGCGACCGCTGGCCGGATCACGAGTAAGACCGTTCCACCCACCCGCCGCGGACCCACCCCACCACCGGCCACCGGCGTGCACATCTCCCTGATCGCCACCCTCGACCAACTCACCGCCTGCCTACGGTCCGCACCCACCCCCGGCGCTGGGCTGGGCAGCGACCTGGGACCCGGCGGCGGACCCCTACCCCGCCACGTCCTGGCCCAGATGCTCTGCCAGAGCCTGATCTCCCCCAGCCTCCTGGACGGCAACGGCGCCGTGCTCGCTCAGGGCCGAGCCCAACGCCTCGCTACCCCCACCCAACGCCGCGCCGTGTTCGCCCGAGACCGGGGCTGCATCATCCCCGGCTGCACCGCGCCACCGGACTGGTGCGACGTCCACCATGTCGTGCCCTGGGCCGACGGCGGCCTCACCGACGTCGACAAGATGGTCCTGGCCTGCGACCGCGACCACACCGGCATCCACGCCGGCATCTGGACCATCACCATGATCAACGGCGTGCCCTGGGTCATCCCCCCACCCTGGATCGACCCACTGCAACGACCCGTCCGCAACACCATCCACGACGACGAACGGACAGCCCACCGGCTCGCCCGACACCTCGGCAACCAACTCAGCCTCGACCTCGAGCCGGACACTGGTGTCGGCCCATGCCCTGACGCCTGCCATGACGCAGGCCCCGACCCGCCGGAGCCGACGTGAATGCCGCCGGCCGAGCGAGCGACCTACTCCTCGCCGGCGGCCACCGACGCCACGGCCTTGACGATGCCGTCGTATCCGGTGCAGCGACAGAGGTTCCCGGACAACGCGACGCGAATCTCGTCCTCGCTCGGGTGGGGGGAACGGGCCAGCAGCGCCGTCGCCGACACCAACATGCCGGGGGTGCAGAAGCCACACTGCACCCCGCCGCGGGTGAGGAACGCCTGCTGCAGCGCCGAGAGCTGCTCGCCGCCGTCACCCGTGCTGCTTCCGGTGCCCTCGCCGGTCCCGGTGAGATCCGACAGCCCCTCGACCGTGGTCACCTGCGCGCCGTCGGCCTGGACCGCCAGGTACGAGCACGAGTTCGTGGGCCGGCCGTCGACCAGCATCATGCAGGCGCCGCACTCGGAGTCGTCGCAGCCCTCCTTGGCCCCGGTCAGGCCGACCTGCTCGCGCACCGTGTGCAGCAGGCTGGCATGCGGGTCGATGTCCACCGGGTAGCTGATCCCGTTGACCACCAGGGTGATCGGCACACTCATCGCACAACGCTCCAGTCACTCGCGGGAACCGCCACCTGCTCACCCGTGGCGCGCCGGATCGCGGCCTGCACGGCCCGCCGGGTCACCACCGCCGCCATCGCCCGGCGGTACTCCGCCGAGGCCCGCACGTCCGAGATCGGCCGGGACGCCGCCGCGGCCGCCTCTCCCGCGGCGCGCACCGCGGCGTCCAGGTCACCACCGCCCGCACCGGCCAGGGCCTGCTCCGCCGCGGTCACCCGGCAGATCACCGGGGACAGCGCCGTGATCGCCACCCGCGCCTGCTGCACGGTGGCGCCGTCCGGTGACAGCTGCACCCAGGCACCGGCACCGACGACGGCGATCTCCATCTGGCGCCGGTACTGCAGCCGGACATAGGCGCTGGCCTCGGTGCCACCGGCGGCAGCAGCGGGGATCTCGATGGCCACGAGCAGCTCGTCCGGGGAGGCCGAGATGCGGCCGGGCGCCGTCCAGAGCTCGTCGAGCCCGAGGCTGCGGGTGCCCTGCGGTCCGACCAGGACGGCGCGGGCGCCGTGACAGAGCAGCGGCGCTCCGGTGTCCATGGCCGGGGAGGCGTTCATGACATTGCCCCCGAGGGTGCCGTTGGCCCGGGTGGCGTGGGAGCCGACGATCGCGCTCGCATCCTGCAGCCCCGGTAGCCGTTGTGCCACAACGGGATCGGCCAGCAGCTGGGCGTGGGTGACCAGAGCACCGATACGCACGCTGCCATCGGCGGCATGCTCGATCGTCGACAGTTCGGCGATACGGTGAATGCCGACCAGCGCCTCCGGCAGCGGCGACTTGCCGTGTCGGGCGCCCACCACCAGGTCGGTTCCGCCCGCGATCGGGCGGGCGCCGGCGGCCATCGCGGCCACGGCGGTCGCGACGTCCCGCGCCTCGACGTAGGTGCTCACTGCTGGCCCTCCTGGTTCAGTGCGGCCTGGTTCAGTGCGGCCTGGTTCACTGCGGCCCAGACCCGCTCGGCGGTCATCGGCAACTGGTCGACGTGCCGTCCGATCACCTTGGCAATCGCGTTGCCGACCGCCCCCGACGTCGGCACACTCGGCGGCTCACCGATCCCCTTCGAGCCCTTCGGCCCGGCGTTCGGGGTGTCGATCTCGATCCACCGGATGTGGATCGGTGGAGCGTCGCTGGCGGTCTGCAACTTGTAGTCCAGCAACCCCGGGTTGCGCTGCCGACCGGACTCGTCGAACCAGGTCGCCTCGCTCAGCGCCTGCCCGATGCCCATCATCACCCCGCCGTAGACCTGGCCGTCGGCGCCGATCCGGTTGAGGATCACCCCGGAGTCGTGCGCCGCAGCGAACTCCATCACGCGCACCACGCCGGTCTCGCGGTCGACCTTGACCCGCGCGGCGTGGGTGATCAGCTGCGGCGCCAGGAACGACTCGAAGCCCAGCCGCCCGACACAGGACGACGCATCGGCCGGCGGATTCTCCGGCACCTCACCGGACCCCTTACCCAGCAACGGGGTCCCGGTACCGGCCAGGTCGGCGATGCTCACCGCGACGTCGGGCGAGCCGGTGGCTCTGACCAGCCCGTCGACCAGCTCCAGCTCGGCGGCATCGATCTCGAGCTGCTGCGAGGCCAGCTCCAGCAACTGCGTGCGCACCTCACGAGCCGCCTCGATCACCGCGCGGCCGTTGTTGAACGTGGTCTGTGATCCCGAGGACCCCATGTCCCACGGACCGGAGTCGGTGTCCTGATAGAGGATCGAGAAGTCCTCCGGGCGCATGCCCAACTCGGCAGCAGCCAACAAGGGCAGGCCCATCACCGACCCGGTGCCGTTCTCCTGTGCCCCGGTGATGATCACCCCGGTGCCGTCACCGTTGAGCTTGACGTACGCCCCGGACGGCGAGGCCATCGAGGGCCACCAGCCGCACGCGAAGCCGATCGCCTCGTCGTCCGGCAGCTCACCGCGCAGGTAGGCGTCGTACCCGATCATCTCGAGCGCCGCCTCCAGGGTCTGCTTGACCCCGATCTCGTCGAACACCTGCCCCGCCGGGCCGATCGCGCCCTCCTCGATCAGGGTGCGCCGGCGCAGTTCGGCCGGGTCGAGTTCGAGGGCCGTCGCCACCTCGTCCATGTGCTGCTCGAGCGCCCAACACGCCTGGGGCGCCGTGGGTGCGCGCACCGAGGCCGACGGCTGATTGGTCGAGTAGACCAGCAGCGACTCGATGTTCACGTTCTCGAGCACGTACGGCCCGCAGACGTGCATCGCCGCCATCTGAGCGAAGAACCCGCCCTCACCGCAGTACGCGCCGGCGTCCATGACGACCCGACCGCGCCGGGCCACGATCCGGCCGTCGCGGGTCACGCCCGTCTCGAGCTCGACGAGCATGCCCTCGCGACGGTGGTCGGGCGCGAGGAACTCCTCACGCCGGCTGAACACGAGCTTGATCGGACGTCGCGCCGCCCGGGCGAGCGCCGCGACGTGCGCCTCGAAGTGGAAGTCGCACTTGGACCCGAAGCCACCACCGAGCAGCGGCACGATCACCCGCACGTTCGACTGCGGCAAACCCAGGGTGTGCGCCACACCCTCGCGCGCCGCGAACGGCACCTGGGTCGAGGTCCAGACGGTCACCTTGTCGCCGGTCCACTGCGCCAGGACGGCGCGCGGCTCGATCGGCGCCCCCTGCGAGGCATCGGCCAGGTAACTCCCCCGCACGACGACGTCGGCACCGGCCATCGCGGCGTCCGCATCGCCCTTGACGATCGTGGAGCGGCCCAGGATGTTGCCGTTACGCCCCATCGAGCGGCTACCGCCGTAGGACTGCCACTCCGGGTGCACCAGCGGCGCGGCGGGATCGGCATTGGCCACGTAGTCCGGCAGCGGGTCGAGCACGTCGTAGGTGACCTCGATCGCGGCCGCGGCCTGCCGGGCCAGAGCGGCGGTGCGCGCCGCCACGGCCGCGATCACGTCGCCCTCCCACCGCACGACATCGGAGGCGAACAGGTACCGGTCACTCACCATGCCGCCGTAACGGATCTCCGGCACATCGGCGTGGGTGATCACCGCGAACACCCCCGGGATCGCCCGCGCGGCCGTGGTGTCGACGCTGACGATGCTGGCGTGTGGATGGTCGGCGAACCGGAAGGCGCCGTGCGCCTGGCCGGTCAGGTTCATGTCGGCCGTGTACCGACCGGTCCCGGTGACCTTCTCCTTGCCGTCGGGACGGATGAACACACTCGGCCTGCTCTCCGCCTGATCCGTCATCGTCATGGCTGCCACCTACTCTCCTGCCGAAGCCATCATCGGCGGGCGCCCCCGTCGCTGGCCACGGACTGTGCGGAACTGCATCGTGCCGGTTCGGACCGAGGGTAGAGCAGCCCCACCCCAGTTCCACGGCCATGGCCTTCCGCGCTGCGTCAGCGAAGTCCATTCGGGAATGAAAGGAATGCCATAAGTGACGTGCCACACACTCAGCGTGATAGTCCACGGGGAAGTCACCGCCGTACCGCCTCGAGAGATCAGCCATCACCACGTGGATCAGCGCGCCGTCCGACACCTCACAGCCTGTGCCATTGCCCCCGCTATGGGTGTTGCTCTTCGCGGCCCCGGCCTTCGCTGACACCTATCGGTATCTGCGCTCGACCCAAATCCAGCTCGGCGTCGACACGCCGATGGCAGAACGGCGCGCAGCAGCAATGACGTGTCGGGAACTCCAGTGCGCTCACGAGCTGGGCACCCTGAGCACATCGTGTGACTCGGCTTACTCGCCGATCACCCATCCGCGTTGTCGGGCCTTCTCGTCACGCGCCGGTGGCCTGCTGGAACAGTCGAATTCTGACCGAGAGACCGCTGCTCGCCGTGAGCAACTGCCCTGATCGGCGGCCTGCTGACAGTCGACAGGTCCACCACCTCGAGGAAGGCCAACCGATCGGTTCGAAGATCACCTGGCTGAACAGTGGAGATCCACTCGGAAGTCGATTTAACAATTAGTATCGTGCTATCAACAATACGTGATCGAAGGCTCAGCAGTCGTCATCCGCGAGAACACCCGTATCTCAGAGCACGGTCCCCGATACCTGTCGCGCATCCGGCGGTGGAATACATCGTTGCCCGCCGGCGTCGTCGCGCCGATTCTCGTCATGGTGTTCGCAGCGCTGACGTTCGCTGTCCATTGGCAGGGACCGACACGCAGGGCTCAAGGCGACACCTATTGGTATCTCCGCTCGATTCAGATCTTCCGCGGCGTCGAACCGTCACTGGCCGGACGCCGAGCCGGCATCTCGGTGTGTCGAGACATCAACCGTGCCCACCGAGCCGACCCTGCGCTCTCCTCATGCCCCGGGACGTATGCGGCGATCTCCCATCCGCGCTACCGAGCCATCTTCGAGAGCCGTCCTGGCTACCCCGTGCTCAGCCTGCCGGCCGTCGCCCTGCTCGGACCGTGGTGGGGCATGGCGGCCACGTCGGCGATGGTGTTCGTGGCACTGTCGTTGCTGACGTATCTGGGGTGCCGCCTCTCGGGGCTCTCTGCCCCTGCCGCCGCCATCGGTGGCTGCCTGCTGGCCGTGCTGCCGGTGGCCTACTGGAACAGTCGGATGCTGGCCGAGGGGCCAGCCATGCTCGCGGCGGGCGGCGCCCTGATCGGCGGGCTGCTGGTGCTGCGCGATCGGTGGGCACGCGGCGTCTGGCTGTTGGTCGGGAGCCTCACGGCCGCATGCGCCGCCAAGCCGGCCTGCGGCGTCGCCACGGCGCTGGCGCTGACGGCCGCCGGTCTGGTGCTGGGGCTGCGGCCCCGGCGCTGGGGACGGCGGGCACCTGGCTGGGTCGTGGCCGGCAGCGGGCTGGTGTGTATCGGCGGGTGGCTGCTGATCAGCCAGCAGGCGGGCCTGCCCTCGCTCGGCGAGACCGTGCAAGACATGGCGACGTCACATTTCAAGCGGCCGGACGTCGCCGATCCGATGGCCGTGCTGGTGCAGTCTGCCGCGAGCCTGTGGACCGACACGGCACCGTCACGGTTGGGCCTTCCGTGGCCACTGATCATGGTGCTACCGGCCTGTGGATATGCCCTCTGGCGGCTCGGCGCCCGCGGCCTGCTCTGGGCGGGCGTCTCGCTCGCACCCATCGCCGTGGTGACCGCTCACCCCCTCGTGAGCGAGTACAGCCGGCTGATCGGGCCATCGTGGATCGCGGTGGCGCTGGCGGCTGCCGTGGCCAGCGACCACCTCAGGGATGCTCGGGGACCCGTGAGGAAGGCGGCACAGGGGCCAGCGCCCAACCCCCACGGGCAGTGTGCCCTGGAGTCCACCGCCGCCGCACGTCGGCACCAGGTGCTGCTGCCAGAGGCGCCCGGCACTCTGAAGGGCCATCATCTCTGGTCACCACTCGCCACGCTGGGTAGCCTGCTGAGGCCGGACGGCTGAACGCCGGGCGAGGGGGACCCACCATGCAGGTATCGCCGCCAATGTCGCCACGCCCGATGCGCCAGGCACCACGCCGCTCCCGCGGCCGGATCCTGGTGGCCGCAGCGCTCGGCATCGCCCTGGCCGCGCTGGTGCCGGCCTTCAACGGCACCCGGACGCCGGCCAGCGCCGCCGGGACCGCCCCCGGCTCCCCCGGGCTCGCCTCGACCTGGGGGCCGGGCGAGAAGTCCTTCCTCGGCACCTCACGCAGCACGACCAGCAAGGTCTACTTCACCGGCTACCGCGGCATCATCTCGGAGGTCTTCAACCCGGTCGCCGACACGGTCGAGACCGTCGACCTGCAGTTCCTGGTGGGTGACACCGCCAAGACGTTCGTCGACGAGGAGAAGCTGCAGAACTACACGGTCACCCAACCGAACCGGCGCTCGATGCGCTGGCAGACCACCACCGCCAACCCCGGCCACCGCTGGAGCATCACCAAGAACATCTTCACCGACCCCGGTCGCGACGCCCTGATCGCCCGGGTGACCCTGAACGCCACCGGCGGGGCAACCCTGGGCGACCTCGAGCTCTATCTGTTGCACAACCCGGCGATGGACAACTCCGGAGCCGGCGACACCTCGAGCACCCTGACCACCGGCGGGCGCACCCTGCTGGTCTCGTCCCAGGGCACCCGAGCCTCGGCGCTGGCGATCAGCCGGCCGTGGAAGACCTCGGCCGGCGCACCGATGGTGTCGAGCGGCTTCGTCGGCACCTCGGACGGCTGGACCGACCTGCTCGGCGGAGCCTCCGACAAGACCATGACCTGGGCCTACGACAGTGCCGGGGCCGCCGGCAACCCCGGTAACACGGCCCAGCTGGGCTGGGTCGACCTCCCGACCACCGGCACCTCGGTGAGCTTCGACGTCGTCCTCGGGTTCGGGGCCGGCACCGCGGCCGCGGCCGCGACCACCAACGCGACGCTGGCGAGCAACCTCGCCACGCTGCAGTCGACCTACGACAGCGGCTGGTCCGGTTACACCGCCACGCTGAACACCCAGGGCGGCACGGCCGACGATCAGTACTACCTGGCCGCGATGGCCCTGAAGTCGATCCAGGACAAGACGAACGGCGCGATGATCGCCGGGCTGGGCACGCCGTGGGGCGCGAGCAACGGCGACGGCAATCCCGGTGGCTACCACCTGGTCTGGTCCCGCGACCTGTTCAAGTTCGCCAACGCCCTGCTGACAGCCGGCGACGTGGCCACGGCGCAGCAGGTGACCAGCTACCTGTTCACCGTGATGCGGCAGACCTCGGCGTGTGGCACGGCCGAGTACGACGCCCCCGGATGCCCCCAGGGCTACTCCCGCATCGGGCGCTTCCCGCAGAACTCGTGGGTCAGCGGCTGGCAGTACTGGCAGGGCACCCAGCTCGACGAGCAGGCCATGCCGATCATCCTGGCCTGGCGCACCTACTCCCTCGGCCCGACCGCGACGAAGACCGCGGTGAACGCGCTCTGGCCCCAGATCAAGACCACCGCCGACTACCTGCTCGCCACCGGCCCCTGGACCCACCAGGAGCGGTGGGAGGAACAGTCGGGCTACTCGCCGTCCACGATCGCGGCCGAGATCGCGGGGCTGGTCGCGGCGTCCGAGTTCGCGAAGCTGAACAACAACACTGCCGCCGCCGCTGCCTACCTGGCCGCTGCGGACCGCTTCCAGCAGCGGATCGAGCAGTGGACGCTCACCACCACCGGCCCGTGGGGCGACGGCCGGTACTACGTGCGGATCAACCCCGCCCCGCGCAGCAACGCCGGCATCGGACCACAGCGCTACAACCCCGCCTTCGGCCCCGACACCGCCGCCACGATCCAGGACAAGAACGGCGGTGGCGCCCGCGACCAGCGCCGGGTGGTCGACGGGGGCTTCCTCGAGCTGGTGCGCATGGGCGTCAAGCGCGCCGACGATCCCTCGATCACGGCCACGCTGCCCGAGTACGACGCCCTGTTGAAGCAGACCATCGCCGGCAAGGGCGACGCCTGGTTCCGCTACAACTACGACGGCTACGGCGAGAAGAACGACGGCAGCGCCTTCGACGGCACCGGCAGGGGCCGGTTGTGGCCGATCTTCACCGCCGAGCGCGGTATGTACGAGATCGCGCGCACCGGCACGGGGTCGGCCGGGGTTGCGTACCGGACGGCGGTCAAGAACTTCTCCTCGGCCACGGGAGCGATTCCCGAACAGGTCTGGAACACCAGCGCCACCCTGAGCGGCGACTGGGTGACCACCACCCCGGCCGGCCGCACCCCTGGCACCGCCACCGGGTCGATGTCCCCGCTGAACTGGGCGATGGGTGAGTACCTGAGCCTGATCGCCTCGATCAAGGCCGGCAGCGTGGTCGACATCCTGCCCGCCGTGTGCGGGCGCTATCACACCTGCACGGTGCCGACCCCGGCCGGGCAGGCAGGGATCACGTTCGCAGCGACGGCCACCACGGTGCCCGGCCAGCAGGTCTACGTCACCGGCAATCACGCCGCCCTGGGCAACTGGAACCCCGATCTGGCCGTGCCGCTCGACCCGGCGACCTACCCGGTGTGGACGAACCGGGTCAACCTGCCGGCCTCGACCACCGTGCAGTACAAGTACCTGCGCAAGAACGACGACGGCACGATCACCTGGGAGAACCTCGCCGGCGGCGGCAACCGGTCGTTCACCACGCCTGCCGCCGGCGCGGGCAACCGCAGCGACACCGTCGCCTGGTGAGCCCACGCACCTCGGTCCACCTGCGCACCCACGATGCTTGACCTTTGCTCCGTCAGCGCAGCATCCTGATGCACGTGCGTTCCGCATGACGCATGCGCGATGCACAGTACGCAACACGACTCGTCGTATGGACCAGAGAGGCCACCTCACATGAGCACAGTGCCGAGCCGGGCACGGACCGTCATCATCGGCTCCGGGATCGTGGGCAACAGCGTCGCCTACCACCTGGCTCGCCTCGGCTGGCGTGAGCTGGTGCAGATCGACAAGGGTCCGCTGCCCAACCCCGGCGGCTCGACCGGTCACGCCAGCAACTTCATCTTCCCGGTGGACCACTCCCGCGAGTTCACCGACATCACCAAGGACAGCGTCGCGCAGTACAAGGAGCTGGGCGTCTACACCCAGTCCGGTGGCTACGAGGTCGCCCGCAGCGCCGAGCGCATGCAGGAGCTGAACCGTCGCATCACCTCCGCGATCTGCTGGGACATCCCGGCCGAGATCCACACCCCCGAGCAGGTCCAGGCCAAGGTGCCCTTCCTCGACCCGAGCGTGATCGTCGGCGGGTTCTGGTCGCCCACGGTCGGCGTGGTCGACTCGTTGCGCGCCGGCACGATCATGCGCGAACGCGCCGTCGAGATGGGCGCGCTCACCACGCACGCCAACGTCGAGGTCACCGGCATCGACGTCGAGGGCGGGCGCGTCGTCCGGGTGCGCACCGACAAGGGCGACATCGAGTGCGAGACCATCGTCATCGCCTGCGGTGTCTGGAGCCCGAAGATCGCCACGATGGCCGGGGTGCACATCCCGCTGACCCCCGCCGTCCACCAGATGATCTCGGTCGGCCCGGTGCCCGAGCTGGCCGCGATCCCCGGTGAGATCTCGTTCCCGATCGTCCGCGACATGGACACCTTCTGCTACGAGCGCCAGCACGGGTCGGACATGGAGGTCGGCTCCTACGCCCACCGCCCGATCCTGATGCGCGCCGAGGAGATCCCCTCGATCGAGCAGTCGGCGCTCTCACCCACCGAGCTGCCCTTCACCTCCGACGACTTCGACCCGCAGCTCGAGCAGGCACTCGAGCTCATGCCCGACATCCTGGGCAACCCGGACGTCGGGATCCGTTACGCCATCAACGGTTTGCTCTCGTTGACCCCCGATGGCTTCCCCGTGCTGGGCGAGTCCCCCGAGGTCAAGGGCGTGTGGTCGGCGGCCGCGGTCTGGATCAAGGAAGGCCCGGGCGTCGGTCGCATGATCGCCGAGTGGATGGTCGAGGGCGACAGCGAGATCGACGGCGCCCACAGCGACATCGCCCGCTTCTACCCGCACCAGACCACGCGGCACCACATCACCTCGCGCACCTCCGAGGCGTTCAACAAGACCTACGGCATCGTGCACCCGAGTGAGCAGTGGTCCTCCAACCGCGACGTCCGCCTCGCCCCGATGCACGCCAGCGAGAAGGAGTTGGGCGCGGTCTTCTTCGAGACCGCCGGCTGGGAGCGGCCGTTCTGGTACGCCAGCAACGAGGGCCTGCTCGCCGAGTACGGCGACCAGGTCATGCCCCGCAGCGCGGAGTGGGACTCGCGCTGGTGGTCGCCGATCATCAACGCCGAGCACCTGGCGATGCGCGAGCGCGCGGGCCTGTTCGACCTGTCGGCGTTCTGCGTGTTCGACGTCATCGGCCCCAAGGCCCTGGACGTCGTCCAGCGGGTCTGCGTGCAGAACATGGACGTCAAGAGCGGGCGTGTGATCTACACCCCGGTGCTGTCCGCCAAGGGTGGCTTCAAGTCCGACCTGACCGTGATGCGCCTGAGCGAGAACCACTTCCGCGTGGTGACCGGTGGCGCGCACGGCAATGCCGACCGTAAGTGGTTCGCCGATAATGCCGAGCGCGCCGGCGGCGGCGCCGTCGTGGTCGACCTCACCTCGGCCTGGACCACCATCGGTGTGTGGGGTCCGAAGTCCCGCGACATCCTCGGCAAGCTGACCGACGACGACATCTCGCACGCCGGCTTCGCCTTCAGCTCCTGCCGCGAGATCGAGGCGGCCGGACTGCGGGTGCTGGCCTCGCGGATCAGCTACGTCGGAGAACTCGGCTGGGAGCTGTACGTGCCGATCGAGACCGGCGCGCGGTTGTGGAGTGCGTTGCGCGAGGCCGGATCCGGCGACGGCCTGGTGCCCTGCGGCATCGGGGTCTACGGCACCACCGGCCGGCTCGAGAAGGGCTACCGCGCCTACGGCGCCGAGCTCGACGGTGAGCGCACCGTGGTCGAGGCCGGGATGCAGCGGCCCAAGGTCAAGGAGATCGACTTCATCGGCCGCGACGCCTACCTCGCCCAGCGTGAGAAGGAGCCGGCGAGCATCCTGTGCACCCTCACCGTCGACGACCACACCAGCTCGACCGGTGAGAAGCGCTACATGCTCGGCGGTGAGCCGATCCTCACCCCGGACGGCGAGGCGCTGGTCGACGGCCATGGTCACCGCTCCTACGTGACCAGCGCCGGGTCGGGCCCGAGCGTGGGCAAGCACCTGCTGCTGAGCTACCTGCCGGCGGCGCAGGCGGTCGAGGGCACGAAGCTGGCGGTGCAGTACCTGGGCGAGCGCTACCCGGTGACGGTGGCGGTGGCCGGGTCGACCCCGCTGTTCGACCCCGAGAACGCGCGGATCCGGGCCTGAACGACCCTGGGCGCAGGTCCACCCGATCGAGAGACTGAGAGACATGCCGAACGTATTGGTCTGCATCAAGCGAGTAGCCGGATCGAGTGGGCAGGTGTTGCTGTCCGCCGATGCGATGTCGGTGGACGCCCGCCATGTCGGGCACACCCTCAGCCCGCACGAGGAGTGCGCCATCGAGGCCGCCGTCCAGATCGCGAGTGAGACCGGCGGCGCTGCCACCGTGCTCACCCTCGGCCCGGACGGCGCGCTGGAGCAGTTGCGTGAGGCGCTCGCGGTGGGCATCACCTCGGCGGTGCACCTGCGCACCGCCGACGAGGGTGAGCCCGGCTCGGTGGACGCCTTCGGCCCGGCGGACGTCGCCGAGGCCATCGCGGACGTCGTCCGCCGCCGCGAGGCCGCGGGCGAGGGTTTCGACCTGGTCCTGGTGGGCAACGACGCCGCGGACACCGGCGACTTCCAGGTAGGCGTCAGGGTCGCCTACCTGCTGGGTCGCCCCGTGGTGACCGGTGCCCGCACGGTTGCGGTCGCCGGCTCGACGGTGACCGTGGTGGGCGACGGCCCGCAGGGCACCGAGGAGTTCGAGGTGCCGCTGCCGGCCGTCGTCACGGTCAAGGAGGGCGAGATCACCCCGCGATACCCCTCGATCCCGGGCCGGCTGAAGGCCAAGAAGGCCCCGGTCGAGGTGGTCGAGGTCGCCGCTCCAGCGCACGGCACCGGTCGACGCACCCTGATCCTGCCGCCCGAGCAGCCCAGCACGGTTCAGGTTCTGGGCACCGACAAGGACACCTCGGCCGCAGCCGCCGCCGTGGTCGACGTGCTGCACACGATCGGGGTGGTGACCAAGTGAGCGGGGTTGTTCTCGTTCTCGTCGAGTCCGAGCCGGAGGAGATGTCGACCCTCTCGCTCGAGGCGCTCACCTTCGCCCGGGGTCTGGCGGAAGCCAAGGGAGCCAGTGGAGCCGATGCCGTGGCCGTTCATGCCCTGGTCGTCGGGGATGTCCCGGCGAGCGGGCTGGATGAACTGTCCGCCCACGGTGCTGCGGTGCTGCATCAGGTCAGCGACCCTCGTCTGGCCGCCTACAGCGCGGCGGCCTGGGCCTCGTGCGTCGTGGACGCCGTCCGCGCCCACGCGCCGTCCGTGGTGTTGGCCCCGGCCAGCCCGCGCGGCAACGAGGTGCTGGCCCATGTGGCCGCCCGGCTCGACCTCCGGATGGCCGCCAACGTCACCGAGGTCACCTCGGCGCAGCTCGGCGGCACCGACACGGGCGATGCCGTGTTGGTGGCACGACGACAGGTGATGGGCGGGGCGGTGCTCGAGGAGCTCGACCTGGTCGGTTCGCCGGCCCTGTTCACCATGGCCGGACATGCGGTGGAGCACTCCGTCGTGGCCTCGCCGGTGCCGGTTCAGGTCGTGGCGGCGACACCCGCCTCACTCACCGACGCCGACCTGGTGGCCCAGGTGCGGCGCACGGTGCCCGTGGCCAGCTCGGGCACCGACCTGACCCGGGCCCGGGTCGTGGTCGGCGGCGGACGCGGCGTGGGCGGTCCGGACGAGTTCGACGAGCTCATCGCCCTGGCCGCGCGGCTGGGCGGTGCCCTCGGCGTCTCGCGCGTGGTGACCAGCCTCGGCTGGCGCCCCCACCACGAACAGGTCGGCCAGACCGGCAGCCGGATCACGCCGGACGTCTACCTGGCCTGCGGTATCAGTGGCGCGATCCAACACTGGGCCGGCTGTTCCAGCGCGAAGACGATCATCGCGGTGAACACCGACCCCGAGGCACCGATGGTGACCAAGGCGGACTACGCGGTGGTGGGTGACCTGCACCAGGTGGTACCGGCGATCAGCGCCGAGCTGGACGCCCGTCACCACTGAGGCGCCGTCCTGGGGGTCGGCCGTGCATCAGACCTCGGCCGATCCCAGGACGTCCTCGAAGTAGGTCGCGATCGCGTCCCGCAGGTCGCGGCTCGCCTCGATGAAGCCCAGGCCGAGGTGGATCAGCCCACCACTGACAGCCAGCCGCTGCACCGTGCAGACCACCCGGATCTGCCGGCCCACCAGGACGAACTCCAGGGTGACCTTGTCGTTCTCGCGGACGGGAGTGTCCGAGCGGACCGTCCCGGCCATGCCGCCGATGCTGATGTCCTTCCAGGCGATCGGTGCCTGCACCGCGTTGACGATCAACAGGCCCTCGCCGTGGAACGGCACCCGGCGAGCGGTGCGGCGTTCCACCTCGCTGGTGGCATTGGTCAGGGCCTTGACCCGGGCCACGGCCGTGCTGACGGCCCCCTGCATCGCGGCGACGATCTCGTTCTGACGATGGGTCACGCCGACGACATCGGCGGTGGCCTCGTCGATGCCGTTGACGCTGCCGGCCATGGTGGCGATCACCGTGGCGACCGAGCGGGCATGGTCCTCGATGGTGGCGATCGTCGCCGAGATCTCGCCGGTCGAACGGGACGTCGAGCCGGCCAGCGACTTCACCTCGTCGGCCACCACCCGGAAGCCCTGCCCGGCCTCGCCGGCCCGATTGGCCTCGATGGTCGCGTTGAGCGCCAGCAGATTGGTCTGTGAGGCCACGCCGGCGATCATCTCGGCGATGCCCCCCACCTTGCGCAGGCTCTCGCCCAGGGCCTCGACGTAGGTGTCGGCCTCACCCGCCTGGTCCACCAGGCTGCGGGTGGCCCGCCCGGTGCCGCCGACCCGGTGCGAGATGGTCTCGGCGCCGTCCTGCACCTCGCGGACGTGCTCGACGATCCGGTCGAGCTCCTCGGCGATCTGGGCCGCGGTCTGATCGATGATCTCCTGCGCCCGGCGGCGGACGTCCTCCTCTGCCCGACGCTGCTGCTCCTGGGTGTTGCGCAGCTGTTCGCGACGCTCCTCGTGCTCGCGCTGCAGGGCAAGGTTCGCCTGGCTCATGGTGTCGATGGCCAGGTTGACCGCCGCGGCCATGCGCCCGATCTCGTCGGCTCGCCGAACATCGGTGCGCCGGGTCAGATCGCCGGCGGCCATGGCCTCGGCCACCTCGGTGACCTGCTCCATCGGGGCGCTGATGCCCCGGCCGAACCGGGTGGTGATCAGGCTGAGCACGACGCCGCCGACCACCACCAGCAAGCCCAGCTCGAGCAGCAGCGAGCCCGTGAGCACGCTGGTGTCCGCGCGGCTGACCTCCACGGTCCAGGCGTTGGCATTGCCCTTGCCGAGCCCGACGTCCGCCGAGGCCCGGATCGGCCCGGCGGCACCCGCCCACTCCCCCCATGGCGCCAGGGGCTTGTCCACGATCGGCTGGTCGACCGCCGTATCGGCGATCACCTTCTTGCTCTCGGTGTCGACGATGCGCACCTGCATACCGCCGTGCAACTGCCGGACGACGCGGCTGCGCACGGCGTCCAGGTTCGCCTCGAAGTGCAGGATGACGAGGTTCTTGCCCCCGAAGGTCAGCGGCGTCGAGTTCGAGACCACCCACCGACCGGAATCCTCCGACACGTAGGGGCTGCCCTGCCACACCTCGCCCTCGCGCAGCGCGAACGAGGGCGCGAAGAACGCGGCCTCCGACTCGTCGGGTGACAGGTCGTCGTCCGGCGCGATCTCACCCTTGGTCTGTCGCGCCAGCTCTCTGCCGTCGGCGGCGATGAAGCAGGACTCGTCGATCAGCCCGGGCTCGATGTCGTGCAACGCCACCAGCGCGTTGTTGATGCGCACCGTGGTGAGCCGCCGGTTCTCGGGTTGCTCGAACCAGTCGCGGTAGGCGGTGTTGCCCGCGGCGATGAGCAGGTCCTGGCGCCAGGTGGCGAACTGGTTGGTCAGTTCGTCGGAGATCAGGGTCGCGAACTCGGCCGTGTCGTCCTGGGCGCGCTGGTGGCTCTCGCGCTGGGATTGGTAGGCGAACAGCGCCGCCGTGGCGAACATGGCACTCAGCGCCATCGCCATGGTGCGAACCACCAGGGCGCGACGCAGGCTGCGGCCCCCCGCAAGGGCCGCGATGCGCCGAGTGATGACCATGGCGGGTTATCGCCAGGTCAACCCGAGCTCTTGAGCACCACAGAACATCAACCCGACGACTGATGGTGTCACGACAGTGAAACGGCGGGCGCAGCATGTGCTGCGCCCGCCGTCATCACTCGTTCGGCCCAGACCAGCTCAGCTCGCGAGCCAGGCCTTCACCTTGTCGGGGTTGTCCTCGACCCACTTCTTGCCGGCGTCCGCCGCGGACATCTTGTCCACGGTGATGTACTTCGCCACCAGGTTCTGGTCGTCGTTGGTCCACTGGAAGTTCTTGACCAGCTTGGCCGCGGGGCCATTGGCGTCCATGAACTTCTTGCTGGCGATCTTGTTCAGCTCGTACGGCGGGTAGTCACAGGCCACCTTGGCCACATCGGCGTCACAACCGTCGGTGTACTTGGGCAGGTTCACCTTGACCAGCGGCACCTCGGCCATGAACCACTGCGGTTCGTAGAAGTAGCCGAGCAGCGGCTTCTTCTGCTTCTCCGCCTGGCGGAACGCGGTGATCAGGGCCGTCTCGCTGCCCGCGTAGACCACCTTGTAGTTCAGCTTCAGGTTCTTGACCAGCGCCGCATCGATGGTGACGAACGACGGGTCACCGTCCAGCAGCTGACCCTGGCCGCCCGACTCGGAGGTCTTGAACAGGTCGGCGTACTTGTTCAGGTTGTTCCAGTCGGTGATGTCCGGGTGCTCCTTGGCCAGCCACGGCGGCACGTACCAGCCGATGACGCCCTTGTTGCCGGTCAGGCCGGCGTCGACGGCGGTCTTCTGCTCGTCGATGTACTTCTTGACCAGGTCCGGGTGGCCCCAGTTCTCCAGGACGACGTCGACCTCACCCGAGCCGAAGCCCTGCCAGGCGATCTCCTCCTTGAGGTCCTTCTTCACCACCTTGCACTTCAGGTCACGCTCGGCCACGTAGCCGACCACGGCGGCATTTGCCTCGTAGCCGACCCACGGGTTGATCGCGATGTTGAAGGTGCCACACTCGGCGCCGCCACCGCCCGACGCCGACGCGGCCCCGGAGGCCCCGCTCGTCTCGCCGACCTTGGCGCCGCCACAACCGCTGATCGTCAGCGCCACTGCGGCGCTGGCGACCAGAGCGATCGCACGGGCCGTCCTGAGTCCTCGCACTGTGTTCCGACCTCCTCGTTACGGGTGAATCCCTTGCGTCTGTCTCAGGACCTTCCTGGGACGATCACTCCCCCTGCACCCGGCCCACACTCACCGTCCGGGACGACCCACGCGACGTGAAGCCGCCTGGGTCACCCGGTCGAGCGTGATGCCGAGCAACACGATGGCCAGGCCGGCAGCCAGGCCCTTGCCGTACAGCTGGCCCTGGGAGAACCCTGCGACCACGTCGTAGCCGAGCGCTCCGCCACCGACCAGCCCGCCCATGACCACCATCGACAGCACGTAGATCAGCCCCTGGTTGGTCGCCAGGGTCAGCGCCGGTGCCGCCATCGGCAGCTGCACCTTGCGCACCACCTGAGAGGTGCTCGACCCTGCGGCCACCGCCGCCTCGACCGTGGTGGCCGACACGTGCCGAATGCCGTCCGCGGTGATCTTCACCGCGACCGGTGCCGCGAACACCAGGGCCGCGATGATCGCGCTGAACCGGCTCGGGTTGAACAGGGCGACCACCGGCACCAGGTAGACGAACGGCGGCAGCACCTGTGCGGCGTCCAGGATCGGACGGATCGCGGCGTCCGCCCGGCGGCTGCGGCCCATCCAGACCCCGACCACGATGCCGAACGCCACCACCAGCACGGTGGCGACCAGGGTCGAGGCCAGCGTGATCATGCTGTCCTCCCACAAGCCGGTGGCCATCACCAGCACCAGGCACAGCGCCGCCACGATCGCCGCACGGACGTTGCCGAGGATGAAGGCGATCGCGGTGATCGCGGCAGCGGTGACCCACCAGGGGCTGTCGGTGAGCAGACTCTGCAACGGGTCGATCAACCAGGTGGTGGTCACCTCCTGCAGCCCGCTGGTGAGGGTGGGGAACGTGTCCTGCACCCAGGTGGTCGCGTTGTCGGCCCCGCTGCTGATCAGGCGACCGAGGTTGAGCGGTGAGCCGCTCGCCGGCTTCGGGAAGATCGCCAGGTCGACGTAGACCCGGGACAGGTAGGCGACGACGATCGTCGCCACGGCCCCGGCCAGAACCATGGGACGGCGCAGCTGCGCCAGGCGCGCTGCGAGCCCGAACTGACGCTTCTGCGTCACGCCCTCGCTGCGCACCGCCATCGCGGTCGTCGTCCGGTCGAGCACGATGGCGAGGATCACCAGGGCGATGCCGGCGTTGAACGCGGTCCCGACATCGACACTCTGCAGCGCCTTGATCACGGTCTTGCCCAGCCCGGGCGCGTCGATCAGGGCCGCGATGGTGACCATCGACAGCGCTGCCATGATCGTCTGGTTGATGCCGAGCACGATGGTGCGGCGCGACATCGGCAGCAGCACATGGGTGAGGGTCTGCCAGGAGGTCGACCCCAGGGACTGCGAGGCCTCGACCGTGGCCTTGTTCACCGAACGGATGCCGTGCGCGGTCAGCCGGATCGCCGGCGGCGCCGCATAGATCACCGTGGTGATCACCGCCGAGGACAGTCCGATGCCGAAGAACAGCGTCAGCGGGGCCAGGTAGACGAACGACGGCATGGTCTGCATGAAGTCGAGGAACGGGGTGATCATCCGGTTGAAGCGATCATTGAACCCCGCGAGCACGCCGAGCGGAATGCCGATCAACAGCGAGACCAACACGGCGGCCAGGGTGACCGCCAGGGTGTCCATCGACTCGGTGAACAGGCCCTGCAGGCCGAGGATGACGAAGCCGACCGCAGTCAGCAGTGCCACCCGGATGTTGCCCAACCACCCGGCTATGAAGGTGAACACCGCGGTGACGCCGAGCCAGCCCAGGGTGGGGATGGTCTCGCCGTCCGCCGGGACCGCGATCAGGTGCCGCAACGCCGTCGACAGGGCGTCGATCACGACCCGGATCTCGTTGAAGACGTAGAGGAAGATCGGGGAGGAGTTGCGGTTGGCGTCCACCCAGTCGCGCAGATCGTTGATTCGCTCGTGGAACGGGGTCAGGTCGGCCTCGGCCAGCGCCAACGTGTTGGTGCCCCGCAGCACCAGCCACAGGACGATCCATACGACGAGCACGCCGAGGATCTGCACCAGGCGCCCCGGCCGCCGAGGACCGGGGGCCGGCAGGTCGGTGGGCTGGATCGGCGTCTGGGGCACCACCGGGGGCGCCACCGAACTGCTCACCGCGCGACCTTCACCGCAGAGTCCGAGGACGCCGAGGCGACCGTCTCGGTCGAGGAGATCACCCCGAAGATCTCCTCGTCGCCCACCATGCCGATCAGCTCGTCGTTCGCGTCGACGATGCGCGCCGGCTTGCGCGCCGCGAGCACCGCGCGCAGCGCCTCGTGCACCAGCACGTCCTGACCGAGCACCGGCCCGTCCATCGGGTCGTCCGGCCGCGGCTGGCGCATGATCCAGCGCAGCGTGAGCACGTGCGATCGGTTGACGTCCTGGACGAAGTCGCGCACGTACTCGTCCGCCGGTGCCCCGACGAGCTCGTCACCGGTGCCGACCTGGATCTGCGCGCCGTCCCGCATGATCATGATCCGGTCGCCCAGCTTGAGCGCCTCGGACAGGTCGTGGGTGATGAAGACCATGGTCTTGCCGACCTCTTTGTGCAGCCGGATGACCTCGTTCTGCATGTCCCGGCGGATCAGCGGGTCGAGCGCCGAGAACGGTTCGTCGAAGAACAGCACCTCGGGGTCGACGGCCAGTGCCCGGGCGAGTCCGACGCGCTGCTGCATGCCACCGGAGAGCTGGTCGGGGTAGGAGGACTCGTAACCGCTCAAACCCACCAGCTCGATCACCTCCATCGCCCGCTTGGTGCGCTCGGCCTTGCCGGCACCACGGATCTCGAGACCGTAAGCGACGTTCTCGACCACCTTGCGGTGCGGCAGCAGACCGAAGTGCTGGAAGACCATCGAGAACTTGGTGCGCCGCAGCTCACGCAATCGCTTGGCGTCCACCGCCAGGATGTCCTCGCCACCGAAGAGCATCGAGCCCGACGTCGGCTCGATCAGGCGGGTCAGGCAGCGCAGCAGGGTCGACTTACCCGAACCCGACAGACCCATGACCACGAACACCTCGCCCGGGGCGATGTCGAAGCCGACATCGCGCACCGCAGCCGTGCAGCCAGTGCGGTCGATCAGCTCGCGCCGGCTCAGGGCGGCCAGCTCCGGCGACTGCGGAACCTTCTCGGCGCCAGGGCCGAAGACCTTCCAGAGATCCCGCACACTGATCACCGGTTCGGAGCCGGTCGGCTGCACTTGCGTCATATCGGGACGACCTTCCTGGCGCCGAGGCGCCTGTCAGGTGGTTCTGGCCGACACGCTGTGTTGCGCATCACGCACCCGGGTGTTCAACGAGCAACAGAATCGACGGGGACTGTGACCAGCGTCAAGCGTTCGAGGTCAGATCAGCTCGTTTGGTAGCTGATTGTTAGCCAACCACACGTCGGGTTGGCTCCACCTCATGCCAACCCATCCGTTGTGAGATCTCTCGGGCTGCGGCCATCACTCGGGCGGCCACGTCAGGGGTGCGTTCGGCGGTGAGGCGGAACGTCGGCCCGGAGGCGCTGAGGGAGGCGATCACGGTTCCATCGGCCCCACGGATCGGGGCCGCGATCGCGGTCAGCCCTTCCTCCAGTTCGTCGACCGCCAACGCCCAGCCCCGGCGGCGGACCTCCTCGAGGTCGCGTTGCAGGGCGGGAATGTCCACCAGGGTTCGGGGGGTGAATCGGCGCAGGGAGCGCAGCGCCTCGGTGATCACCGGGGCACCGGCATAGGCCAACAGCACCTTCCCGTTGGACGTCGCGTGCAGCGGAATCCGCTGGCCGGCCCAGTTCTGCAACGCCAGGGCCGACGGCCCACTCACCTGGTCGAGGTACAGCGCCTCGGTACCCGACAGCACCGCCACGTTCACGGTCTCCCCCACGGCCCGGGCCAATCCGGCGGTCACCGGCCGACTCTCCTGGATCAGGTCCAGGCGTACGGTCGTGGCCCCTGCCAGCCGCAACACCCCGACGCCGAGCCGGAACTTGCCCCGGTCCGAGACCTGCTCGACCAGGTCGTGGGCCTCGAGCGTGGCCACCAGCCGGAAGGCCGTCGACTTGTGCACGCCCAGATCGGCGGCGATCTCGGTGACGCCCAGTTCGCCGTCGCGGGCGAGCACCCGCAGGATGGTCAGCGCCCGGTCGACGGACTGCACCAGCCCTGAACCGGCGTCCGCCGCCTGCGCGCTGTTGCTCATGACGCACCAGTATGCGCGATGCGATCGCTGCTGAGGAGATCTTCCCGCCAAGGGGCGCGAGCTGGGCCGACCGAGTGACGCGCCCTGGACAGCGCCGGCCAGCTCGACCCCTGGGTTCGCGGGGGGGGGGGGGGGCGCCCCGCGCCGGGGAGCCCGCCCCGCCTGAAGGAGCCTGCGTCTCATCTTTCCGATCCGGGGGCTCTGCCCGGGGGCTCGAGGTGCCGAAGAGGAGAAACATGGTGGTGGATGCTTCGAGGGGCGGTTCGGCGTCCCCGCGCGGGCCCACCTCTGGCTCGAACCACACCCGGCGCCGGTGGAGTCGGGTGGTCGTGGGTGGCGCGTTGCTGTTCGTCGGCTTCGCGGCGCTGTTCTCCTCCCAGGTTCAGGGGGCGTTCACGGCCCAGACCTCCAACGGCGGGACGGCGCTCAGCGCCGCCCAACTCGACCCCTGGATCCCCACCAGCGTCACCACCACCCGGACGACGCCCACCACCTGCCAGGTCACCTGGACCCCCGCCGTCGGCCTGCGCTCCGGGGCCACCTACGACATCACCGATGGCGTCACCACCTACGCCACCGGCGTCAGTGGCACCACGACCACCATCACCGTGCCCACCACCCAACTCACCCCCCAGGTCCGCATCCGCTACGGCACCTGGACCTCCACCGCCACCACCACCGCCACCACCCCCTGCACCGGCGTCCCCGACGCCCCCGCCGTCACGGCCATCCCCAGCGACCAACAAACCACCATCACCTGGCCCCAACCCGACGACCAGGGCTCGGTCATCACCCACTACACCGCCACCACCAGCCCGGCGTCCCAGACCTGCACCATCACCGTCCCCGCCACCCGCACCTGCACCTTCACCGGCCTGACCAACGGAGTGACCTACACCGTCTCGGTGACGGCCACCAACGCCAACGGCACCAGCACCCCCGGCACCACCACGACCATCCCCTACCCCGCCGGGATCATGACCACGGCAGGGCTGGGGGTGTGGCTCGATGCCGCCGACATCACCACCCGGTACAGCGACAGCGGCTGCACCACGACCGCCGGCACCGGTCTCGGCTCGGCCGTGCAGTGCTGGAAGGACAAGTCGGGTCATGCCCGACACGCCGCCGGCCCCGTCGCCGCGGCCATCGGGCCGGCGCTGAATGCCCTGCCCACCTTGGCCTTCAACGGCTCGTCCCAGCTCGGGGTCCCGTCGCCGGCCTCGACGGACATGACGATCTTCGCCATCACCCGCACCACTCAGTCCCGGGCCCTGGCGACCGACCACTGGTGGGTCGGGGCTCCTCTGCTCGACGGCGAGGTCACCGGCATCGGCTACGACTACGGTCTGTCACTCACCGCCGGAGCACCTGCCTTCGGGACCGGGAGCCCGTCCGACACCACGGCCCACGGCCCGGTCACCGTCAACAACGGCTCCGGCCACCTCGCCGTCGGGCGCCGCAGCGGCACCAGCCTCGAGGCCTCGGCGGACGGCGCCGCCCGCGGCACCGCCACCGCGGCCGGTAGCCCGGCTCTGACCAACACCGTCACCGCCTACCTCGGAAAGAACGCCGACGCGGCCACCTACGTCGGTGACCTCGGCGAAGTCATCGTCGCCACCACTGCCCTGTCGCGCACCGACGAGAGAACCCTCACCGAGTACCTCGCCCGCAAGTGGGGGATCACCATCACGCCCGGCGCACCGGTCGGGCCGACCGCCACCGCGGGCGGCGGGCAGGTGGCCCTGAGCTGGTCGGCGCCCACCTGGGACGGCGGGTCAGCCATCACCTCCTACACCGTCACCGCGAGCCCCGGCGGCGCGTCCTGCACCACCGCCACCACCAGCTGCACCGTCACCGGACTGAGCGGAGGGACCACCTACACCTTCAGCGTCACCGCCACCAACGCGGTCGGCACCGGCCCCGCCTCGACCACCACGGGCACACCCACCACCACGGTGCCCAGTGCACCCACCGGGGTCACGGCCACCGCCAGCACCACGGTCAGCGGCCAGGCCACCGTCGCCTGGACCGCTCCCACCTCCACCGGCGGCGCCGCCATCACCTCCTACACCGCCACCGCCACCGCCGCCGGCCAGACCACCCGCACCTGCACCGCGGCGTCCAGCCCCTGCACCCTGAGCAGCCTGGTCGACGGAGTCGCCTACTCGGTATCCGTCACGGCCACCAACAGCGCCGGGACCGGCCCGGCGTCCACCGCCACCACCGTGACCACCTACCCCGCCACGATCATGTCCGGGACGAACCTGAAACTCTGGCTGGACGGCGCCGACCCCGCCACGCTGTACGCCTCCTCGGCCTGCACCGGCGCCCAGGCCACCACCACCGTCGGCTGCTGGACGGACAAGTCCGCCTCGGCCAACCACGCCAGCCAGGCCACCGGTACCTACCAACCCGTCCTGAGCACCGTCGCCGGACACCCCGTGCCCAGCTTCGACGGCAGCAACGACTACCTGTCGGCCAATCCGAGCCTGCTGCCCACCGGCACCACCACCGGCACCGTCATCATGTCGGCAGCCGTCAACCCCAGCGTCGCCATGAACGGCATCTCCGCCCTCTCCTACGGCGGCACCACCGCCGCCAGCCAACGCCGCGTCACGAGCTGGTCGGCCACCGGCGCCGACGTCAACGGCAGCCCCATGGCCTTCTCCACCGCCTGGCCCGGCGCCCAGGCCCAAGGGGTCGCCGCCGCCGAGTTCGCCTCCGGCACCTCGGTCACCATCTGGGCCCAGGGCGGCACCGGCGTCACCACCAGCGGAGCCTTCACCACCGGCACCGATCACTTCTGGATCGGCACCGGAGGCGACACCACCCCCGCCGGCCGCTGGTGGGGCACCACCCCCGAGATCATCGCCTTCACCGGCACCCTCACCACCGCCGAGCGCCGCACCCTCGAGGACTACCTCGCCCACAAATGGGCCAGCATCATCACCCCCGCCGCACCCGGCACCCCCACCGCCACCGCCGGCAACGGCACCGCCGCCATGAGCTGGACCACCCCCACCTGGGACGGCGGAGCAACCGTCACCGGCTACACCGCCGCCGCCTCCCCCGGCGGTCAAACCTGCACCGCCACACCACCAGCCACCACCTGCACCATCACCGGCCTGACCAACGGCACCACGTACACCGTCTCGGTCACCGCCACCAACTCCATCGGTACCGGCCCGGCCGCCACAACCACCGTCACCCCCGCCACGACACCCGGCGCGCCCACCGCGGTCACCGCCACGCCCAGTACCTCCGTCAACGGTCAGGCGTCGGTGACCTGGACCGCACCGGCCTCCAATGGCGGCAGCGCGATCACCGGCTACACGGCCACAGCCACCGCGAGCGGTCAATCCACGGTCACGTGCACCGCGGCGTCCAGCCCCTGCACCCTGACCGGCCTGATCGACGGCATCACCTACTCGGTCACCGTCACGGCCACGAACGCCCTCGGCACCGGAACCGCCTCCACCGCAACGTCAGTGACCACCTACCCCGCCGCGATCATGACGTCGACGACCATGAAACTCTGGTACGACGCCGCCGACGCCACCACGGTTTTGACCACCAACTGCTCCGGCGCCCAGGCGACCACCACGGTGGCCTGCTGGAAGGACAAGTCCGGCGCGGCCAACAACGCCTCCGTGGTGTCGACCAGCTATGCGGCCGTGGGCACGAGCATCAACGGCCATCCCACGGTGGCCTTCAGCGGCACCAGCCAATTGAGCGCGCCGCGACCGTTCGCCGGGGACATGACCTGGTACGCCGTGGTGCGGCCCACGGCAACGGTCGGCACCACATCGAGCCAGTGGTACGCGGGAAGCCCGATCTTCGACCTGTCGGGCGCCAGCGTGCAGAACGACTACGGCATCTCGATCACGGGTGGCCTCCCGGCAATGGGCACCGGCAACCCCGACACCACAGCCCATGGCCCGACCGCCATCCCCAACAACACCAACCATCTGATGTCCACCCGCCGGTCGGGCGGCGGTCTGCAGGCCTCGGTGGACGACGCGGCTCGGGGCACGGCCACTTCGACCAACACGGGTTCATTGACCGCCTCGGCAACCGCCTATATCGGCAAGAACACCAACAACATCACATACACCGGGTCGATCGGTGAGCTGGTCGGCTTCAACACCGCCCAGACCACCACGGACCAGCGCACCATCGCCGAGTACCTGGCCCGCAAGTGGGCGCTCACCATCACGCCGTCGGCCCCGACGTCCCCGGCCGCCACCGGCGGCAGCACCCAGGCCACCGTGTCGTGGACGACGCCGTCCTGGAACGGCGGGTCGGCGATCACCGGGTACACGGTGACGTCGAGCCCGGGCGCCAAGACCTGCACCACCGCCGGAACCACCAGCTGCACCGTCACCGGCCTGACCAACGGCACCAGCTACACCTTCACCGTCACCGCGACCAACACCATCGGCACCGGCACCGCGTCGGCAGCGTCCAACGCCGTGACGCCGAACTGATCCGCCCGGTTCATGGCATCTCGGCCCGTGATGCGCGGTTCGCGGGGCTCAGGTCGGAGCCCTGGGGTGTCGACAGGAACAAGGTGGTGGGTGCCCGAGGCGATTCGGCGTCCCCGCGCCGGGCTCGGGGCACCGACACGCGGCCGCGGCGGAGGCTGGTCGCGTGGGGCGCCGGTCTGGCCTTCCTGGGATTGGTGGCCCTGTTCTCGTCGCCGACCCAGGGTGCGTTCACGGCGCAGACCTCCAACGGTGGGACGACGCTGAGCAGCGCCCAACTCGACCCCTGGGTCCCCACCAGCGTCACCACCACCCGCACCGCACCCACCACCTGCCAGGTCACCTGGACCCCCGCCGCCGGCCTGCGCGCCGGCGCCACCTACGACATCACCGACGGCGTCACCACCCTGGCCACCGGCGTCAGCGGCACCAGCACCAGCGTGACGGTGCCCACCACCCAACTCACCCCCCAGGTCCGCATCCGCCACGGCACCTGGACCTCCACCGCCACCACCACCGCCACCACCCCCTGCCCCGGCGTCCCCGACCCACCCGTGGTCACCGCCACCGCCGAGGACACCCAAGCCACCGCCACCTGGACCCAACCCGACGACCAGGGCACCGCCATCACCACCTACACCGCCACCACCACCCCGGCGTCCCAGACCTGCACCATCACCGTCCCCGCCACCCGGACCTGCACCTTCACCGGCCTGACCAACGGGGTGACCTACACGATCTCGGTGACGGCCACCAACACCAACGGCACCAGCACCCCCGGCACAATCACGACCATCCCCTACCCCGCCGCGGTCATGTCCGCCTCGGCCCTGAAACTCTGGGTCGACGCCGCCTCCCCCACCGCACTGTTCACCGACAGCTCGTGCAGCACCCCTGCCGCCCCCGGCGACCGGGTGGCCTGCTGGAACGACCAATCACCCGCCGGGAACGACCTCACCGAGACCACCGTCCCCAACCAACCCACCGCCACCACCAGCAGCGACCGCCTGCTCCCCGTCTTCGACGGCGGCGACGACCTGCTCCACAACGCCGCCACCGGCCTACCCACCGGCACCGCCGCCTCCACCGCCTTCGTGGTCGCCGCCTCCAGCGAGACCACCCCCGCCACCTCACCCTCGACCAGCGCCCTGTTCTGGGGCAGCGGCATCACCGGCGGACGCCGCTACATCACCTACGCCGCCGGCACCGGCGCCATCAGCGTCGACGCCGGCTCCACCCCCACCCTCACCGACGGCACCTGGACCACCAACACCACCCACATCGTCGACACCCAGTTCGCCTCCGGCACCTACGACCTGATCCGCGACGGCCGCCCCGCGATCAGCCAGACCTACCCCTACAGCACCACCGGAGCCGGCTACGTCCGCGTCGGACCCAACTGGAAAGGACCCATCAAAGAAGTCATCGTCCTCAACACCACCCCGACCCCCACCCAACGCCGCCACATCGACGCATACCTCGCCCGCAAATGGGCCACCCCCCTCACCCCCGACGCACCCACCGGCCTCACTGCCACCCCCGGCAACACCCAAACCAGCGTCTCCTGGACACCACCCACCTGGGACGGCGGCGCCGCCATCACCTCCTACACCACCACCGCCAGCCCCGGCGGCGCCACCTGCACCACCGCCACCACCACCTGCACCCTCACCGGACTCACCAACGGCACCACCTACACCCTCACCGTCACCGCCACCAACACCACCGGCACCGGACCCGGGGCGAGCGTGAGTGCCACTCCGATGGCTCATCTGCTGGCCTCGGCGGGGCTGGACGACGCCGGCCAGCTCGGCCTGGGCCTGAACACCCCGTTGTCGCCGCAACAGATCGGCACCGCCACCACCTGGTCCTCCCTCGCCGTCGGGAAGACGTCGACCTGCGGCCTGCGCAGCGACCACTCCCTGTGGTGCTGGGGCACGAACGACTCGGGCCAACTCGGGCAAGGCGACTACGCCACGCATGCCGTACCGGTGCAGATCGGATCTGCGACCACCTGGAACGCGGTGACGGTCGGCAACACCCATGCCTGCGCCACCCGCACCGACAACACGTTGTGGTGTTGGGGCTCCAACAGCACCGGACAACTCGGCATCGGCAGCACCACGATGCAGAACGCCCCCACCCAGGTCACCGGCACGGTGTGGGCCACCGTCGATGCCGGTGACTCCTTCACCTGCGCCACCCGCACCGACGGCACCCTGTACTGCTGGGGCCTCAACTCCTCCGGGCAACTCGGTAACGGCAACACCACCCAACAGACCAGCCCCGCCCTGGTCAGCGGTGGTGCCACCACCTGGAGCAGCGTGTCGGCGGGCGGCACGCACACCTGCGCCACCCGCACCACCCACACGGTGTGGTGCTGGGGCTACAACAGCTTCGGCCAACTCGGCAACGGCACCTCCGCGTACACCGCCCAGACCACGCCGCTGCAGGTCGGTGCCGCCACCACCTGGGCGAACGTGTCCGCCGGGGGTGTGTTCACCTGCGCCACCCAAACCACCGGCACCCTGTGGTGCTGGGGCTACGGCGGCGACGGCGCCACCGGTCAAGGCAACACCACCAGCCCGACCAGCCCCAGCCAGGTCACCGGCGCCGTCACGACCTGGAACAGCATCACCACCGGGGACGACCATGCCTGCGCCACCCGTACCGACAGCACCGCCTGGTGCTGGGGCTACAACAGCTCGGGCCAACTCGGCGACGCCACCACCACCCGTCGCACCAGCCCCACCCAACTCAGCTCCACCTGGACCACCCTGGCCGCCGGCTACGACGCCAGTTGCGGACTGCGCGCCACGGGCGCCCTGTGGTGCTGGGGCAGCAACGACTATGGCGAGCTCGGCCTGGACCCCGAGACCCGGGCACGCCAGATCGGTGCCACGAGTACCTGGACCACCCTCGGCGGCGGAGCCGACCATGGCTGCGGTATCACCGGTGGCACGCTGTGGTGCTGGGGCAACAATGCCACCGGCGACCTGGGGGACGGCAGCACGATCAACCGCCCGAGCCCGACCCAGATCGGCGCCGCCACCACGTGGACCGGCGTCGCCCACGGCTCCAACCACGGCTGCGGCGTCCGCAGCGACCACACCCTGTACTGCTGGGGTGACAACGGCTTCGGTCAGCAGGGCAGCGGGGACTACACCGACCACCCCGCCCCCACCGCGGTCACCGGCACCACCTGGGCCAGCGTCTCCGCCGGAACCGAGATCACCTGCGCCATCCGCGCCGATGCCAGCCTGTGGTGCTGGGGCCACGCCTATATCGGCCAAGGCGACCTCAACAATCAGCTGAGCCCCGTCCAGGTCTCCCCCGGAGCCAGCTGGGCGAACGTCTCGGTCGGGGGCAACGTCACCTGCGCCGTCCGCACCGACGGCACCCTGTGGTGCTGGGGGGTGAACACCTCCGGTCAGGTCGGCATCGGTAACACCAGCTCACCCCAGAACAGCCCGGTCCAGGTCAGCGTCGGCGTCACCACCTGGAGCCGGGTCGCCGCCGGGGGCAACTCCGCGTGCGCCACCCGTACCGACGGCACCCTGTGGTGCTGGGGCCTGAACAGCCATGGCCAGCTCGGCGACGGCACCACCACGCAACGCACCAGCCCGGTGCAGGTCAGCGGCGGCGTCACGACCTGGAACACCGTCAGCGTCGGCAGCTCTCACGCCTGTGCCACCCGTACCGACGACACCACCTGGTGCTGGGGCTCCAACGGCTTCGGCCAACTCGGCCTCGGGGACCTCACCAACCGCACCACCCCCACCCAGGTCCCCGGCATCCTCAGCCAGGGCGTTCTCGCCGCCGCCAACTGGACGCTCTTCCACGCCGTCGCCCTCGCCCCCGACCGACCCACCACCGTCACCCCGACACCCGGCAACAGCTCCGCCACCGTCTCGTGGGCGGCCCCCGCCCTCGTCGGCAGCGCGGCCATCACCTCCTACACCGCGACTGCCTCGCCCGGCGGCGGCACCTGCACCACGGCGTCCACCGGTTGCACCATCACCGGCCTGACCAGCGGCACCAGCTACACGGTCACGGTCACCGCCACCAACAGTGTCGGCACCGGCCCCGCGTCAGCGGCGTCCGCATCGTTCACCCCGACCACCGTCCCCGGCGCGCCAACCGGCGTCACCGCAACAGCCAGCACCACGACCTCGGGGCAGGCGTCCGTGGCCTGGACCGCACCCGCCTCCAACGGCGGCAGCGCCATCACCTCCTACACGGCCACCGCCACCGCGAGCGGCCAGACCACCCGCACCTGCACCGCGGCGTCCAGCCCCTGCACCCTCACCGGCCTGGTCGACGGCATCACCTACTCGGTCACCGTGACCGCCACCAACGCGATGGGCACCGGAGCGGCGTCGAGCTCGGCCACCGTCGTCCCCTACCCGGCGACGATCATGTCCGGGGCGAACTTCACACTCTGGCTGGACGGCGCCGACCCAGCGACGCAGTACGCCGACTCCACGTGTACCGGCGCAGCGGCCACCACGACCGTCGGCTGCTGGAGCGACAAGTCCGGCAACACCAACCACGCCACCCAGCCCACCGCCGGAAACCGGCCGGGGCTGACGACCATCGCAGGACGCTCGGTGGTCAACCTCAACGGCAGCAGCAGCTACCTCAGCCTCACCGTGGGCAAACTTCCCACCGCGCGCACCACGAGCACCCTGTTCGTGCTCGCCGCCACCACCGATGCCACCTATGCCGCAGGGGACGTGGTCTGGTGGGGCACCGACGGCACCGGAACCAAACGCACCCTGTTCAAGGGCGGCACGACGGTGACCTACGACAACGGCGGCGGCGGTGTCACCCAGCCGGGCATCAACTGGATCGCCGGAACGCTGACCGAGGTCGCCGTCGAGGCCGCCACGGCCGCCAACCGCTCGGCCGCCAACGGCGCGGACTACGGCTCGGCCACCAGCTACGACTTCGTGACCACCACGACCGCCGCCGAGATCGGCCGCGCCAGCTGGGGCGGCGGCTACTGGCAAGGACCCGTCCCCGAGATCATCGTCTTCTCCCGCACCCTCACCACCGGCGAACGCCGCCAGATCGACGAGTACCTGGGCCGCAAGTGGGCCACCACACTCACCCCGGCCGCACCCGGCACCCCCGTCGCCACGGGCGGCAACACCCAGGCCACCGTGTCCTGGACGGCGCCGTCCTGGAACGGCGGGTCGGCGATCACCGGCTACACGGTCAGGTCGAGCCCGGGGTCCAAGACCTGCACCACGGTCGGTGCCACCAGTTGCACGGTCACCGGCCTGACCAACGGCACCAGTTACACCTTCACCGTCACCGCAACCAACGCCGTCGGCATCGGCACGGTCTCGGCGGGGTCCAATGCCGTGACGCCGTACTGATCCTCGGACCGGCGGACGCTCTGATGGAAAGCCGGCTCAGTCGCCCAACTCGGCCCGCCGCACCGTCACGTAGGCCTCCAGCTCCTCGCGCACCGCATCGTCCATCGGGGGCTGCTCGTAGGCGTCGAGCTTGGCGTGCCAGACATCGGAGGCGCGGGCCGCAGCGTCCTTGGCACCGTTACGCATCCAGCGGTCATAGTTGTCCGAGCTGGACAGGAACGGCCGGTAGAAGCAGGTGCGGAACCGCTCCATCGTGTGCTCGGCGCCGAGGAAGTGCCCGCCGTGGCCGACCTCCGCGTGAGCACCGAAGGCCAGGGTCTCCTGCGAGAACTCGATCGGCGTGAAGGTGTGCTGCAACATCTCGTGGATCTGCATGTCGATGACGAACTTCTCGTAACAGGCCACCAGCCCACCGTCGAGCCAGCCGGCGGTGTGCATCACCCAGTTGATGCCCGCCAGGAACGTCGGCCACATCGTCATCAACGCCTCGTAGGCGGCCTGGGCGTCGGGCACCTGGGACGACGTGAAGCCGCCGCCCGAACGCACCGGCAGCCCGAAGTGGCGGGCGATCTGACCCGTGCAGAGCAGCCCCATCGCCGACTCGGGAGTGCCGAACTGCGGTGAGCCGGACTGCATGTCGATGTTCGACAGGAACGACCCGAAGATCACCGGGCTGCCCGGCCGGATCAGCTGCGACAGGGTGATGCCGGTGAGGGCCTCGGCGATCTGCTGGGCCAGCGTGGCGGGGATCGAGACCGGCGACATCGCGCCCATGAGCAGGAACGGCGTGATCACCACCGGCTGGTTGGCCGCGCTGTACTCGAACTGCGAGTCGAGCATGCGGTCGTCCCAGCGCAAGGGCGAATTGCAGTTGATCAGAGAGATGGTCGCCGGGGTCTTCTCGATCGAGGCCCGGCCGGCCTCACGGCCCTTGCCGCCACCGAACAGGATCTCGGTCATGGCCAGGGTGTCCCGGGCATTGACCCCGCTGACCACGTTGCCCATGTAGATCTTGTCCGTCAGGGTCTGCAGCGCGTAGATCATGTCCAGGTGACGACTGTCGAGCGGGGCATCGTTGGGCTCGCAGATCACCCCACCGGCGGAATCCAGGCCCGAGAACGACTGGGCCAGACGGGTGAAGTTGCGGAAGTCGTCCATCGTGGCGTCCCGGCGCACGTCGCCCTCGCGGACGAAGGGCGGGCCGTACACACCCCCGAAGACCATGGCATCGCCGCCGATGTGCACCGAATTGGCGGGGTTTCGGGCCTGGACGTCGAACTCGTGCGGCGCCTTGGCGACCTGCTCGAGGATGAAGTCGGGGTCGAACTTCACGTTCTGGTCCTCGACCGTCTGCCCGGCGGCTCGGAACAGGTCGAGGGCGCGGTCGGAGCAGAACTCCACGCCGATCTCGGACACCAGCCGGCGCCACCCGGAGTCCAGCACCGCCAGCGACTCCTGCGAGAGGATCTCGTAGCGCGGCATGGTGTTTCGGAACATCGGGGCTCCTTCGACTCGATGGAGTAGGGGCGCTTGTGCGGTCGTGCTTGACCTCGGACGAGGGCCGATCCTACGCTTTCGTCGTGAAACAACGGTTCCATGATATGGAACAGTCCTCGACGCGCCAGCCGACCGGCTCGACCGCCGGCAGCCAGGCCGTCGATCGCGCCGCCGCGCTGCTCGACCTGATCGTCGCGTCGGGCGAGCCGCGCAGCTTCACCTCGCTGGTCGACGAACTCGGCCTGGCCAAATCGACCACCTCACGACTGCTCCAGGCCCTCGAACGCAACCGGTTGGTGCAGCGCGATCGGGACGGCCTGTTCCGCCCGGGAGCCCTGTTCGCGCTCTACGCTGCCCGCCACAACGCCGGCAGCCATCTGCACGACCTGGCCGAACTCGCCCAGCCGGCCCTCGACCGACTCGCCGGGACCACCGGTGAAACCGCAAACTTCGCCGTCCCCCGGGGCGGCGTCGTGGTACAGGTATCCCAGGCCGACGGCCGATACCTGTTGGGTGCCACCAGCTGGGTCGACGTCGAAGTGCCACCGCACTGCTCAGCCCTGGGCAAGATCTTCTACGCCTTCGGGCGGATCCCTCTGCCCGAGGGGCCGCTCGAGGCACGGACGCCGGCCACGATCGTCACCCGGGCCGGGCTGGAGTCCGATGTGGCCGTGGTACGTCGCCGGGGATGGGCGATCGCCGCGGAAGAACTGGAAGTGGGTCTGGTCGCGGTCGCCGCGCCCGTGCGCGGACCCGATGGCACCGTGGTGGGGGCACTGTCGGTCTCCGGACCGACCGCTCGAATTCCGGCAGAACGCCTGCCGGCGCTCGGCGCACTCGTCGCCGAGCAGGCACTCTCCGTGTCCATACATCTCGGGTTCTCTCGAAAGGTAGGAGCCGCATGACCGACGCCGCGCAGGCCGACCTGTTGAAGGCCCTGTATGACGAAACCCTGGTGGGCAACAAGCCCCGGGTGATCGAACTGACCCAGCAGGGCCTCGAGATCGGCATGACCCCGGAATCGTTGCTGTTCGACGCCCTCATCCCCTCTCTCGAAGAGGTCGGCGCCCGATTCGAGCGGGGTGACTTCTTCGTCCCCGAGATGCTGATCGCCGGCAAGGCGATGAGCGCCGCCCTCGACCTGCTGCGCCCGCTGCTGGCCAACACCGGCGCCGAGACCGTCGGCACCTACGTGATGGGCACCGTCAAGGGCGACGTCCACGACATCGGGAAGAACCTGGTCAACATCATGCTCGAGGGTGCCGGCTTCCACGTGATCGACCTGGGCGTTCAGGTGCCGCCGGAGAAGTTCATCGCCGCCATCCAGGAGTACAAGCCCGACATCGTCGGCATGTCCGCCTTCCTGACCACGACCATGCCCATGTTCAAGGCCAACATCAACGCGCTCGAGAAGGCCGGCCTGCGCGACTCGGTGATCGTCATGGTCGGTGGCGCCCCGGTGACCCAGGAATACGCCGACGCGGTCGGCGCCGACGGGTACGCCCCGGACGCCGCCACCACCGTGCGCCGCGCCAAGGACCTGATCCAGCGCAAGCGCGCCGCCGTGCCCGCCTGACCCTGCTCACGCCGCCACTCACTCACCTCTCGCGAAAGCCGTTCCACGACAAGGAGTTCTTGCACATGCACACCGTTCTGCGCTCGGCCACGCGTGAGGTCGTCATCGGCCCGGACCAGCCGTTCTGCATCATCGGCGAGCGGATCAACCCGACCGGCCGGCCGAAGTTCCAGGAGGAACTGCGCGCCGGGGACATGCACCGGGTGATCGAGGACGTGAACGCCCAGGTGGCCGGCGGCGCGACCATGCTCGACGTCAACATGGGTGTCCCGCTGGCCGACGAGGCGCAGTTGCTCTCGGACGCCGTCAAGCTGATCCAGTCGCTCACCGACCTGCCGTTGTGCATCGACTCCTCCGTGGTCGAGGCGTTGGACGCCGGGCTGGCCGCCTACCAGGGCAAGGCGCTGGTGAACTCGGTGACCGGCGAGCGCGAGCGGCTGGAGGCGATCCTGCCGTTGGTCAAGAAGTACGGCGCCGCGGTGATCGCGCTGCCCAACGAGGAGGACGAGATCCCCGAGGACCCGGCCAAGCGGCTGGAGATCACCAAGAAGATCGTCGAGATCGCGACCAAGGAGTACGCGATCCCGATCGAGGACATCGTGATCGACCCGCTCGCGATGCCGGTGGGCGCCAACCACGAGTACGGCAAGTGGACCATGCAGGCGATCACGCTGATCCGCGACGAGCTCGACCTGAACACCACCCTGGGCGCCGGCAACGTCTCGTTCGGCATGCCCGGGCGCCATGCGCTCGGGTCGGCGTTCCTGCCGATGGCGATGCACGCCGGACTGACCAGCGCGATCATGGACTCCCGCACGCCGCAGATGGTCGACTCCATCAGGGCCGCCGACCTGATGATGGGCAACGACGAGTGGGGTGCCAACTGGATCGCAGCCTTCCGCGCCAAGCAGAAGGCCGCCGAGGCGGCTGCCGCCGCGGCAGCCGGCTGACGTGACCGAGCCGGCGGCCCTCGCGAGCGAGCCCGACCGCGAGCGATATCTGCGCGAGGGCTTGCTCGGCGAGCACCCCGAGGCACATCACCTGCTCGACGCGACGCCCGACGAGACCGGCACTGACGAGCCCAGCCGGGCCCGGATCACGTTCGTGCGCACCGGCGAGGGCAACACCGGCCCTGACCGCGAGGTGCGGGTGCCCGCCGGGGTGACGGTGTTCGACGCCGCCAGCTGGAACGGCATCGCGATCGACTCGACCTGTGGTGGGCACGGCACGTGCCGCAAGTGCAAGGTGCGAGTGATCGGCGGCTCGGTACCGGTGTCGCGGCTCGACCCGCGGGCCTTCTCCCCCGATCAGCTGCGCCAGGGCTGGCGGCTGGCGTGTCTGGCTGCGGCCCAGCACGATCTGACCGTCGAGGTGCCGCCGCTGCTCACCCGGCCGAAGGCTGCCACGGTGGGTGTGGGCCGACAGGTGATCCTGCGGCCGGCCGTCCAGAAGCGCTACGTCGAGCTGGACGAACCGAGCCTGGCCGACCAGCGCACCGACGTCGAGCGGTTGTTGGCGGCGATCGACGACCTCGAGCCCCGGCCCGAGTTGTATGCGGTACGGCGGTTGCCGAAGGTGTTACGCGAGAACGACTTCAAGGTGACGGCGGTGATCGTCGACGAGGTGTTGATCGACGTCGAGCCGGGCGACACCACGGCGACCCGTTACGGCATCGCCTTCGACCTGGGCACCACCACGGTGGTGGCGACCCTGCTCGACCTGAGCACCGGCACCCCGGCCGCTGTGCGCTCGATGCTCAACAAGCAGCAACCGTTCGGTGGCGATGTGATCAGCCGGATCAGCGCCACCATGCTCGATCCGGACGCCCTCGGCCGGCTGCAACAGGCCGCCCGCGACACCCTGGCCGAACTCGCCGGTGAGGTCTGCGCCGAGGCCGGCGTCGCGCCGTCCGGGGTGTACGAGGTCGCCCTGGCGGGCAACGCCACCATGGCCCACCTGGTGCTCGGTATCGACCCCGAGCCGCTCGGGGTGGCGCCATTCGTCATGTCCAGCAAGGAATTCCCCGACCTGCTCGCGAGCGAGCTCGGGCTGACCGAGGCCCACGTGCACCCGCGGGCCCGGGCCTATCTGTTCCCCTCCCTCGGAGCCTACGTCGGCGGCGACATCGTGGCGGGCATGCTGGCCTCGGGCATGGACCGCGACAAGCGGCTGCGGCTGTTCATCGATGTCGGTACCAACTGCGAGATCGTGCTGGGCGATTCGACCCGGTTGCTCTCGACCGCGGCACCGGCCGGCCCGGCGTTCGAAGGCGCCTCGATCCGCTGTGGCATGCGCGCGGCGGACGGCGCCATCGAGGTGGTCAAGCTCAGCCCGGACGGCGTCGCGCTGCAGGTGATCGGGGACGTCGAACCCGGTCGGGTTGTGCGGGTCCGGGCTGGTCGATGCCGTGGCCGAACTGGTCGCGGTCGGGTTGCTGGACTCCTCCGGCCGGTTGCTCACCACCGAGGCCGCCCGGCCGGTGATCCCGGGCCTGGCCGACCGGTTGGTGGAACTCGAAGGTGGCGAACGGGTCTTCGTCCTGCACTGGTCCGGTGAGGCCGGCGATGTCGAGCACGCGATCTACCTGTCGCAGCGCGACGTCCGGGAGCTGCAGTTCGCCAAGGCCGCGATCGCCACCGGCTGGAACCTGCTGCTGGCCGAGTACGGCGCCGGCGTGGCCGACGTCCAGCAGGTGTTGCTGGCCGGCTCGTTCGGCTCGTACCTGTCGGCGGCCAACGCCGTCCGGATCGGCCTGGTGCCCAAGGTGCCGGTGGTGCGCATCGTCAGCGCGGGCAACGTGGCCGGTGAGGGCGCCAAGATGACCCTGCTCTCGATCCGCGAACGCGAAGGCGCCCGCAGACTGCTGGACGAGGTGCGCTATGTCGAACTCTCCGACCGAGCCGACTTCAACGACCTCTTCGTCGACCAGCTCGCCTTCCCCCACTGACCCCTCCCCCGAACCCCCCACCCCAACCCGCTCATGCTCCGCAGGTGACGCGCCATGCTCCGCAGAGACCGCGATATCGATGGCTGACAGCGCTGTCAGCACGACACCTGCGGAGTATGAGCCGGTTGTGGTGATCGCGTGCGGCGCCATTGCCCAGGGCGTCGCGCGCGTGGCGACCGCACGCGGCTGGGCGATCGAGGTCCGACCGCTGCCGCCGTTGCTGCACAACCACCCCGCCAAGATCGCGGGCGAGGTCGAGCAGCTCGCGGCGTCCCTGCTCGAGGCCGGACGGCGCGTGGCCGTCGCCTACGCCGATTGCGGCACCTACGGCGCCCTGGACGACGTGTGCGCGCGCCTCGCGATCCCCCGGTTACGCGGGGCGCACTGCTACGACGTGTTCGCCGGCCCGGAACGGATCGAGGCGTTGCTGGCGGAGCAGCCCGGCACCTATCTGCTCACCGACTACCTGGCGGCCTCGTTCCGGCGCAGCGTGGTCGTCGAGCTCGGAATGAATCGTCACCCCGAGCTGCGCGATGACTACTTCCGCCACTACACCCGCGTGGTCTGGCTGGCGCAGCACCCCACCCCCGAGTTGCGCGAGGCCGCCCAGGCCGCGGCCGCGATCATGGGGCTGCCGCTGGAGGTGATGGTCACGGGCGAAGTCGGACTCGAGGCAGAGTTGGCTCGGCTGGTGTGACGAATTCCGTGGGCCGATCCGCACCGTCGAGCGGCACGATCCCCGAGGCACTTGGCAGGGATCCCTCGGCCTCTCGGCGATCACGAAGACCGAGCACTGATCCACCCGGCAGGGCACTCATGCGGTGGCAGGGCACTGGTGTGCCGATATGCCAGTGCCACAGTGACACCAGCCCGGGCACAGTGCACGAACCCCAGCACAGTCTCTGCACCGCTGATGCAGTGATGACCCGAGCCGGCTGTGATCACATGACTCGGCCGGTTCGACCAGGTCGAGAGGAGCTACGCCCGTGACAGCCGAGAGCCCCCGGCAACCGGGGTATGGCGCAGTCGACGTGCACTACCTGCCGGACGGCGGTGCGCGCGCCGCGCTGGTCATGGCCGAGGACGCGCGGTTCGCCCGGATCACCGGCGAGTACGTGGTGACGGTCGACCAGGTGAGCCCTTACCGACCGGGCCACTTCTACGAGCGAGAGCTGCCCGCCGTCCACGCGGTGCTCGTGGGGCACGTACCGGGCCTGCTGGTGGTCGATGGCTACGTCGACCTGGATCCGCAGGGGCGCCCGGGGCTGGGCGCTCATGCCCACGCCCGGTTCGACGTCCCGGTGATCGGGGTCGCCAAGACGGCGTTCGCCACCGCAACACACGCTGTCGCCATCCGGCGCGGGTCTGCCACCCGACCGTTGTACGTCACCGCGGCCGGCCTCGACCTCGACCAGGCGGCTGATCTGGTGACGGCCATGGCCGGGCCGTTCCGGCTGCCCGATGCGTTGCGGCGGGTCGATGCCCTGGCCCGAGGGAACGTGTCGCCCACGACCCACGGGTCCGGCTGGTAGACCCCACCCAACCCGCTCATGCTCCGCAGCCGCCCGTCCATGCTCCGCAGAGGACGCTTCCGGGCGGTCCCCGCGGAGCATCGAGGTGTCACCCACGGAGCATGAGCGGGTTTGGTGGGGTGACGTAGCCGAAGGGGATGGCTACTCGGCCAGGGCGCGGCGGGTGGCCCAGGCCCGGGTGGCGAGCTGCAGGTTGAAGCGGGTGTCGGGGTCGGCGAGGTCGAGGCCGCTCAGCTCACGAATGCGACGCAAGCGATAGCGGACCGTGCTGCGGCCCAGGGCGAGTTCAGAAGCCGTCGCGTCGTAGTTGCCACCACACTCCAGGAAGCGTGCCAGGGTCACGACCAGGTCTGCCCCGCGGCGAGCGTCGTAGTCGAGCAGTGGCCCCAACCACCGTCGCACGAACGTCTCGAGCACCACCGGGTCGGCGGCGTCCGCGAGCAGCTGGAACACCCCGAGATCGTCATGCCGCCGGACGCCGCCCGTGCGCCCGCCGAGAGTACCGAGCCGTTGCGCGAGCAGCGCCTCGCGGTGAGAGCGCGCGAAGTCGCGCGGCTCGCGGCACCGCCCACCCACGCCGATCAGGTGCCCGGGGCCGAGCGTCCGCACCAACACCTCGCCCAGATCCTCAGCGCCGGGCACCTCGGCGACCAGGGCCACCACGGTCTGCGCGGTCTGCATCAGCAACGGCGGCGGCTCCTCGCGCCGAGCCCTCGCGCCGGTGAGCGCCTCACGGACCCGCAGCACCAATTCGTCCGGTGAGGATCGGCGGCCCCCCTGGATCACCAGCACCCGGTGCGGACGACGCAGGTCATGCCCCAGCGCCTGCGCCCGCTCGTGCGCCTGGGCATCGGTACCGGCCACCAGGTCGGCCACCAGGTCACGGCCCAGCCGCAGCTCGGTCTCGGCCAGGCTGTGCAGCCGGGCCAGCTCGATCGCCAGCACCGTGGCGGCATGCTCGACGGCGACCGTCTCCTGTTCGCCCGCCACGCCGTCCGGGTCGATCAGGCTCAACACCCCCACCACGTCCGAGCGGGGCCGGGCGACGGTGAGCAGCCGTCCGTCGATCCGGATCGGGTGACCCGCCCGAATCGCCCGCTGCACGATCCGGTCGCGCCGTCCGGGCAGCTCCGAGTGCGGCGGGACGTCGGCGTCCGGGCCGGCCCAGGCCAGCACATCGCCGGCCCGGTTCTCGATGCTGGCGGCCAGCCCGGTCAACTCGTACAACGCCGTGACGATGCCCGCGCGCCCGCCCCCGGTGAGGGCGACCTGGGTGAAGCGGTCGTGGATGGCGGTCTGATGCCGCAACGTCGCGACGGTTCGGGCCAGGTCGTCGTTGGCCTGCTGGTGGCTCGAGAGCAGCCGGGCGTTGGCCAGCGCGATCCCGGTCTGCTGGGCCAGCGAACGCAACAGCAGCATGTCGTCCGGTGAGGGTGGCTCGTCGGCGGCCACCACCAGATGCCCGATCCGCTCGTCCTGGCTGCGCAAGGTCAACGCCCACACCCACGGCAGGCCGGTCACCATCAGAGCTCCTCCGGTGACCGGCAGCCCACGGAGCTGGGCCGCCACCTCGGCCCGCACCACGGCGGCGTCGAAGGCACCCGTGGTGGCGTACCAGCGCACCGCATCACGCGCGGTGAGTCGGACGCCGACCGGCCGCGCCCGTACCAGCGCGGGCACCGCGCTGGTCACCAGCAGGATGATCTCGTCCTCGTGCCGACGGTCGGTCATCAGCATCGACAGGGCGAGCAGCCCTCGCAGACTCGAGAGCTGCTCGCGCAGAACGAGTTCGTTCTCGCTCAGGGAGTCAATCCCGAGCCGCGTCGAACTCATCCGCCGAGATGTGGTGCGGGTTCTCGAGCACCAGGCCACCGAGCAACAACTTCGGATGGGTCCGCATCAGGTCCATGAGGATGCCGCTGCCCAGACGGCGCAGGTCGTACAGGCAGAGCACGGTCTGGGCATAACGGGTGGCGAAGCCATCGGCCCAGGACTCGTAGCGCACCACCGACCCCCGGGGCGGCGGCACTCGTTCGAGCCACGACATCTCCCCGACCAGCCGCGAGAAACTGAACCGGCCCTCCTCGGCGATGCCCCGCGCCCGGTCCTCCCAGAACGCGATCATGCGTTCGGCGTCGAACGCACCGGAGCTCAGATAGGTCTGCTCGGCGTCGTAGAACTCCAGCTGGCCGGAGGCGAGCGAGTCCGCCGTCCCACCGATGCCGGCCATGACGTCCTCCGGCGCGGTGGAGTCGACCACCACGAGGCACTTGTCGCCCTCGAGCAGGCCGTCGCGCAGGAACGGCAACAGCATCGCGTCGCGCTCGTCCTCGCCGTAGTAGAAGCCGCAGACGTGATCGCCCGGCACGAACTCGGTGGCGGTCGCGCTCGCGGTCATGGCCTGCCTCCTCTGGGTGCGCGGAATGTAACAGGCGTTCCCGCCGTCGTCGAGGGAGCGTTCCGCGCACCGAAACACAGCCGGCAGCGGCCAGATTTCCGCCGAGATCGGCCCTGCCAGGGCATGGCGTCGCCCCGGGGGCACTACCGATCCTCAGGGGGCGCTGACCATCCGGCGCACAGGTGACCTTGCGCCGCTGGCGGCGCAGGCGATCGGAAGGAGCCGCGATGCCGCGCCTGCCGCGGTCCGAGTGGTACGACCTCACTCGCGACATGAACTGGGACCTGACCTACGTCACCGAGGACGAGGCCTTCCCGCCGCAGCTGTCGAACAGCTTCGGTGTGCCGGCCGAGGACTGGTGGGCGTGGGACGAGCCGTACAAGATCTCCTACACCGAGTACGTCCACAACCAGGCCGGCAAGGACCAGGGCCTGTTCTCGGTGAACAACGTGATCAGCCGCTCGAACATCTTCGAGAACCTCGAACCCGGCTGGAAGGCCGCCGTCCTGGCGCACTACGGCGCGATCGCGGTGGCCGAGTACCAGGCCGGGATCGGCGAGGCCCGGATGGCCCGCTTCGGCCGGGCCGCGGCCTGGCGCAACATGGCGACCTACGGCACCCTCGACGAGACCCGTCACGGGCAGCTGCAGACGTACTTCCCCTACCAGGCACTGGCCAAGGAGCCGCGGCTCGACTGGGCGCACAAGGCGTACCACACCAACGAGTGGGGCATCATCGCCGCCCGCCACGTCTTCGACGACATGTTCACCGCGAACGACGCCGTCTCGATGGCCATCCAGCTGACCTTCACCTTCGAGACCGGCTTCACCAACCTGCAGTTCCTGGGTATGGCCGCGGACGCCATGAAGGTCGGTGACCTCGACTTCGGGGCGCTGATCTCCTCGATCCAGACCGACGAGGCCCGGCATGCTCAGCAGGGTGAGCCCACGCTCAAGGTGCTGACGAAGGCCGGCAAGGGCGACATCGCGCAGAACCTGCTGGACCGCATGTTCTGGCGCGCCTGGAAGCTGTTTTCGCTGCTGACCGGTCTGTCGATGGACTACTACACCCCGATCGAACACCGCACGCACTCCTTCAAGGAGTTCATGGAGGAGTTCATCAACAAGCAGTTCATCGACCAGTTCCGCGACTTCGGGCTCGAGAAGCCCTGGTACTGGGACCAGTTGCTCAACGAGATGAACTGGGTGCACCACGCCTACCACCTCGGGGTGTGGTTCTGGCGGCCCACCGTGTGGTGGAACCCGGTCGGCGGCGTCGCGCCCGAGGAGCGCGACTGGCTGGAGGAGAAGTACCCCGGCTGGAACGACTCGTTCGGCCGCTACTGGGATGTCATCGGCGACAACATCCGGGCCGGGCACCCCGAACTGAGTCTGCCCGAGACCTTCCCGATCGTGTGCAACAGCTGCCAGGTGCCGGTCTGCACCCCTGCGGGCTACGCGGGCGGTCACCTCGACAGCCCGCTGCCCCGGCAGCTCGATCACGGCGGACGCCGCTACACGTTCTGTTCCGAGCCGTGCCAGTGGGTCTTCGAGCAGGCACCCGAGCAGTTCGCCGGCCACCTGTCGATCATCGACCGGCTGCTCGGCGGCATCATCCAGCCGCCGACCATCGAGGGCGCCCTGGCCTACATGGGCCTGTCCCCCGAGGAGTGCGGCGTCGACGGTACCGACTACGCCTGGGCACACCCCAAGCCGTCCGCCCCGCGCAAGTCGGCCTGACCCGGACCTGACCCGGACCTGAACCGGAACGGAGAGAACACACCATGGCACTGTTCCCGATCCAGGGCATCGTCGAGGGCGACTTCGTCGTCGTCCTGGTGCCCGTCGACGACACCGACCCGATGACCGTGGTGGCCGAGAAGATCGCCTATCACGGTGTGGGCAAGCGGGTTCCGGCCCAGGAGCGACCGCTGAAGGTGCGCTACCGCGGCAACCTGTTGGACGACGAGGCCACCCTCGCCGGTCTCGGCGCCACGCCCATGGAGGTCCTCGAGGTCGTCTACGCATGAGCGAGCAGATCTCGCAGACCCAGCACAACCAGAAGGGTTCCGACATCACCTGGGTCAGCGCCGCCACGGCGGATGACCTGTGGGAGGGCGACATTCTCGACGTCGAGCTGGAGGGCGAGCCGGTGTTGCTCGCCCACCTGCTCGGCGGCCCGGTCAAGGCGTTCCAGGGGATGTGTCCCCACCAGGAGATCCTGCTCGCCGACGGCACCTGGGACCCCGACACGAATGTGCTGCTCTGCCAAGGCCACAAGTGGGAGTTCGACCTGACCTCCGGCGCGGGCCTGAACCCGACCGGGTGTCGGCTCTACGAGTACCCGGTTCAGGTGCGCGAGGACGGCGAGGTCGTCGTCGGCATCCCGCAGGACGGCACCCGTCACCACAACCGTTTCGAGGGCGACTAGCCCCGCAATCTGTTCCCGCCCAAGGGAGAGGACCACCATGCCAACCCCCGCCAAGATGGTGGGCCCGGTCATTCGCGGCCTGGACGCCGCGCTCGCCGAGGCCGTGATCGCCGCCATCGAGATCGACAATCCCGACGTCGACGTCGACGTCGAGGACGCCGGCGGCTACATCCGCATCGGCACCCCCGGGCGCTGCCGGCTCACCCGGGCCAGCCTGGAGGAGGAACTGGGCCGCAGCTTCGGCCTGCACCAGCTCGAACCATCCCTGGCCGGGTTCGCCGGCCGCATGACATCAAGCGACGACGAGGTCGTCTGGTACCTGGAGAGGCAGGACTGACATGGCCGTCACCCGGCGCACCCCGCCCAAGACCTGGAGCCTGCTCGGCGAGGTCCGACGTCGTCCGAGCGTGTACGAGGTCACGGCGGCCAAGTTCAACTACCACTTCCGCCGCGAACCCGCCCCGTTCGAGATGGACCCGACGGCCGCGATCAACCTCTGGTACCTCGAGCACCGTGAGGGCTCGGCGTTCAACGTCGCCGACTGGGAGGGCTTCCGTGACCCGGCCAAGCTCACCTACTCCGACTACGTCAATCTGCAGCACGAGCGCGAGACCTACCTCGACCTGCTGATCGACCACCACGAGCTGGTCGGCAGCGTCGATTCGCTGGACCCCGCCTGGGTCGCCACCCTGACCCGGCTGCTGGTGCCGATGCGGTTCCCGCTGCACGTGTTGCAGATGACCGGCCTGTACGTCGGGCAGATGTCGCCGAGCGCGTTCATCATCAACTGCGCCAACTTCCAGGCCGCGGACGAGATGCGGCGCATCCAGCGGTTGGCCTACCTGACCAAGATGATGGCCAATGCCCACGGCGACGACATCGCCGCCACCGCCACCGCCCGCGACCCCTGGCAGTCGGACGCCGCGTGGCAGCCGCTGCGCGAGGCGGCCGAGCGGATGCTGGGCGTCTACGACTGGGGTGAGTCGTTCACCGCGCTGAACCTGGCGCTCAAGCCGGCGGTGGACTCGGTGGTGAACGAGCAGCTCACCCAGCTGGCGATCGCCCACAGCGACGAGTTCCTCGCGTTGCTGCTGGCCGAGTTCCAGCGCGACACCACCCGCAGCCAGAACTGGACGGCGGCCCTGGTGCAGTATGCCCTCGGCGCCGACCCGGCGCTCGCGGACACCCTGCGGGGCTGGCTCGACGTCCATGTTCCCCGGGCGGACGCCGCGGTGGCCGGGATCGCCGAGCTGTTCGCCACGGCACCGAACCCGGTACCTGCCGGGCAGGTGATCGAGGCCGCCGGCGCGGCACGCGGCCGGCTGTTGGCGGCGTGCGGCCTGTGACCGCACAACACCCGCACCGGGTGACGGTCGCGCCAACGGGCGAGACCTTCCAGGTGGCGCCCGGCGAGCGGATCCACTCCGCCGCTCGCCGGGCGGGCATCTGGCTGCCCTTCGAGTGTGGCTGGGGCAGCTGCGGAACGTGCAAGGCCACCCTGGTCGAGGGCGAGGTCGAACTGCTGTTCCCGCAGGCGCCGGCCGTCGATGCCCGCGACGAGCGGCGCCGCCGGGTGCTGCTCTGCCAAACCACCGCCACCACCGACCTGGTCGTCAAACCCACACGCGCCGAGACGGTTCCACCGCCGGAGCGGCCGGTGAACGATCTGATGGGCCAGCTGGTGGACGTCGAGTCGCTCGGGCCGTCGATCTCGCGATTCCGGTTCGCTCTGACCGATCCGGCGGGGCGGCCGACCGCAGCCGAGTACCGGCCGGGCCAGTACGCCGTCCTCGATCTGGCCCCGGGGCTGCGCCGGTGTCTGTCGATGGCTGGCCTGCCCGGCCGCGACCGGGTGGAGTTCATCGCCAAGCACTATCCCGGCGGGGCGGGCAGCGACCGGCTGTTCGCACTGCAGCCCGGTGATGAGATCCCGCTGGAACTGCCGTACGGCGACATGTGGTTACGCGACGCGGTGCGCCCGCTGGTGCTGATCGCCGGGGGCACCGGGATCTCCGCCGTGCTGGCGCTGGTGCAGCAATTGCGCTCAGCTCACGCGGGCCGGCCGGTTGCGGTGGTGTACGGCGCAGCCACCGAGCCGGAGCTGGTCTGCTGGGACGAGCTCACCGACACCGTGGCGAGCATCCCGGAGGCCCGGCTGCACGGCGTCCTGCTGAGACCCGAACCCGGCTGGACCGGCGGCACCGGGCTGGTCACCGACCCTCTGCCGGAGCTGCTGGCCGAGCCGCACGGCGACCCGGCGGTGGGCGTCGAGGTCTACCTCGCCGGCCCGCCCGCGATGGTGCGAGCCGTGCAGGAGGTACTGGGTGCCCACCGGGTGCAGCGCGACCGGATCCACGTCGACAGCTTCGGCTGAGACCCCAACCCGCTCATGCTCCGCAGGTGACACCTCCGTGCTCCGCAGGTGACGCTTCCGGAGCGTCCCAGCGGAGCATCGGCTGGCACCCGCGGAGCATGAGCGGGTTTCAGCGGCGGGCAGCGGCGAGGCGCACCGGGGTGAGGAACAACGCGTCGTCCAGCTGCGCCTCGCGCAGGTCGGCGCCCCGCAGGTCGGCGCCGAGCAGGTCGGCGCTGCGCAGGTCCGCCCCGCGCAGGTCCGCCCCGATCAGGACGGCGCCGCGCAACCCCGCCGCGCGCAGGTCGGCGCCGCGCCAGCGCACCCCGGCCAGGTCGGCGTGGGTGTGATCGACCGGGTTCTCCCGGACGGCGTGACGCAGCTCGGCGCTCACCTCGGCGAACAGCACCGATGCCCGGCCCCGCAGCCCGGGCAGATCCGGCTGCACGGGCTGGTCCGGGTGATCCAGGACTCCGGCCACGGCCTGCTCGACGTCGCGCAGCACCACCCTCGCCTCGGCGCGCAGATCCTGTGACACCTGCCGGGCCAACACGTCCCGCAGGTACCAGGCCATCTCGTGCAGTGCCTCGACGACCTCCAACGCGCCGAACATCGCCGCCGCCGTTCCCGCGTCGTCTCGCCAGGACCGGTCACCGAAAGCCGCGCAGACCCGTTGCCCCGCACCGAAACAGTCGTACACGACGCACCCGGTCATGCCCCGTTCACGCAGCGCCCCATGGATCGTGCAGCGATGATCGCGCCCGAGGTGGGTGCACGGCGTTCGGCCGGGTTTGTCGAAGGCGAAGTCGGACGACGCCGCGAACGCCGGCACCACACAGCACAATCCCTGGCACCGGGAGCAGTCGGCGCGCAATGCCTGCCGCGGATCGGGCATGGGGTGAGGGTAACCGCGGGCTCAGGCCGGGGTGACCACCAGGGCCACCGGCATCGGGTAGGTCCGCAGCGCCACCAGCGAGCGCAGCAGCTCCAACCGGCCATCGTGGACGGCGGTCTCGTAGTTGCCACAGTGCCGGCGCCGGTAGTCCCCGGCCGCCACCGCGTGACAGGACACCGGCCCGCCGTCCAGGTTGAGGGCCAGGCGCAGGTCGAGCCCCGAGCGGGGCAGGAACGCTGACAGTGCGGTCAGCGAGAAGTAGGCGTCGGTGGTGCTGACCACCAGGATGCGCCCGGCACGGTCCTGGCCGAGGAAGCTGCGATTGGCCAGCCAGCGCGGGTCCGCCGTCCCCACCCGGCCCTGACCGTCGGCCCCGAGCAGCAGCGGGTAGGACACCATGGCCTGCTCGGCCGTGGCGAGCAGGGGTCGCCAGTCTCGACCGGCCAGATCCTCCAGACGCGCGCCGGCGGCATCCACCACGAAGGCACCGTGGGTGGCCTGGTAGGTGGCCGGTCCCAGCAGGCGCCCGTCGCTGACGACGGGGGTGTCGGGGGCGCCGCGCCGGGCGAAATAGCTGCCGTTGATCACCACGGTGGCGCCGGTGGCCGACATCCACTGGTCGAGGTCACGGTCCCCCGCCGGCCGGCTCATCACCCGGAACCGGTAGCGGTGGGGATCGACCCGGGTGACCAGCAACGTATCCACCGGCCGGCCGGCCACGCGCACCGGCACCTCGGCGACCTCGAGCCCGGGGCGCACCTCACGCCAGATCACCGAACTCACGACGTCCGGGGTCGGCGAACCGGCCAGGGCCAGCCGCATGCCCGGCGTGAGTCTCTCGTCGGTGGGGCTGACCTCGTCCCACGTGCTGACGCCCCGGCGCGCCATCACGTTGACCCCGTACCAGCCTGCGGTCTGATAGGCCACGGCCACGGCGGTCAACACCGACGCCAGGACGATGCCTGCCGTCGCGATCAGCCCCCGCGATCGACGACGCATGAGCCATACCCTGCCAGACGGCAGAATCCCCCCATGACCATGTCGCCCATCGCACCTGAGTTGGCCGCTTTCATCGCCGGTCTACCCAAGGCCGAGCTGCACGTGCACCACGTGGGCTCGGCGACGGCCGACATGGTCGCCGAGCTGGCCGATCGCCACCCGGGGGTGCTGCCGGTGGCGCCCGAGGCCCTGGCGGACTACTTCACCTTCACCGACTTCGCCCACTTCATCGAGGTCTACCTGTCGGTGGTCGACCTGCTGCACACCCCGGACGACGTGCGGTACCTGACGTTCGAGGTCGCCGGAGAGCTTGCCCGACACCAGGTTCGCTATGCCGAGCTCACCATGACGCCCTACACCTCGGTGATGCGGGGCATCCCGATCCAGGCCTACACCGAGGCGATCGAGGACGCGCGACAGGCCGCCGAACGCGACCACGGCATCGTGCTGCGCTGGATCTACGACATCCCGGGCGAGGACGGCGTGTCCGCCGCCGACGCCACGCTCGCCTACGCCCTCGACCACGGCCCGTCCGCCCTGGTCGGCTTCGGCCTCGGCGGGCCGGAGGTCGGCGTGCCCCGGCCGCAGTTCGCGCCGCACTTCGCCGCCGCCCGCGCCGCCGGACTGCGCAGCGTGCCGCACGCCGGCGAGACCACCGGACCGCAGACCATCTGGGACGCACTCAACCACCTGGGCGCCGAACGGATCGGCCACGGCACGTCCGCCGTCCAGGATCTACTGCTCATGGAACACCTTGCTGCACAACGCATTCCCCTCGAAGTATGCCCGACGTCCAACATCGCCACCAAGGCGGTCGCCCGGCTCGAGGAGCATCCGATCCGCGCGATGCACGAGGCGGGCCTGGTCATCACGATCAACAGCGACGACCCACCGATGTTCGCCACCTCCCTGACCGTCGAGTACGAGGTCGCCGCCCGCCTCCTCGACCTGGACGCCGCCGGGGTCGCCGAACTCGCCCTGGCCGCGGTGGACTCCTCCTTCGCCCCGGACGACGTCCGCCGCCGGGTGCGCGCCGAGATCGAGGCCGCGGCGTCCGGGATGAGTGCAGGTTCGCCGGGTCACAGCTCGCAGCGGTAACGGACCTCGGTCAGCATCACTCCGCTGAAGTCCTCGTGCTGCTCGGTTCCGTCGGGCACCCAGCCGTGACGCCCGTAGAACGCTCGCGCCTGCACATTCTCCGCGAGCACCCAGAGCCGGGCCGCCCGGAACCCGGCGGCGCGCAACGATTCACAGGCCGCCTCGAGCAGAGCCGCACCCACGCCCCGACCCCACCAGCCGGCGTCGACGTAGATCGCGAAGACCTGCCCCTCGCGGGGTTCGCCCACTCGTTCGGCGGCCGGTCCGTGGGCCACGAAGCCGATCACCTGGTCGGCGTCCACCGCCACCCACGGCGCGGCGGCCTCGGGGCGCTCGATGACCGAGCGCCACATCTCGGTGCGGGCGGCGACGTCCAGGGCGTTCAGGTGACCGTCCGGCACGATGCCGCGGTAGGCCACCCGCCACGTGCCGACCTGCACCCGGGCAATGCCCTCGGCGTCCTCGATCCGCGCCTCCCGCACGATCATGTGACCCAGTATGGTCGCTGCTCATGGACGACGACCTGGTGGGACGACGTGGCCTGGTCACCACGACGATCCCCGCCGGGGGGATCGGTGAGGTGAGGCTTGCCTTCGGCCGAGGCACCGACACGTACGGCGCGTACGGCGCCAACCGCGGCGTGACGATTCCCGCCGGCACCCGGGTCACCGTGGTCGAGATGTTCCCCCCGCGGACTGTCGTCGTGAGTGCCGACGAGTAACGTCATCGCGACCGGAACTCGGCGTGATCGCGCCGCGTTCCAGATCCACAACTCTCTCGGGGACAGGTCCCGTTTCAGCCAAGAAGGAGCTGGGACATTCACATGGAACTTCCGTTTGCCCTCATCGTCGTGCTCGTCATCGTCGCCGGCCTCGGCATCGCCGTGGCGCTGTTCAAGAGCATGTGGCGGGTCGCCGAACCCAACCAGGCCCTGATCATCTCCGGTTCGAAGGAGAAGGGCGCCGGGCTGGGCTTTCGGGTCGTCACCGGCGGCGGCACCTTCATGGTGCCCGGCGTCCAGGTGTTGCGCCGGCTCTCCCTCGACATCAACGAGGCGCCGTTGCACGTGGAGTGCGTGACCAAGCAGGGCATTCAGGTGGGGGTCCGCGGGGTGGTGATCTTCAAGGTCGGGGACGACGTCGCCTCGATCTCGAACGCCGCCCGTCGCTTCCTCGACCAGCAGGACACCATGGTCGACAAGATCGTCAACGTGTTCGAGGGGCATCTGCGCTCGATCATCGGTTCGCTCACCATGGAGGAGCTGGTGCGCGAGCGCGAGCGGCTCACCCAGGAGACCCGCGCCGCCGCCGGGGTCGAGGCCGAGAAGCTCGGCCTGGTGATCGACAGCCTGCAGATCAAGGACCTGGTCGACCCCACCGGCTACATTGCCAACCTCTCGCGCCCGCACGCCGCCGAGGTGACCAAGCAGGCCCGCATCGCCGAGGCGACCGCCAACCAGGAGGCCACCGAGGCCGAGGCCGCCGCCCAGGCACGCCAGGCCGAGGCGGTGCGCGCCTCCAAGATCGCCCAGGCGCAGTACCAGGCCGAGGTCGACCAGGTCTCGGCGAAGGCCCAGATGTCCGGTCCGTTGGCGGCAGCGGCCGCCCGGCAGGAGGTCGTCGTCCAGGAGACCGAGGTCGCCAAGCTCGAGGCCGCCCGGCGCGAGCAACAGCTCGAGGCCGAGGTGCGCCGTCCGGCCGACGCCTCGCGGTACCGGGTCGAGCAGGAGGCCATGGCGGCCCGCAATGCGGCGATCGCCGAGGCCGAGGCCCGCAAGGCCGCGGTCATCGCCGCCGCCGAGGCGGACGCCGAGAAGGCCCGGCTCAGCGGTGAGTCCGAGAAGTCCCGCCGGACGGCGCTCGCCGACGCCGAGGCCATCGAGGGCGCCCGTCGCGGTGATGCCGAGAAGGCTCGACGCGTGGCCGAGGCCGATGCGGTGCGCGCCGAGGGTGAGGCGCAGGCCGCCGCGGTGCGCGCCGTCGGTGACGCCGAGGCCTCCGCCATCAAGGCCAAGGGCTTCGCGGACGCCGAGGCCATCGAACGCCGGGCGCAGGCCCTGTCGTCGAACTCCGAAGCTGTTGTGCTGCAAGAGATTGCCGAGAACTACCCGGCCATCGTGGCGAATGCTGCCAGGGCGTTCGAGAACGTCGACAACATGCAGGTGCTGAACGGCGCCGAGGGGGTCACCGAGATGGTGACCTCGGTGATCGGGCAGGGCCTGGCCGGATTGAGTGTGGTCAAGGGCATGCTGGGCAACGGCTCGACCAGCACCCCCAAGACCGGTCCCACGGTCGCGCCGCCCGCCGTCACGCCGTCCGAGAACCACAGCACCGCCTGATCACCCCGCCCGTGCCCGCGGGCGAGTGAGGACGAACGCTGGGGGTGGTCAGCGAGCGCGGGATCGGTAGGCCGGTGCGGTCTTGTCGAGGGCGGCGCGGCGGGCGATGGCGGTGTTGCGGGCGATCAGGAGGAACGCCTGCTCGAGGCGCTCACGGGCGAAGGTGCGCCGGGGGCTCGCCGTCCAGGTTCGAGTGAACAGGCGTTTCGCGGCGGCCAGGGCATCCGGCGAACGACGGGCGAGTTCGACGGCGAACGCCGTCGCCTCGGCCACCGGGTCATCGGCCAGGACGCCGACCAGGCCCAGCTCGTGCGCGCGGCGTCCGTCGAACAGCTCCGCGGTCATGGTCAGCCGCTTGGCGGTCTCGATGCCGACCAGTTCGGCGAGGCTGCGCACGCCGGTCATGTCGGGGATCAGCCCCCACTTGCCCTCGAGCACCGACCAGGTGGACGTCGGCGTGGCACAGCGGAAGTCGGCTGCCAGCGCGATCTGCAGCCCGCCGCCCAGACAATGACCGTGCACCGCGGCGATCACCGGCACCGATAGGCGACGCCACCCCCAGCACGCCTCCTGAAACAGGTTGGTGCCGCGCCAGGGCCGGGGCACGAACCCCGCCGCCACCCGAGCCGGCTGGGCGAGCACGGTCGCGAAGTCGAGCCCGGCGCAGAAGGCCTCACCCTGCCCGGCGATCACCACCGCGCGCAGCTCGCGGTCGCGGCGTAGCTGCCGGGCGAGAGCAGCGAGTTGCGCGAGGGTGTCCAGCGTCAGGGCATTGAGCTTGTCGGGGCGGTCGAGACGCACCTGAGCGATGCCGTCCGTCACCTCGCAGGTCACCAGCTCCACGTGGTCGAGCCTAGACCCGGCGCTCACCGTCCACCCATGATCACGTTGAAGATCACGGTGAGGGTTTCGTGCAGGTTGTGCGGCGTGTCGCCTCACCGTGATCTTCACACTCGAACGAATCCCACATCGTGATCTTCAACGCGATCTACGAGGTGATCTACGAGGCCTCCGGAGCCCTCACCCGGGGCCGCGGCGTCCATGATCAGCGTTAGATCGCAGTTCACTCCGGGTCAGCCGGTGCAAACTGCGATCTAACGGTGATCATGGGGCGAGGGGGATGAGAGGGCGCGAGGGCGGCGAGAGACGCGAGGACGCGAGGGCGGCGAGGGGGGCGAGCGCGGCGAGGCACGGCAGGACGAGGGCGACGGGCAGGACGTCGGGCACCGCGGCACCGATCGCCTCAGCGCCCGATCCACCACGCAGCGACCAGGCCCACGCCGCCGAGCACCCAGCCGTAGCGGGCCGACGCGGCCACCGTGGCATCGGCGTAGCCGTAGACCGTCGACATCTGAGACGGTCCGAACGCCGGGATGGACAGCGCCATCAGCACCGCCACCACCCCCAGCGCCCTCGTGGGAGCCCACACCACCAGCGGGGCCACCAACACCACCCGGACGACGATCAGCCGTAACCAGGGCATCACCCCCGGCCGCGGGTCCAGTCGCTGGGTCGGATGCAGCACCGAGCCGACGAACAGCGCCGCCCCCGAGGCGGCCAGCACCGGTGCCGAGATGGCCGAGACCAGCACCGTCCACGACGGCGCCTGCCCGGTGAACTTGAGCAGCAAGCCCACGACGAACGCGATCAGCGGCGACTGATCCACCCACGACGTTCGGACATGCTGCGGGATCGGTGCATCACGGCGCAGCATCCACAGGGTGAGCGACCAGACCGGCAACCCGAGCCGATCGACCAGCACCGCGGCGCCCACACCGGCGGGACCAGCCAAGGCTCCCGCCACCGGGATGCCGAAGTAGGAGGTGTTGGCGAACGCCGTCCAGGCCCGCAACGCCGAGATCCCGGCCCGCTGCGGCGCCGGGGTCAGCACGTACGACGCGGCGAGCACCACCGCGAAGGCCGCCACCAACAACCCCGGCCACACCATCTCGGCCGCGGTCGAGAGCCGCCAGGCGGCCGCCACCGACAGCAAGACCGAGGCCAGCATGATCTGCGCGCGCACCAACATCGGCCACACGGAGGCCAGCCGAGCCTGACGGTGGGCGGCCCAACCCGCCACGGCGCCCACCAGGTAGGCGCCGATCACCGCGAGGCTCACAGATCGGCGAGCAGCTTCTGCCGCCAGGCCTCGGTCTCGGCCACCTGATTGAAGGTGAAGACGTGCAATCCGCTGACGCCGTACGTGGCCCCGCCCACATCGTGTGCCACCTTGCCGATCAGGGCCTCGGGGGCGTACCCGGGCCCGGCCATGCGCGCGAACCAGCCGGCGTGCTTGGTCAGGAACCGGGTCGACTCCCCCACGCCGACCTTGGTCGCCATGGTCAACAGCTTGGTGCGCTCCACCGGCCCGGCCACGCCGATCTTGATCGGGAGCTCGATGCCGCGCCGGCGCACCCGCTTGACCCAGTTCGAGATCAACTTGGGGTCGAAGCACATGTTCGAGACGACGTTGGTGGCGTGAGATCGCTTGTCCCACATGGCCTGCACGGTGACGTCGTCGTCGATCGCCGGGTGCGACTCGGGGTACCCGGTGATACCGACCTCGGGGATCGGGTCACCGAGGCGGCTCAGCGCCTGCAGGCCCGGCAGCGAGGCGTCCCAGTCACCGGCCGGCGGGTCGGCGTCCCCGGCAGGCATGAACACCTCGGTGATCCCGGCCGCCGTCACCCGCTCGACCACCTCGGCCAGGTGCTGTTCACCCCGCAGCAGCCGGACGGCGATGTGCGGCACCACGGTGTACCCGTGCGCCGCGAACTTCTCGGCCAGGTCGAGCGTGGGGTCGAGCCCCTTGACCGGTGAGGCGGTCACGGTGAGCGTGACGTCCTTCGGCACCGCATCGAGCACCTTCGCCTCGATGGTGGCCGTCGGCAGCACCTCGTAGCGGGCGGCCCGCAGCAACCGACCGAACGCCTCGTGATGTCCCCCCGGCAGGATCCTTCTCATGCAGTGCCACCTTCGGTCAGCGAGCTCACACCGTGCCGGTAGAACGGAGTGGGTTGCGGGGCAAGGGGTTCGACACCCAGGATCAGGTCGGCCGCCTTCTCCGCCAGCATCATCACCGGGGCGTAGATGTTGCCGTTGGTCACGTACGGCATCACCGAGGCATCGACGACCCGCAAGCCCTCGACCTCGTGCACGCCGAGGGTCAGCGGGTCGGTCACCGCGTCGTCCCCAACACCCATCTTCGCGGTGCACGACGGGTGCAGCGCCGTCTCGGCATCGTGACCGACCCAGTCCAGGATCTGCTCGGGGGTGCGCACCTGCGCACCCGGTGAGATCTCACCTCCGTTGAACGGGTCGAGTGCTCGTTGCGCCATGATGTGCCGAGTGACCTCGATGGTCTCGACCCACTCGCGACGATCCTGCTCGGTCGAGAGGTAGTTGAACCGCAGTTCCGGCTTGGTCAGCGGGTCGGTGGAGCGGATCCGCACGCTGCCCACCGCATCGGAGTACATCGGCCCGACGTGCACCTGGTAGCCGTGGCCCCCGGGCGGTTGCGACCCGTCGTAGCGGATCGCGATGGGCAGGAAGTGGAACATCAGGTTCGGGTAGGCGACCTCGTCGTTGCTGCGCACGAAGCCACCGCCCTCGAAGTGGTTGGTGGCACCCGGCCCGGTGCGGCCGAACAGCCACGCGGCCCCGACCCAGGGCTTGTAGCGGTGCTTGAGGTAGGGCTGCATCGAGACCGGCTGCTTGGAGGTGTGCTGGATGTAGACCTCGAGGTGGTCCTGCAGGTTCTCACCCACGCCCGGCCGGTTCGCCACCACATCGATGCCCAGCGCCCGCAACCGGTCGGCGTCCCCCACCCCGCTCAGCTGCAGGATCTGCGGGGTGTTGATCGCCCCGCCACTGAGGATCACCTCACCGGCGTCGATCCGCTCGGCGCGACCCGGGCGCACCAGACCGAGCTGGTTGACCTTGACCACCTCGACGCCGCGGGCCCGCCCTCCCTCGATGATCACCTTGGTGACCAGGGACGACGTGCGCACCGTCAGGTTCGGCCGCTTCTCGGCCGGGTGCAGGTAGGCCTTGGACGCCGAGAGCCGGCGCCCGCGGTGGACGTTGCGGTCGAAGGGGGCGAAACCCTCCTGCCGGTAGCCGTTGACATCGGGCGTGAGCGGGTAGCCCGCCTGCTGCACCGCTTCGAAGAACGCCCCGAACAGGGGGTTCTTCGCGGGGCCACGCTCGAGCACCAGCGGGCCGGAGTGCCCGCGCCACGCGTCGTCCGGGGTGGCCGCCAGGCAGTTCTCCATGCGCTTGAAGTACGGCAGGCAGTGGGCGTAGTCCCAGGTCGACATGCCGGGGTCGGCGGCCCAGCGCTCGTAGTCCATCGCGTTACCGCGCTGGAAGATCATGCCGTTGATCGAGCTCGAGCCCCCCAGCAGCTTGCCGCGGGCGTGGTAGATCTTGCGCCCGTGCATGTGCGGTTCCGGTTCGGACTCGTACTTCCAGTCGTAGAACCGGCTGCCGATCGGGTAGGTCAGAGCCGCCGGCATGTGGATGAAGACGTCGAACGGGTAGTCGCGCCGTCCGGCCTCGAGCACCAGCACCGAACGCGTCCCGTCGGCGCTCAGCCGATTGCCCAGCGCCGAGCCGGCCGAACCGCCGCCGACGATCACGTAGTCGTAGCGCTGCGCCATCCCTCACCTCGCGGTCGAACCCCGAATGCTCGCCGGAATCGTAGCGACAGGCGGAACACGTTGCATATAGCGAGACGAAATGCCGCCACCTGGACCGCAGGAGACTCACCGAGGGCCTTCCTCCGGTTACGTTGAGAGGGCAGAGACGGAAGGGACGCCGCCGATGACCACCACCCCCTCCCCGCGCAAGGTCGCCGTCAAGGCCCGGCGGTTCAGCGCCGGCATCGTGCTGTTCCGGCGCACCGCACCGGACGGCACCGCGGACACGACGGCCGCCCAGGGCACCGAGGTGCTCTTGGGACACATGGGCGGCCCGATGTGGCTGCGCCGCGACATCGGCGCGTGGAGCATCCCCAAGGGCGGCTACGACGCCGACGAGGACCCGTTCGAGGCCGCCCGCCGCGAGTACGCCGAGGAGGTCGGGGTGCCACTGCCCGAGGGCTGCGAGTTCCTGCCCTTGGGCGACGTGGTGCAGGCGAACAACAAGAAGGTCGTTGCCTGGGCGGTCGAAGGCGACCTCGACCCCGCGGACGCCGTCAGCAACACCTTCGAGGTCGAGTGGCCGCCCCGCTCGGGCCGGATGCAGACCTTCCCCGAGTTCGACCGGGTGGCCTGGTTCGGCCTGGACGACGCGCGCGAGCGCATCGTGGCCGCGCAGGCCGCGTTCCTCGACCGGTTGCGCGACGCCCTCACCCACCCCACGCCGTGATCATGCAATCTGTGCACAGCGATATATCGATGTGCACAGATTGCATGATCACCAAAGGTTGGGTCAGTCAGGCGCCCAGCCAGCGCAGCACCGACCGGTCGGAGGCCTTCTTCCACGCAGCCGCGAACGCCTCCTCCGTCTCGGCCCCTCGGACCTGTTCCAGCGCGTGCAGTCGGCCGTAGGTGAACGTCGACTCATCCGCCTCCTCGGCCGCTGCCGCCAGCGCGATCAGCTCCTCGCGGATGACCACCGAGTCCTGGTGGTCGCCGAGGGCACCCTGGATCGCCGCCATCGCCGAGGCGAACCCGGAGGCCGCCGCGCCGAAGGTGGGCGACAGCGCCTCACCGGCATACCGTGCCCGTTTGGCTGCCTTGCGCACCTCGTGCAGGTGGACGTCGCGCTCGTACCGGTCGTCGGTGCGATCGAGTTCATCGTGCAACGCATCGATCGTCCGCCAGGTACGCCGCACCAGTTTGGTCAGGTGCTCGACCGGCAGCGTGCCGGCGTCCGGCGCCAGCGGCGGGTCGGCCACCAACGCGTCGAGCGAGTCCAGCAGGGCGTAGTACCGCTCGCTCCCGAGCTGAGCCACCCCGTGGGTGTGGGCCTGCTTGTACCGAGCGGCCATCGTCGAGCGGATCCGGCGGACCACGGGGCCGTGCTGCAGGGCGGCAGGCTCGGCCGCGACCGCGGCGATCAGGTGATCGCGGATCACCTCGACATCGCGCGCGCTGCCCAACTCGGTACCGATCCACTGCAGCTCGGTGCGGATCGGGTCGGTGATGCTGCGGTCGAACAGCGGTCGGAACGTGGCCAATGCACTGCGCAACCGGCGTGAGGCGACCCGCATCTGGTGCACCGCGTCGTCCGCGTCGATGCGCACCAACGGGTCGTTGGCCTGCAGGTGACCGACCTCGCCGGCCAGATAGGTCAGCACGACACCGACCGCCGTCGACGGGCCGTACCGGCTGGGCGGCGCAATCCGGCCCAGCGGCTCGACGGCCAGCCGCTCCTGCATCGCCTGGGCCAGCTTGGACACGCTCGGGCTGGGCCAGGCACCTGCCGACCGCACCCTCTCGTCCAGTGCCCGCAGCAGGGCCCGGTCACCGGTGCCCAGCTCGATCTCCATCTCGAACCAGGTCGAGGCGTCGCGCACCTGACCGTCGGCGTGCAGCGAGGCCGCGTCGACGGCGTCCAGCATCACCTCGGCCAGCACCTCGCCCTGGCGATCACGCAACGCCCTGACCGTGCGGGTGGTGCTGAGCCGGGCGATCGGTACCAGTGCCCGCCCGCGAGCATGGACGGCGACGGCGCGCTGCACCGCGACCGGGATCGTCTTCGACGAGCGACCCACCGGGAACTGCATCTCGTCACGCTCGCCGTCCGGCAGCGGTCGCTTGAGGTGCCAGCCGGCATCCGAGCCGCCGGTGCGCCGTCGCAGGATCCACTTGTGGGTCAACAGGTCCAGACCCTCGGTGTCGAGATAGGTGGCCTCCAGCTGATGAACCACGGGATCATCGACCGCAGCCACGCCGGGCAAGTCGATCAGCTCGGGGAGGACGAAGTCGGTCGGGACATCGAACTTCTGCTCGATCTCGACGACATGGTCCTGCTTGCCCTTGGATGCGCGCTTCGCCTTCTTGGCCATGCCGGTCAGTATCGGGGTTCCAGGCCTGGAGCGTGAGTGGTCCGGCGTCCTCTTTGCGGTCAACGTGCCAGGCTTGACCGATGAACCCCGTACGAGACCCGGTCGCCGACCTGCGCCGGGTGGCCTTCCTGCTGGAACGGTCGCTGGAGTCGACATATCGGGTCAAGGCGTTCCGGACGGCGGCCGCCGCGCTCGCCGCGCTCCCACCGGACGACGTCGCGCTGCTGGCCTCGACCGGCTCGTTGCGTTCGATCAAGGGCATCGGGGAGCGGACGGCGTCCGTGGTCGAACAGTCGGTGGCCGGGCAGGAGCCGGACTACCTGATCGAGTTGACCGAACGCACCAGCGGTCGGCTCGCGAACGGCGGGGACGAACTGCGGGCCGCCCTGCGCGGCGATCTGCACAGTCATTCCGACTGGTCGGACGGTGGCTCACCCATCGCCGAGATGGCGGCCACCGCAGCCGACCTGGGCCATGCCTACACCGCGCTCACCGACCACTCCCCTCGGCTGACGGTGGCCAATGGACTGACCCCGCAGCGGCTGCTGCGCCAACTCGACGTGGTGGCCGAGGTGAACGAGGCGTTCGACGACTTCCACCTGCTCACCGGCATCGAGGTCGACATCCTCACCGACGGTGGGCTCGATCAGAGCGAGGAGCTGTTGGGCCGGCTCGACGTCGTGGTGGCCAGCGTGCACTCCGAGCTGCGGATGCCGTCCGAGGCGATGACCCGCCGCATGATCGCGGCGATCCGCAACCCGCACACCGACGTCCTCGGTCACTGCACCGGCCGGTACGTGATCGACCGGCAGTACGGTTCCTCGTCGCTGTCGGGCCGAACCCGCGGCGGCAAGGCTCGCCCGCCGTCCTCGTTCGATGCCGCCGCGGTGTTCGCCGCCTGCGCACAGGCGGGGGTGGCGGTCGAGATCAACTCCCGCCCCGAGCGGCTCGACCCACCGCTGGCCCTGCTGCGCCGGGCGGTCGCCGAGGGGTGCCTGTTCGCCATCGACACCGATGCCCATGCCCCGGGTCAGCTCGACTGGCAGCTGATCGGGTGCGACCGGGCGATGGCCTGTGGCGTGCCGGCGTCCTCGATCGTCAACACCTGGCCGGTCGAGGACCTGTTGGCATGGGCCGACGACCACACCCACCGCCCCGCCTGAGCGGTGCTCAAGCGAGGTGCCCGAGAGGTCGGGGACGAGGCTCACTCCGCCGCGGCGCCGGCCAGACGCAGCGCCTCGGCGATGATCCTGTGCCGGGCCGGAGCCGCTCGGGGCGGGCGCAGCACCGGCCAGCCGTGCACGATCCGCACCAGCGCGGCGGCGCGGTGGGCATACCCCGAGCGCACCCCCACCACGTCGCACCGCTGCGGCCCCGACGGACGCGGAATCCCCGCGAGAGGCGTGGCCCGCCACTCGGGTTCGAGGCCGGCCACCAGCTGGGTGGCCCAGTCCCAGGCCTCCCAGTGGGCGAGATCGCGACCAGCCGGTGCCAGATGAGCACCCTCGAGATCGATCAGCACCGGCCCGGCCGGGCCGAGCAGCACCTGGTCCGGGGAGAAGTCCCCGTGACCGGCCACCACCGGTTCGGGTGCGGGCGGCAGCCGGTCGAGCAGTGCCACCACGACCCCGAGGCGACCGGCGGTGACCTCGTCGCGGGCGACCAGCTCGGTCACCAGGCGCCACAGTGAGGCCAGCTGGTGCCGCTGGTCGATCACCGGCCAACCCTCGGCTGCCGGCGTGCGCTGCAGCCGGGTCAGCAACCGGGCGGCCGAGTCGGTGAGCTCGGGACCGATCGGGACGCCGCGCCGTCCTGCCGTCGGCCCCGCCACGTATTCGGTGATCACCAGACCGGAGGCCGGCAGCACCGCGATCGGCCGGGGCATTCCGGCGGGTCGGGTCGGATCCCCGACCCCGAGTGGACCGGACCACAGGTGCTGCAACACCTCGAAGCCGGCGGCCGCTGCCGCACCGCGGTACCGGACGACGACCGGCACACCCGCCACCTGCGCCCGGAACACCGGCATGCCCCGGCGGTCATCGAGCACCCGGACATCCCGGGCATCCAGGCCGCCCAGCCAGAGGCCGGCCAACACCTCGCCGGCGTCGGTCGGGGGTGGGGCACAGTGCCAACCGGCCAGCGGCCGGCGCGAGGCGGATGATCCTGAGGCGGGCATGGCGGCAGCCTCGAAGAACGCCGGTTCTACCCGGCAGCCGCCCGTTGGTTCTAGAACCTCGGGTCCAGGCACTGTGAATCCTCGGTGATCATGTAATCCGTGCACATCGATATATCGGTGTGCACGGATTACATGATCACCGAGGGGAGGGATCGGGGGCGAGACGCAGGGGCAGACCGCCGTGCGGGCGCACCGTGATCAAGGCGTCCACCGTGGGTGAACTGCGGCGGGTAGGGAGTACTCGGCGGCCACGCAGCAGAACCGCGAGCAGCAACGGACCCTCGAGCCGGGCGATGTCGCGCCCGATGCACAACCGCGGGCCGAGACCGAACGGCAGGTAGTCCCCGCGGGGACGTGCCACGGTGCCGCGCTCGTCGAGGAACCGCTCGGGGTCGAACCGCTCGGGATCGGGCCAGCTCTGCGGACGGCGGTGCAGTAGCCACGGACTGATGACGATCAGGGTGCCGGCGGCCACCGGGACCCCGGCGACCTCGTCGGCCACGGCAGCTCGCCGGGTGATCAACCAGGCCGGTGGGTAGAGCCGCAACGCCTCGTCGAACACCGCGCGGGTGTAGGGCAACCGCGCCAGCCGGCCCATCGGGTCCACGATCGAGTCACCGCTCGACTCCTCGGTGGGATCGGCGGCGGCGTCCAGTTCGGCGGCGAGGCGTTCGGCCACATCCGGGTGGGTGGACAGCAGGTGCAGCGCCCAGGTCATCGCGCTGGCGACGGTCTCGTGGCCGGCGATGACCATGGTGACCAACTCGTCGCGCACCTCGGCCGGGCTCAGCACCCCGGCGTCCTGGGCGGCGAGCAGCAGGCCCAGGACGTCGTCCATCGGGGGTGCCGGCATGGCCCGGCGCTGCGCCACGATCTGGGCGCACACCTCGTCCAGCGTGGCGATCGCCCGGTGCAACCGACGGGTTCGCACCGGGTCGGCCCAGCCCGGCCGGCCGGATTGCGAACGCGCGATGACCGTCCGCAGCGCGACGTCCGCGGCGGTGGCCAACCGCTCGCCGTCCGGGCCGTCGGGACGCGCCAGGTCGGTGCCGAACAACGTCTGGCCCACCACGTCGAGCAGGGTGTGCAGCAGCGCCGAGTCGGCGTCCAGGACCTGGCCGGGCGCGGCGTCCCAGCGTCGGCGCAGCCGCTGGGCAGCCTGCGCGGTGGCCGTCGTGATGGCGGCGAAACCGGTGTGGTGAAAGGCCGGCTGGACGACGCGGCGCCGGCGCCGCCAGTCCTCCCCGTCCGCGGTGAGCAGGCCGACGCCGGTGACCGTGGTGAGCGAGCGGTACTGGATCGTGGCCTTGGTGTAGCCGCCGGGGTTGTCCTGCAGCACCCGGCGGGCGCCGTCCGGATCGTTGACCAACAGCACCGGCTGACCCGGGATCGGCAACGACACCAGGTCGCCGTGGGCCGCCGCGGCCTCGGTGAGGAACCCCACGGGATCGCGGCGGATGCGCGGCAGCGACCGCAGCAGCTGCAGCGGGGTCGGTCCGGTGGCGGTCACGGGTTCGTCCGGGTTCATCCGGGTCTGTCGCGGGCTAGAGGTACAGGCCGGTCTGGCCGTCCTCCACCCGCGGCGCGGCCACGGCGTGGATGTCGCGCTCACGCAACAGCACGTACTGGGCGCCGCCCAGTTCGACCTCGGCGCGCTCCTCGGGGTCGTAGAGCACGCGGTCGCCGATCTGCACCTGGCGAACGTGCTGCCCGACGGCCACGACGGCGGCCCAGGCCAGGCGCTTGCCGACGGCTGCGGTGGCCGGGATGACGATGCCCGCGATGGAGCGACGCTCGCCACCCTCGCCGTCGCTCGAGACCAGCACGCGGTCGTTGAGCATGCGGATCGGCAGCTTCTCGCCGGCAGCGGGGCTCATGGTCGGAACGGACGGATGCACAGCCGAAACCTACCGGCTCGACTCACTCCCCCGAACGTCGGGCGTCACGACGTCGGCGACGGCGATTGCTGGCGCGGCGGATCAGCGCGAACACGGTGATCACGCCGGCGATCGCCGCACCGGCAGCGGCCAACCGATCGGTGCGCAGGGCGCCGTCCTCGGTGTGAGTGGCCGTCGTCACGCGCTGCTTGACACCCGCCAGCGACCGCGACGCGATGGCCTGGGGCTGGGCACGCACCAGCAGTTCGTCGACGGTGGCGGCCAGATGGGCGCGGCGTTTCGCGATGACTGCCTCGAGCTCGTCCGCGCTTCCCGAGGAACCGTTCTGTTGCGTGCTCACCCGGCACCACCTCCAGCACTCACCGTAGGCGATCGCCGGGCGAGATGCGCTGCGCGAGGCTGCTCAGCTGTCGGGTCTCACCAGATGCCTCACCAGATGCCTCACCAGATGGCTCACCAGATACTGCCGATCCGGCGTCCGATCTCTTCGAGAAAGTCGCCGGCCCGAGCCATGCTCTCGGCCTCGTCGGCCGCCAAATCGCTCAGGGCGTACCAGGCGGCCACCGCCGGGGCGAGCGCCGTGACGCCCGCCGGTTCGACGCGGCCGGCGACCAGGACGACGGGGACGCCGGCCGCCGCGGCCAGCTGGACGACGCGTCCCGGCCCCTTGCCGTGGGCGGTCTGCTCGTCGACGGCGCCCTCGCCGGTGATCACGACGAGGGCATCGGCGAGCGCCTCGGGTAGGCCGGTGGCGCGCAGCACCAGGTCGGCACCAGAGGTGATGCTCGCGCCCAGCACGGCGAGCGCCGCCGCGGGCATGCCACCCCCGGCACCGCTGCCGGGGATCGCCGGATCGGTGCCCAGCACGGCAGCCAGGCGGCGCAGACCGCGTTCGAGCAGCTCGACCTGGCCGGGGGTGGCGCCCTTCTGCGGGGCGAACATCCGGGCGGCGCCGTGGGGGCCGGTCAGCGGGACGTCCACGTCGGTGGCGAACACCAGGTGGGTGGCCGGAGCGTCGCCGACCAGCTCGTCCGGCAGACCGGTCAGATCGAGGTGGTCGAGCTCGGCCAGCGCCCCGCCGCCGCGGGGCAGTGGGTGACCGGCGGCATCGAATGCCTCGGCGCCCAGGCCTCGCAGCAGCCCCAAACCCCCGTCGGTGCAATTGGTTCCACCCACCCCGACGATCACCCGGTGAGGACGGCGCGGCAACAGGGCGCGGATCGCCCGCCCGACGGGTTCGGAGGAGGCACCCAACGGGTCGACCATCCGCACGCCGCCCCGGACCAGGCCCACATACTGGGCGGACTCGAGGATCGCGGCGTCCTCGAACCAGACCACGTCGCCGCCGGGATCACTCGCTCCGGCGGCCTGGAGGAGCGCGGCAGGCTCGTGGGGAAGGCCGGCGGCGACCAGAGCTGTCAGCAGCCCGTCTCCCCCGTCCGCCACCTCGAGCACCTGCACCGGGTGAGCGCTGGTGGCGCGCAGGCCTGTGGCCAATGCCTCACCGGCCTCGCGCGAGGTGAGCGATCCCTTGAACTTGTCCAGGGCGACGACGAGGTGGGGCATCCGGGCATCGTCCGGCCTCGCCGGGCGGGGAGCAAGATTAGAGTGCAGGCGTGCCTCAACTGACTGCGGGATCGCCCGCCCCCGACTTCACCTTGACCGCCGCCGACGGTTCGCACGTGACACTGTCCGATCTGCGCGGACGCCATGTGATCGTGTACTTCTACCCGGCCGCGATGACCCCGGGATGCACCAAGCAAGCCTGCGACTTCCGCGACAGCCTGGCGTCGCTCGCAGCGTCCGGCTATGCGGTGCTGGGCATCTCACCCGACCAGCCCGCGAAGCTGGCCAGATTCGTCGAGCGCGATCAGTTGACGTTCCCGCTGCTGTCCGACCCGGACAAGGAGGTCATGCAGGCCTGGGGGGCGTGGGGCGAGAAGACGCTCTACGGCAAGAAGGTCACCGGCGTGATCCGCTCGACGATCGTGATCGACCCGGACGGCGTGGTGCAGCTCGCGAAGTACAACGTGAAGGCGACCGGCCACGTGGCCTCGCTGCGTAAGGCGTTGGGGGTTTGACCCGGATCTGACACCCTGGTTCCACGCGGGAGTGGTGTAACTGGCAGCCACGCAGGATTTAGGTTCCTGTGCCTTCGGGCGTGCGGGTTCGAGTCCCGCCTTCCGCACCAGGCCCGTCGCGCTTGCGCGGCGGGACAGGAGCGGATGGCGGTGACGACGGGAGAGGCCGCAGCGCAGCGAGGCCACGGCTCCCGCCTTCCGCACACCGCTCACCCGGACACGTTTGAGGTCGCCGCCTCAGGACGCGCCGCGGACAGCCTGCCCGCTCAGGTTGCCCTGCACGTCGTCCTCGGACTGATCGAGGAGCTGGAGGTCTTCCGTGGCGAGGGCGAGGTCGTCCCGTCGCCGATCGAGATCGACCCCACGCAGATCGTCACCGAGTGACAGCCGACCCGGGTCTTGAGGTGGATTCGGCGCCACCTCCTGCCGACAAGTGAGTGGGGTGCCCTCACCCCAGAGCCGGCTCTGTCCGGATCTCGCGGATCGTCAGGAGTTGTCGATGCTGTTGGGCCGCAAGATCGCCATCTCTGGTTTCGTGGCCGTCCTGGTCGCCTCGACGGCGGTGGGTGGCGCCGCGGTCTGGCAGGCATCGTCCTTCAGCGACTCGGCCCGGATCGCCGTGGCGAGCGCCGCCGACCGGGATCTGGACCACATCACGAAGGGCGCGCGTGACCTCGTCCAGGCCCAGAACGACGCCGTCCAGCTCAAGGTGGACGGCGACCTGAAGGTGGCGCACGACGTCCTGGCGCGGTCCGGACCTCCGTCGTTCGGACCGTCGCAGCGATGGGCTGCGACGGATCAGATCTCCAAGCAGGTGCGCTCGGTCAGCCTGCCCCGGATGCGCTTCGGGTCGACCGAGCTGGGCCAGAACAGCAGCCCGCGCACCGCAACACCGATCGTGGACCGGGTCAAGACCCTGGTGGGCGGTGCGGCGACGGTGTTCCAGCGCATGAACGCGCGCGGCGACATGTTGCGGGTCGCGACCAACGTGATCACCACGAAGGGCGAGCGCGCGATCGGCACGTTCATCCCCGCCACCACGGCTGCGGGAACGCCGAACCCCGTGATCGCCGCCCTGCTGGCCGGCAAGACCTACCGAGGATCGGCGTTCGTGGTCGATGCCTGGTACGTCGCCGCCTATGAGCCCATCACGAACGGGAAGGGGGAGGTCGTGGGCGCCCTGTTCGTCGGGCAGCGGCAGGAGTCGGTGCAGTCTCTGCGGAAGGCCTTGACGGAGACCAGGGTGGGTGAGCGCGGGTTCGTCACGGTTCTGGCCGGTACCGGGGACGACGCCGGCCAGTGGGTGATGAGTCACAGCGGCGACCGCGACGGCCAGGCCGGCGAGCAGGAGCGGGACGCTGCCGGCCGGCCCTATGTCGCCGACATCCTCGCCGCAGCCCAGAAGCTCACGGCTGACCAGGTCACGACCGTGCACTACCTGATCACGACGGACCAGGGAGTCGAGCCGGCGACCGCCCGGATCACCTACTACGCACCCTGGGACTGGGTCATCGTGGCCAACGCTCTCGACCAGGACTTCACGGCGGGGCTCAACGCCGAACTCGCGACCGAGCAGCGCCGTATGTTCGTCGCCATCGGCATCGCAGCCCTGATCATCGCCGCCCTGGGCGCCTTGGGTGCCCGGGCGTTCGCCTCGCGGATCACCGCAGGGTTGGGCCGGGTGACCCGAGCGCTGCACTCGCTGGCCGCTCGCGATGTCACCACCCAACTCGAGGTCACCGGGACCGACGAGATCTCCGTCATGACCGGTGCCCTCAACGAGGCCGCCACGGGGATGCGCGCAGCAGTCACCTCGATGAGCAGCAGCACCGTGGTGCTGCAGCAGGCATCACGTGATCTGACCGACGTGTCGAGCCAGGTCGGCGCCGGTGCCGACCTGACGGCGACCCAATCTCGCGAAGCCGCGGCCGGCACCGCAGAACTCGCCGGCACGGTCTCGGCCGTTGCCACGGCTGCCGAGCGGATGACCTCGGCCATCGCCGAGATCGGCCGCAGCACTGACGAGGCGGCCGCCGTCGCGACCCAGGCGGTGACCACCGCGGTCGCCACCAACCAGTGCGTCTCGGCCCTCGGTGACAGCTCCGCCCAGATCGGCGAGGTGGTCAAGGTGATCACCGGGATTGCGGAACAAACCAATCTCTTGGCGCTCAACGCCACGATCGAGGCCGCCCGCGCCGGCGAATCGGGCAAGGGTTTCGCCGTCGTGGCCACCGAGGTGAAGGAGCTCGCCCACCAGACGGCCCAGGCCACCGAGAACATCGAACAGCAGATTGGCGCGCTGCAGACGGACTCCCTGGCGGCCGTCACGGCGATCACCGAGATCGTCGGCGTGATCACCCGGATCAGCGACCACCTCGCCTCGATCGCCGCCGCCGTCCAGGAACAGACGGCGACCACCCGCGAGCTGAACGAGCAGGTCGGTCAGGCAGCGGGTCTGGGTCGCTCCATTGCCGGCAGCCTCGAGACGGTTGCCGCCACGACAGACGAGGCCCGGCAGGCAGCCCGCACCGCCAGCGAGACGGCAGGCACCCTTGCCGAGGCCGCCAGCGGACTGCGGTCGACCGTCGACTCCTTCACGTTGACGTCGGACTGACGTCGCCTCGAGTGGGGACGAGTGCGCTCAGCCGACGGACTGCGTGGCGGCGTGGTCGTGGGCGCCGTGCGGCTCGATGTGGGTCTGCGCGTCGCATTCGGGCAGGGCCTCGGCCAGGGCTCGTTCGACCTCGTCGGCCAGCAGGTGACCGCGCACCACGGTCCAGTCCCCCGGCACGAGCACGGTCAGCGAGATGAACCGGTTGCGACCGGAGGCCCGGGTGCGCAAGCCGGCGAACGCGACATCGGCGGTGCGGTAGCGATCCAGCACCGATTCGATCGCCGCCAGGTCCTCGGCGGGCAGTGCGGCGTCCAGCAATGAGGTCACCGACTCCGAGACCAGCTTGTAGCCGGTGAACAGGATGTTCAGGCCCACCAGGATGGCCACGATCGGGTCGAGCCGCCCCCACCCGGTGACGACGACCAGCATCACCCCGACGATCACGCCGACCGAGGTCCAGACGTCGGTGAGCAGGTGCTTGCCGTCGGCCTCCAGCGCGGCCGACCGATGCGCCCGCCCGGCACGGAGCAGCATCACGCCGACGACGCCGTTGATCACCGAGGCGACCGTCGAGATCACCAGGCCCAGGCCCAGGCTCTCGAGCTCTTGGGGGCGCATCAGCCGATCGGCTGCCGCGAGCAGGATCAACGCCGCCGCCACGAAGATCATGACGCCTTCGACGCCCGCCGAGAAGTACTCCGCTTTCCCGTGGCCGAAGTGGTGGTTGTCGTCCGCCGGACGCGCCGCCACCCGCAGCGCGGTCAACGCCACGACGGCCGCCACCAGGTTCACCCCGGACTCGGCGGCGTCCGAGAGCAACCCCACCGAGCCGGTGATCAGATACGCGCCGGACTTCAACGCGATGGTGAGCACCGCCGCGGCGATCGACCACCAGGCGAATCGGGTGAGCCGCACCGCCCCCTCGACCTCGTCGGGACCACCTGTCACTGCCGCGCCACGCACTGCCCCGCCACCCTCACCGAACGACACCGTCACCGAACCGAGACCTCGATCGAGTGCCACCCCGTCGCTCCGTCCGGGGCCACGGGAGCCTCCTCGCCAGTTTGCACCTGCCCGGTGGCGTCGATGGCCCGCACGGTCAACCGGTGGTCACCGGGGGTTGCATCCCAGGTGAACGCCCACTGCCGCCAGGTGTCGACCCCGGGGACGGCCCCCAGCCGGGCCGGCTGCCACGCGCCGTCGTCGACACGCACCTCCACCCCGCGGATGCCGACGTGCGGCGACCAGGCCACCCCGCCGACGGCGATCCGGCCCGCCGTCAAGCGCGCACCGCCACGGGGGGCATCGATCCGTGAGGACAGTTTCACCGGGCCGTGATCGGACCAGCCCCGCGTCGACCAGAACGCCTTGGCCTTGTCGAACCGGGTGACCTCGAGGTCGACCACCCACTTGGTCGCCGAGACGAACCCGTAGAGGCCGGGCACCACCATGCGCACCGGGAAGCCGTTGCGCTGTGGCAGCACCTCACGGTTCATGCCGATCGCGAACAGGGCGTCCCGTGAGTCGGTCAGCACCTCCAGCGGGGTGGACGCCGTCCAGCCGTCGAAGCTCTTGGAGAGCACCATGTCGGCCTCGGGGCTCGGCCCGGCCTCGGCGAGGATCGGAGCGATCCGGGTGCCGAGCCAGGCCGCGTTGCCCAGCAGGTCACCGCCGACCTCGTTGGACACACACGACAGGGTGATGTCGCGCTCGATCAGTGGTCGGGCGAGCAGCTGGGCATAGGTCAGGGTGATCTCACGCTCGACCATGCCGTGGATACGCAGGCTCCACCGCGCGGCGTCCAGACGAGGCAGCCCCCGGGTGGTGTCGATCTGGAAGAACTCCTCGTTCGGCACTCGAAACGGGCTGACCCCCGGGACACCGACCTCGACACCTTCGGGAAGCGTCGACGCGGCACTCGACGCCGGCGAGGGCAGCGCACTCTCGCTCGGGGGCGTGGCCCCACTCGGGACCCCGGCCCCGACACCGGGGGAACCACTGTCCGGGCCGGCGGAACATGCCCCGAGCGTGAGAGCGCCACCCAATCCCAGTCCGGCGCCGAGCAGTGCGCGCCGGCGAGGCTCCCGCGGTTCGGTCACGATGTCTCAGACCAGCTCTCGCACAGAGGCCACCAATGCCCGGAAGGCCTCGCCACGGTGGCTGATCGCGTCCTTCTCGGCCGGCGCCATCTCGGCCGAGGTACGCGTGCCGCCGTCCGGAACGAAGATCGGATCGTAGCCGAACCCGTTCTCGCCCAAGGGTTTGCGGTTGAGTCGCCCACGCATTTGACCTTCCACCACCCGCTCGGTGCCGTCCGGCAACGCCAACGCCGCAGCGCAGGCGAAGTGCGCGCCACGGTGCTCGTCGCCGACATCGGACAGTTGGGCGAGCAACAACTCGAGGTTCGCGACGTCATCACCGTGCCGGCCCGACCATCGTGCGCTGAACACCCCTGGAGCGCCACCCAGAACATCGACACACAAACCGGAGTCGTCGGCCACGGCGGCCAGACCGGTGGCTCGTGCCACCGCATGGGCCTTGAGCAGGGCGTTGGCGGCAAAGGTCACCCCGGTCTCGGGCACCTCCGCCACCTCGGGGAAGGCCGACATGTCGAGCACCTCGACCTCCAGCCCCGCCTCGACCAGGATCCGGCGCAACTCGGCCACCTTGTGCAGGTTGTGGGTGGCCAACACGATGCGCCGTCCGACCACGCTCATCGATCGAGCGCCTCACGCTGCAGCCTGGTGAGTTCGGCACAGCCACCCAGGGCCAGGTCGAGCAGGGCATCGAGTTCGGCGCGGTCGAACGGCGCGCCCTCGGCGGTGCCCTGCACCTCGACGAACGTGCCGGCACCGGTGGCGACCACGTTCATGTCGGTCTCGGCGCGCACGTCCTCCTCGTAACACAGGTCGAGCACCGGAACCCCGCCCACGACGCCCACGCTGACCGCGGCCACCGACCCGATCAGCGGCGTCGCGCCGGCCTTCACGATGCCCTTGCCCTTGGCCCAGGAGATGGCATCGGCGAGGGCGACGAACGCACCCGTGATGGCAGCAGTGCGGGTTCCGCCGTCCGCCTGCAGCACATCGCAGTCGAGCTTGATGACGTTCTCGCCCAACGCCTTGGTGTCGACCACGGCCCGCAACGAGCGGCCGATCAGGCGCGAGATCTCGTGGGTGCGCCCGCCGATCCTGCCGCGCACCGACTCACGGTCGCCGCGGGTGTTGGTGGCTCGGGGCAGCATCGCGTACTCGGCGGTCACCCAGCCCTTGCCCTTACCCTTCAGCCACCGCGGCACACCCTCTTCGAAGCTCGCGGCGCACAGCACCCGGGTACGGCCGAACTCGACCAGCACGCTGCCCTCGGCATGGTCGAGCCAGTTGCGGGTGATGGTCACCGGACGGAGCTGATCAGGGGTGCGACCGTCGGCGCGCGCGCCGGGCCGAGCATCGGAGGTTGCAGGATTCGCCATGACGGCGAGCCTATGCGACACCCCCGACAACACCCGCACCCCGCACGAATACCCCCGATACTCACCGCGCGTGGGCGGTTGTCCACCGTGCCCCGCCACCGTGCCCTGTCTCGGGACCGATGTGCACGGATTGCATGATCACCAAGGAATTGTGCACGGATTGCATGATCACCGAGGAGTGTGGCGGGGGGACTCACACGAGGGCTATGGCAGGTCGACGACCTTCCCCGGTTTGGCGACGTCCACCGGGCCCGAGAACACCTCGCGCGCCTCGGCGGCCACGACCTCCGGATCGGTCCAGATCGGCTGGTGGGTCAGCAGCAGCGCCTTGGCGCCGGCCTCTCGCGCGGTCTCGCCCGCACGCCGCCCGGTGAGGTGGATCCCGCGCTCGTGGTCTCGTCCCTCGACGAACGAGGCCTCGGCCAGCAGCAGGTCGGCGCCGGCCGACAACTCGGTCAACGCCTCACAGGCATCGGTGTCGCCGCTGTAGGTCAGCACCGCGCCACCCGCCTCGACCCGCAGCCCGAACGCCTCGATCGGGTGCTGTACCCGCCGCGGGGTGATGGTGAACGGCCCGATCGTCACCGGCTCACCCTCGACGAGGGTGTAGCCGTCGTAGGTCAGCGACAGCGAACCCTTCTCGTGCTTGCCGTAGGCCCGCTCCAGCCGACGCAGCGTACCGGCGGGGCCGTACACCGGCATCCGGTGCGCCCGGGTGCCCTCGGGGTGGTAGCGGAAGGCCACGTACAGCCCGCACAGGTCCAGGCAGTGGTCGGGGTGCAGGTGAGAGAGCACCACCGCATCCAGGTCGTCCAGAGCGATGTAGCTCTGCAGCGGGCCGAGCGCCCCGTTGCCGAAGTCGAGGGCGACCCGCCAGCGCAGCCCGCGGTCGTCGTCCGCCTCGATCAGATAGCAGGACGCCGCCGAGCCCGGTGCGGGGAAGGACCCCGAACACCCCACGATGGTCAGCCGCATCCCGGTGATCGACTCGCTCACGCGAACACCCCCACCTGCTCGACCACCGCCACCTCCGGCCCGAGAAAGCGCCGTGCCAGCCGGGCGAAGGGTTCCGCCGGGCCGGTTGCCAGGAAGCGGTGCACCGGTTCGGGCGCTGCGACGTCCCGTGCGAGGCCTTCGGCCATCAGCGTGCGGTAGACGTCCTTGGCGGTCTCCTCTGCACTGGAGACGAGCGTGACGTCATTGCCCATGACATAGGAGATCACGCCGGTGAGCAGCGGGTAATGGGTACAGCCCAACACCAGGGTGTCGACCCCGGCCTCACGTACCGGATCGAGGTACTCGTGTGCCACCGCCAGCAGCTCCTCCCCCGCGGTCACTCCAGCCTCGACGAACTCGACGAACCGCGGGCAGGCCCGCGTGGTCAACTGCAGGTGCGGCGCGGCGGCGAAGGCGTCCTCGTAGGCCCGGCTGGTGATGGTGGCCCGGGTGCCGATCACGCCCACCGCCCCGCTGCGGCTGGCTGCCACCGCGCGGCGTACCGCCGGCGCGATCACCTCGATCACCGGCACGGCGTACCGCTCGCGGGCATCGCGCAGGGTGGCCGCGCTGGCCGAGTTGCAGGCGATCACCAGCATCTTGACCCCGACCTCGACCAGGTGGTCCATCACATCGAGGGCATGGGCTCTCACCTGGGCGATCGGCAGTGGCCCGTAGGGACCGTGGGCGGTGTCGCCGACGTAGAGCACCCCCTCGTGCGGCAACTGGTCCAGGACGGCGCGCGCCACGGTGAGCCCACCCACCCCCGAGTCGAGGATGCCGATCGGGGCATCGGCGCGATCAGCCTGCACGGGGACGAGCGTAATGGGCGCTGCACCGGTGCGGCTCACAACAGCGGGGTTCGCGGGCGTGGCCAGGTAGACCGGCGGGCACCAGGACGGCGGCCACGACGTTGACCACCGGCGCCTGGTTCGGGCGGAACAGGTTCGAGAAGATCCACACCGGCAGGGTCTGCAGCCCGGCGCTGATCGTGAACTGGGTGACCACGATCTCGTCGAAGCTCAACCCAGGGAGCGGCGAGGGACGAAGGTCTGCAGCAGGTTCGCGCCCAGGTCGGCGGACGCCTCCTCGAGGGTGGTACCGGTACGCCGCAGCCGGGCCGCCGTTGTTGTAGGGCCCCCGACCGTCAGGGAAGCCCAGCGGGATGCCCCCGCGGCGAACGCCGAGTTCAGCGGCCGGTCACGATGCCGGGCAACGCGTCGGCAGCACCACCAGCGGTGGACCGTCCCGGGCCCGAACCACGAGTACGGGGGCGGCCATGGTTCCCAGCACCAAGGCCGGGCGCCGGGCGGGGGGCCCGCACGCCCTCGTTGGCCGCGGCCCGCGACCACCACTGCAGCGTGAGACCGCGTGGCGGCCAACCGAAGACCTTCGAGGGATTGAAGGCATTGATCAGGACGACGAGCAGCGGCAAGTAGATCACCGCGAGTCCGGCCACGGTGGCCGCCAGCACCAGGGATCGCGCCCTGGACGAGAAGATCACAGGTTCTCCAGGGCGCCAGTGCGACGGACCAGGGCGAGATAGAGCAGGACGGCGGCCACCGGGAACATGGCGGTCGCAGCCGCGAACGGCAGGTTGCCGGCCACCCCGATGTTGTCGTAGATCACGTTGGCGATCATCTGGGTGCTGCCGCCCACGATCTTGACGGTGATGTAGTCGCCCAGGGTGAGCGAGAAGGTGAAGATCGACCCCGCCACGATCGAGGGGAACAGCAAGGGCAGCACCACCGAGCGCAGGGTTCTGCCGGCCTGCGCCCCCAGGTCGGAGGATGCCTCGAGCAGAGCCCGGGATCCGTTCCAACCCGGTCACCACCGGCAGCACCATGTACGGCAACCACAGGTAGGCCAGCGTCATGGTGGTGGCCACCACGCCGAACCCCGGCCCGTGGCCGCCGAGCGGATGCAGCATCCAGTTCAGGACGCCGTCCTGGGCCAGCATCGTGCGCCAGGCGTAGGCCTTGACCAGATAGCTGGCCCACAGTGGCGTGATGACCAGCGCCAACAGCAACCGGCGGGCCCGAACCCCGGCCAGCTTGGCGATGTAGAACGCCATCGGCAGCGCGATCAGGGCATCGATGACCGTGACCGCCACCGCGATCCCCAGCGTGCGCAGCGCCACCACCCGGTAGACCGGCGTCCGGACCAACTCGACGAAGTTCGCCAGCGAGAACGAGCGATCCAGGACGGCGGCGAAGCCGCTGGTGTCCAGGCGCCAGAACGCGGTGACGAACATGACCGCGAGCGAGCCGAGATAGACCACCACCAGCCAGAGCATGGGCACCGACAGCAAGCCCGCCAGCCGCAGCCGCGCCGGTGCAGGACGGCGGACACTCGGGCGGCGGCTGACACGTGCTGGGCCTGCTGGGGTGCTGGGTCACGTCAGCCCTGGCGTCCAGGCCTGGGTCCACTGGGGAGTCCTGCAGAGGGGGGCGTCGCCACAGGCCTTCACCGGGGTGGTCCAGTACGCGATCTTGTCGGCGTAGGCCGCGTCGGTGGCGTGGTAGGTGGCGCAGTGGGCCTTGTCGGCGGTCTGGTCACACGCCTTCTGGTTGGCCGGCGCCTCACCGAACCATTCGGCCACCTGGGCGTTTGCCGTCGGGCCGGCGATCCAGTTCATCCACTGGTACATGCAGTTCGGGTGGGCGGCCTTGGCCGAGACCATCCAGGTGTCCGACCAGCCGGTGGCCCCCTCACTCGGCACCGAGGCGGCGATCTTCACCTTCTTGTTGGCGGTGACCAGGTTGGCGATCACCTGCCACGAGGTGGTCAGCACGGTGTTGCCGGACTCGATCGAGCTGGTCGCCTTGGTGTAGTCCGACCAGTACTCCCCGACAATGCCGCGCTGGGTCTTCAGCAGGTCGACCGCGGCGGTGAACTGGGCGTCGTCCAGCTCATAGGGATTCGTGATCTTCAGTTCGGGCTTGGTGGCCTTCAGGTAGAGCGCCGCGTCGGCGATGTAGATCGGCGAGTCGTAGGCCGACACCTTGCCCTTGTACGGCGAGTTGGCATCGAACACCGCGCCCCACGAGGTGGGCGGGGTCTTCACCACGTCGGTGTTGTAGAGCAGCACGTTGGCGCCCCAGCCGTGCGGGATGCCGTACATGGTGCCGTTCACCGAGTTCCACGGCCGGTCCTTCAGGAACGGGGAGATGTCGGCGTAGGCCGGCACCAGCGCGGTGTTCACCGGCGCGACGTCCCCGCCGTAGATCAGGCGCAGCGTGGCATCACCCGAGGCCGAGACGCCGTCGTACTGGCCCGACTTCATCAGGGTGACCATCTCGTCGGAGGTGTTGCCCACCTTGACGTTGACCTTGCACCCGGTGGACTTCTCGAACGGGTGCACCCAGTCGACCTTGGGGTCGTTGGTGCCGTCCTCGGCGTACCCGGCCCAGGCGATGAGGTTCAGCGCGCCCTCACCCGTGCCGAGCGCAGCCAACTGCTCCACCTTGGGCGGCGCCGGCTGGGCGCTGCCGTTCGCGGCACCGGAGGTGGCAGTGGTCGAGCCGTCCGAACCACCGCAGCCGGCCAGGGCCAGCACTGCCACGGACAGGCTCGCGACCAGCGCGAAGGGGCGACGTCGCATCGTTGTTCTCCTCGGTTCGGGTGAAGCGGGGTCGGATGGATCGGGTTCGGATGGATCGGGGTCGGTTACGGGGGTCAGGAACGCGCCGGGATCCGGACGGCGTCCGACCGGTTCCAGGCCAAGCGGACGGCGCGACCACGCAGCGCGCTGACGCCGTCCGACCCGGTGCGCTGGTTCTGCTGCTGGACGACGAGGTCCTCCCCGGCGTCCAGGCGCACCAGCACCCGGGTGATCGCACCGGCGTACACCGCTTCTCGCACCGTGGCCGGGGCACTGGTCTCACCCTCGCGAGCGAGCTCGCCGTCCTCGAGCAGGCGCAGCTTCTCGGGCCGGATGGTGAAGGTGCCCCGCTCGCCAGCAGCTCTGGCGGCGTCGGGGTGCAGCAGGTTCGAGGTGCCCACGAACGAGGCCACGAACTCACTCGCCGGGCGCTCGTAGACCTCGCCGGGAGTGCCGACCTGCTCGATCCGGCCGCGGTCGAAGACCACGATCCGGTCCGACATGGTCAGGGCCTCCTCCTGATCGTGGGTGACGAAGACGAAGGTGATCCCGACCTCGCGCTGGATCGCCTTGAGCTCGATCTGCATCTGCTCGCGCAGCTTGAGGTCCAAGGCCCCCAGCGGCTCGTCGAGCAGCAGCACGGTGGGTCGGTTGACCAGCGCCCGGGCGAGCGCCACCCGCTGCCGTTGCCCCCCGGACAGCTGCGCCGGCGAGCGCTTCTCGAGCCCCTCCAACCGGACGGCGGCCAGCGCCGCCAGCGCCCGCTCACGGGCCTGCGCGGCCGGCACCTTCTTCACCATGAGCCCGTACTCGACGTTGCGTAGCACGTTGAGGTGCGGGAACAGCGCATAGTCCTGGAACACGGTGTTGACGTCGCGTTCGAACGGCGCCAGCGCGGTGACGTCGCGCCCGCGCAGGTGGATGCTGCCGGCACTGGGCTGTTCGAAGCCGGCGATCATGCGCAGCACGGTGGTCTTGCCCGACCCGGACGGCCCCAGCAGGGTGACGAACTCGCCATCGGCGATGTCGAGGTCGATGCCGTCGACCGCGACCACCCGGTCGAGAGCGCGCCCGGCGCCGCGACCGGCGAACTCCTTGCGCAGGCCGCGCAGGCTGACCGAAGCCTGCTTGCTCTCGCTCACTCACGTCTCCCTGGGCCGGGGGTATCGCCGCAAGGTACACGGGGTGATGCCGACCTCGACAAGGAACGATTCGGTTACGACCCGCCCGGACGATCCGATCTTCGGCGTTCAGCGCAGCGCCGCGATCAGGGCCTCCTGCCACCAGGTGAGCTCCTCGTAGAGGGCGCTGAGCGACAGCCAGTGCTGCTCGGGCTCGGGCAACGCCGCCAGGCCGGCCACCTCGGCGCGCACCTGCAGCAGGGCGACGTGCGCGTGCAGCGCCTCGGCGTCCTCGTCGGTGCGCAGACCGATCCGGTCGGCCAAGACCAACCGGACGTCGGTCAGCGCCTTGAGCAGATCGTTCGCCTCGTCCGGCTCGAGCACCACCGGCGCCTCGCGCCGCAGCGCGAGGGCGGCCCGACCCAACCCGGTCTGCTTGCGTTCGCGCAGGGTGTGCTCGGTGAGTCGGCGATAGCTCTGGGCCAGCTCGGGATCGTCGCGGTGGCCGTCCGGCAGCAATCGGGCGACCGCCGGGTCGGCGGGTGGGTCGACCTGCAGCTCGGCCTCGAGCCGCAGCCAGTCCAGGTCGCCGGACGAACCGCCGCCCCCCGGTTCGCGGACGCCGTCCGGCTCGGTCGGGTCGAGCAGCCGCACCACGTCGTCCATCACCTCGGCCACCAGACGGCGCGAGGCGGCGTCCAGGTGCACCTGCACCGCACCCGGCCGATCGGCGGGCTCGAACGGTGCATCGGCCGGGTGTGACATCAGGTGTCCTTGGAGAAGGTGGCCCACAGGCCGTACTCGTGCATGGCCTGGGTGTCGCGCTCCATCTCGTCGCGGGTGCCGTGGCTGACGGCGGCCTTCCCCTTGGTGTGAACGTCCATCATCAGCCGGGTGGCCTTGGCCTTCGGGTAGCCGAAGTAGGTCTGGAAGACGTGGGTGACGTAGGACATCAGGTTCACCGGGTCGTTCCACACCAGCGTGACCCAGCCCGGATCGACCTCGACCGACTCGTCGGTCTCGGGTCGTTCGACCTCGACCGGGGCCACACTCACGCGGTCCACTGTAGAACGAGCGCGGGGGGACGCTTGCGCGCAGGCCTGCCCTGCCGGCGCGATCACTCGAGGCCCGCCACAACCGACGTGGGGCACGCCAGCCCTGTGGCCACCCCGCGGGCCGGGGGGGGGGGGGGGGGGGGGGGGGGGGGCCCCCCCCCCGGGGGGGGGGGCGGGGGCGTCAGTGGGCTCGCCTCGCCCTGCCCCGCGAGATTCGGGCCTGGATGCACGAATGGGGACCTCGGCAATCAGGCCGGGCATTGGACGCGAACCTACCGATCCCCTCTTGTATTCGTACATATGTTCGATTAGACTAGGTCCATGTCCGTGATGGAGGCCTGCTTCGCCGAGTCGGGTGATCCCGACGAGGTCGCTGCGCTGCGCGCGGAGTGCGCCCTGTTGCGGGCGCGGGACGGTGAGCTGCGGACGGCGTGTGGTCGCCTGGAGCGACGCGTGAACCGGTTGAGTGAGGAACAGGACTGGGCCACCCGACGGATCGCCCGTCTCACCGACCGGTGTACCCACCTGGCCGGGCTGGTGCCGGTGGCGGCCCTGACCACACTGCCTGCCGGGAACGCACCAGAGGACCAGACCGCATCGGACGAGGAGCGATCGCCGGCGATCGTTGGGGGGCGGGGGGGGCGAGGGGGGGCTGGGCGGAGGGTGAGCGCCGTCGGTGAGCCAGGCCCGGAGGGGTTGGTCGCGGCCCTGGCCGGTGACGGTGGTGCCCGCCTGGCGGCAGCGGTACAGACCGCGGTCGGTGACCTGGCCGCCCTGTCGACCCCCGACCCGGATGCCGGCGTCGAGTTGGGGTGCCTGGCCGATCTGCCCGACCGCACCGTCGCCGACCTGGCCGCCGCGGGGTGCCGGGTGGCCACCTGGGCGAAACTCGCCGCCACCGTCGCTGCCGAAGAACTCGTCACCCGGTGGGAGAACGGCGCCGCCGACGAGCAGGCCAGCCCGGTGAACGCGCAACCCGTCTTCCCCGACCACGACCTGGGCTACCGCGCCGCCATCGCCGAAACCGCCACCACCTGCGTCCTCGCCGAGTCCACCCTCGCCGCCCGGGTGGACACCCTGCGCGAACTACCGTCCCGCCTGCCCGGGCTGTGGCACCTGCTGGCCACCGGGGAGGTCGACATCGACACCGCCCGCCTGGTCCAGGCCAAGACCCGCCACCTACCCGGCGAGGTGCTGGGGCGGCTGGAGCCGCAGCTGCTGGTCAAGGTGGTCGCCCTGACCTACGGTCAACTCGCGGCCTGGCTCGACCGCATCGTCGCGAAGGCTGACCCACGGGACCTGGCCGAACAGATCGCCGACAACATCGAACGCCGCCGGGTCGCGTTCCGCACCGCCGGCCCGGGGACCGGGCGGATGACGTTGACCGCCTCCGTCGCCGACATCGAAGCCATCCAGATGACCCTGCTCGCCCACGCCTCCGCCGGCGACGACCCCGACCAGCCCCGACCCACCGCCGCCATCCGCGCCGACATCATCACCGACCTCATCACCGGCACCCACACCGGCACCGGCGCTGGCACCGGGAGCGCATCCACCGAACCTGCAACCCAGCCAGAGCCAGAGCCGCAGACCGAGTCCCCCGCCGACGCAGCCGCCGACGATGACGCCCAGGCGAAGGCCCAGGCCGAGGCGAAGGCCCAGCCCGACGCAAACGCCGAGACGCAGGCAGACGCCGCATCCCCGTCCGGCGCCGAGGCCGAGGCCCACGACGACACCCCCGACATCCACACCGGCACCGGCCCACCCGGCTGCCGACCACCCCAACCCTTCACACCCGACGCCCTCGCATCCCTACCCGGACCCCGCGTCCACATCACCGTGCCCCTGTCCGCCGTCCTCGGCGGCGACGGCATCGGCGAAGCCAACGACTACGGACCACTCACCGCCGACGCCATCCGCGAACTGCTCGCCGGACTCCACCGCATGGGGGTCACCGCCACCTGGCGGTGCCTCATCACCGACGACACCCCCGGCTCACCCACCCACGGCACCATCCTCGGCATCGGCAAGGCACCCCACACCCTGGTCCGCACCGCCACCGGACTCCTGCGCGAACTCGTCCAAGCCCGGGAGCAGTGCTGCACGTTCCCCGGCTGCCGACGCCGGGCGGTGACCTGCGAGGTCGACCACCGGACCCCGCACAGCGACGGTGGACCGACCTGCGAGTGCAACCTGCACCCACTCTGCAAGCACCACCACCGACTCCGGGAACGAGGGTTCACCCCGACCCTGATCGACCCCGGCACCGGACTACCCATCACCCAATGGGTCACCCCCACCGGCAGGACCATCCGGACCGAGAGCGAACACCCACCCTTCTGAGCGTTCTGATGAGCTCAGACCCGATGGGCGGTGACCAGCAGGTACTCCCAGTCCATGACCAGGGGTCCGCCGTCGCCGACATCGCTCGTGCGGGCCAACTCGATCAGGGCCTCGTCCAGCTCGGCCAGCCGAGCCGGATCGTCGGCCAGGCCCCGCCGGGCCGCCACGATCGGGCCGTACCGGGCGGCGAAGAAGTCGCGGAAGTCCTCGGGCGCCTCGAACCGGTCGACCCGCAGCGAGGCGCGGGTGGCCGAGAACCGGGCGACCCGATCACCGAACAGTCCCCGGACGTGGTCCGGGTCGCCCCACAAGGGAGCCGGCCGCGCGTTCGCGGGTGGCGCGGGCAGGAACGGCTTGACGGCCGCCAACATTCGCCCGATGAAACCCTGTGGGGTCCAGTTGATCAGCCCCACGACACCGCCCGGCCGGGCCACGCGCACCAACTCGTCGGCACTGGCCTGGTGGTCGGGAGTGAACATCACTCCGACACACGACATCACGACGTCGAACTCGGCCTCGCCGAAGGGCAGCGCTTCGGCGTCCGCCTCGCGCCAGTCGACGTCGACCCCTCGGGCGGCGGCGAGCCGGCGTCCTGCGTCGAACAGCTCGGGGGTCAGGTCACTTGCCACGACACGTGCCCCGACCTCGGCCGCCGGAACCGCGGCGTTTCCTGAGCCTGCAGCCACGTCCAGCACCCGCTGGTCCGGGACGACGCCGCACGCCTGCACCAGACGATGCCCCAGGGCGGGGATGACCTGCTCGGCCACGGCCGGGTAGTCGCCGAGTGCCCACATGGCACGCTGGCGCTGCTTCAGCGTCATCGGAGCACTGGACGCGATGTTGGTGGTGGTGCTCATGGTGTCTCTCCTGTCGGGTGGACTCGCCGCCTCTCGCGGCCTGTCTCGACTTTCGCGCTGGCGCCGGCCGCGGCCCCAGTGCAGGCTCTGTACTGACCCGATACCGGATCTGTACCTGTGGGGTGAGGCGCATGCCCGGTGGATACGGCCAGTTCTGCCCCGTGGCCAAGGCGATGGAGTTGCTCGACGAACGCTGGACGATGCTCGTCGTCCGCGAGCTGATGATGGGCAGCCGCCATTTCAACGACCTGCGGCGCGGCGTTCCGCGGATGTCGCCCACGCTGCTGTCCAAACGGCTGCAGACCCTGGTCCGCGCCGGGGTGGTCGAACGGTGGGTGGACGGCCCGAAGGTGAGTTACCGGCTGACCGAGGCCGGTCGCGAACTCGAGCCGATCGTGCAGGCACTCGGCGCCTGGGGGGTGCGCTGGGTCGGTGAGCTCGGCGAGGCCGACCTCGACCCGCACCTGCTGATGTGGGACATCCATCGCAGCGTGCACACCGAGGTGGTGCCTCCCGGGCGCACCGTGCTGCGCTTCCATTTCACCGATATCCCTGCCGGGCAACGGGATTGGTGGATCGTGATCACCGGCGACGAGGTCGACGTGTGCGATGTCGACCCCGGGTTCGACGTCCGGGTGACGGTCGAGTCGACGCTGCGCGCCCTCACCGAGGTCTGGCGCGGGGACAGCTCCTGGCAGCAGGCGGTGCGTTCGGGCGCTCTGGCGCTACACGGCGAGGCGCAGGCCCGACGGGCATTCCCGCAGTGGCTGAAGTTGTCGAGCACGGCGGCGGTACCCCGACCGGCGGTGGCCCGCTGACGGACAACGCGGCCGCAGCGACCATCGACGATCATTCGTAGGGGTTCTCCGGGGCCACGACCTCACGCACCGAGACGGCGCGCAGCTGGGCGGGCGCCTCGATCTCGTCACTCACGGGCAGCTCGGTGGCGACCCAGGTGCCTTCGACCTCGACCCAGGTATCGACGGCGGGTGGTGGCGTGGAGGTCAGGATCGCCACCCGCCAGGCCGAGGCGTCGCCGGCGCAGCATTGGATGGACATCCGGGTCACGAACCAGCGGCCGCCCTCGTCCACGGTCACGAACCCGACCAGCCGCACCCGCCGACCGGCCAAGGTCTGGTTCGGATCCCACAACGCCCGCGCGACGTACTCCGACACCGGCAGCGCCACCACGGGAGCGGCCGGCAGGGGTTGCCACCCCGAGTCGGCAGGAATGACCTCGACCTGGTCGGTCACCACGGCCGCGTCCACGGCGCGGGCGGCCGAGAACGCCCCGAGCGACGGCGGTGCCAGCAGCGCGAAGAACACCGCCGGGACCGCGAGCAACCAGGACACCCTCGGCATCCCGTCGTGCGCATGATGGCCGTCAGGGTCCGGCTCGGGCGACGGCGACGCGGCCATGATCCGAGCCCGGTCCCGTCGGCGCCAGTCGGTCAGCGCGCCGTGCACCGCGAGCAGGAGCAGGACCACCCCGGTGGCCAGCAGCACCACCCGCATCCCGGGGCGCACGTAATTGACGTACCGGCCGCTGGCCACCGTGGCCAGGACGAACGAACCCAACGCCAGCAACAGGATCCGGCCACTGAGCGGGGTCACAGCAGCACCACTCCCACCACGACGCTGGCGGCGACCGCGGTGACGAAGGTCGCCGGGGCGAAGCGGACGGCGAACCGGCGTCCGAACGTGCCGACCTGCATCGAGACGAGCTTGACGTCCACCATGGGACCGACCGTCATGAAGGCGAGTTGGGCCGTCGGGGAGAACTGGGTGAACGAGGCGGCGACGAACGCATCGGCCTCCGAGCAGATGGCCACCAGGACGGCGAGCGCGGCCAACACGAGGACGGCCAACCACGGCCGGTCCTGCAGGGCGAGCACCGCCGAGGTGGGCAACAGGACGTTCACCGTGGCGGCGAGCATGCCTCCGAGGACCAAGAACCCCCCTGCATGCAACAGATCGTGGCGCATCGTCTCGAAGAACACCTCCCGGGGCGGGGTGCCCTCACCGTGCGGCCGACGCGGCATGCGCAACCACTCGGTACGGCCGCGTCTCAGCCAGAACCACCCCATGGCCACCGCGGCCACCAGCGAGGCCGTGAACCTCGCCAGAACCATCTCGGGGCGCCCCGGGAACGCGACCGACGTCGACACCAGCACGATCGGATTGATCGCCGGGGCCGCCAGGAGAAAGGCCAGGGCCGGGGCAACGGGGGCACCCTTGGCGATCAGCCCGCCGGCGACAGGAACCGAGGCACACTCGCACCCGGGCAGCACGACCCCGGCCAGACCGGCCACCGGCACGGCCACGGCCTGCCGGCGCGGGAGCACCGCGAGCAGCTTGCTCAGCGGCAACGCGGCAGCGATGGCGGCGCTCAGGCCGACCCCGAGCACCAGGAACGGCAGCGACTGCAGGCTCACCGAGACGAACACGGTCGACCAGGCACTCATGCGTGGGTGGCTCGACACCCACGCGTTCAGGTCCTCGCGAGCCACGACGGCGACCAGCAGGACGGCCACAGCGGCCCAGCCGGCCAGTCGCCCCTGTCGCGACGCCCGGTGCCGGGTGGCTGCCGGTGTTCCCGGCAGCGCGGGGGCACGCGTGGACTGCGTCATGCCGTCATCGTGGGGTACCCGGTGCCCGGCCCGGTGGATCTGTGCGGGCGCGTCGTCCGACCAACTCCACGATCTCGGCCTCGGTGCGGGCGTGAGCCCCGGGAGCCTCCCTGCCGACCGCGACGAGTCGATCGAGCACCGACAGCACCCACGGACGACGCAACCTGGCCTGTGCCAGCAGCCGCGTATCGCCGAGCAGGACGGCGGGCGCACCCTGGCGGACCGTCCCCGCCGTGACCACCGCAAGGTGGTCGGCCCACGCCGGGGTCAAGGTCATCCTCCGAAGTGGTGTTCCGCCGCGGGGTCGAGTCACCGGATGGGTGGACGCAGCAGCGGGCGGTCGAGCGATGGCCGCATCTTATTGAAATTCATAATCATTGTCGATTTGATGGGAGCGGGACCGGATACGATCCTGCAGACACGTCCCGGCGCACGAGGAGAGGAGGAGACAGCATGGTCATCTCGGGAGCCCGACCGGCTGTGCGCACCACCCGGCAACGAGCGGCGGTCGCGGGCATCCTCGAGGAGATCGAGGGATTCCGCACCGCGCAGCAGGTACACGAGCTCCTGCGCGGCCGCGGCGAGCAGATCGGCTTGACCACGGTGTACCGCTCGCTCCAGCTACTGGCCGCCGACGGAGCCGTCGACAGCCTGCGTGACTCGGGTGGAGAGGTCGCCTACCGACGCTGCCGGTCGGCGCGTCATCACCATCACCTGGTGTGCCGCAGCTGCGGCCGCACCGTGGAGATCGCCCCCCGGGGTATCGAACGTGCAGCCGACCGGATCGCCGTCGAGCACGGCTTCACCGACGCGAGTCACCTGATCGAGATCTTCGGGGTCTGCCCCGACTGCACCGCCACCCCTACATTGGCCCGGTGAGACGCGCATCTACCGGTCTGCTCACCGACCGCTACGAGCTGACCATGGTCGAGGCCGCCCTGCGCAGCGGCGCGGCCGACCGCCGTTGCGTGTTCGAGGTGTTCGCCCGCCGGCTGCCGGACGGGCGCCGCTACGGCGTGGTCGCCGGCACCGGACGCCTGCTGCAGGCGATCGAGGACTTCCGGTTCACCGACACCGAGCTCACGGCACTGGAGTCGGTGGTCGACCCGCCGACACTGCGCTGGCTGGCCGACTATCGATTCGCCGGCAGCGCCTGGGGCTACGGCGAGGGCGAGACCTTCGTTCCGGGCTCACCGATCTTCGGGGTCGAGGGCAGCTTCGCCGAGGCCGTGGTGCTCGAGACCCTCGTGCTCTCGATCCTCAACCACGACAGCGCGATCGCTGCCGCGGCCAGCCGCATGGTGGTCGCCGCGCACGGACGGCCCTGTCTCGAGATGGGCTCGCGCCGCACCCACGAGGAGGCCGCCGTGGCCGCGGCGCGGGCGTCCTACCTGGTCGGGTTCGCGGGCACCTCGAACCTCGAGGCCGGACGCCGCTACGCCATCCCCACGATCGGCACCGCCGCCCACGCCTTCACGCTGCTGCACGACGACGAGACGTCGGCCTTCGCCGCCCAGGTGGCCTGCCTCGGCGCCGAGACCACGCTGTTGGTCGACACCTACGACGTCGAGCAGGGGGTGCGGACAGCGGTGGAGGTGGCCGGGGCCGCGCTGGGCGCCGTCCGGCTCGACTCGGGCGACCTGCTCGACCAGGCCTACGCGGTACGCGCTCAACTCGATGCCCTGGGCGCGCGCACGACCAAGATCGTCGTGACCAGCGATCTCGACGAGTACGCCATCGCGGCGCTGGCCGCCGCACCGGTGGACTCCTACGGCGTGGGCACCTCGCTGGTCACCGGCTCGGGCGCCCCCACCGCAGGGCTGGTCTACAAGCTGGTGGCCCGTGAGGGCGCCGACGGCGGCATGGTCTCGGTGGCCAAGCGCAGCCTGGACAAGACCAGCATCGGCGGACGCAAGTGGGCGATGCGCCGCCGCTCGCACGGAGTGGCCCAGGCCGAGGTGGTCGGCATCGATCATCTGCCGGCCGACACCCCGGACGACGGCGCCGATCGCCCGTTGCTGGTGCCGCTGATCGATCGGGGCGAGAGCATCGGGGCCGAGCCCCTGGACGCCGCCCGCGCCCGGCACGCGGCGTCACTGGCCGAGTTGCCCGCCACCGCCCGCCAGCTCTCGCGGGGTGAACCTGTCATCCCGACCATTCTCGAACCCTGAGGAGACCCCATGGCCCGTGCGCTGATCATCGTCGACGTGCAGAACGACTTCTGCGAGGGCGGCTCGCTGGCCGTCACCGGCGGGGCGGGGGTGGCCGAGCAGATCGCGGTCTTCCTGCGCGCTCAGCGGGATGCGTATGCCGCCGTGGTCGCGACCCAGGACTGGCACGTCGACCCGGGCGCCCACTTCGCCACCACTCCCCCGGGGCCGGACTTCGTCGACACCTGGCCGGCCCACTGCGTCGCCGCGACGGACGGCGCGGCCAGCCACCCCGCTCTGGACGACGTGATCGGCGACGGCCTGATCGACGCCTGGTTCACCAAGGGCGAGCACGCCGCCGCCTACTCGGGGTTCGAGGGCGCCACGGACGCCCCCTCGGGTGAGCGGGTCGGCCTGCGCGAGTGGTTGCGCGAACGGCAGATCACCGAGGTCGACGTGGTGGGCATCGCCACCGATCACTGCGTGCGGGCCACCGCGCTGGACGCCGCCGCCGCCGACCTGACCACCCGGGTGCTGCTCGATCTGACCGCCGGCGTGGCCCCCCAGACCACCGCCGCGGCCCTGGAGCAGCTGGCCGAGGCCGGCATCGAGTTGCTCGGCGAGCCGGTACTCGGCTGACCCCGAAACCCCGTGATCATGCAATCCGTGCACGTTTTGTGCACGGATTTGCGGAGGGTTTGCGCAGTGGGGTGGCGCCGGGTCAGGCGAAGTCGCCGGCGTCGCGGCGCAGGTCGGTGAGCAGATGGACCAGCCGCGTGACGCCGTCCGAGTCGAGACCGGGGGCCGCGAAGACCGTGACATTCAGGTCGGCGGTGGCGGCTCGAGCAAGGTCACGCCCCGCCGGCGTCAACTCGGCCAGGGTGGCGCGGCGATCGCGCGGATGCGGCACGCGCAGCACCAGACCGGCGGCCGCCAGACGATCGACCAGGTTGGTGACGCTGGCGGGATGCACCTGCAGCCGCTCGCCCAACCGCGACAACGGCAGCGCCCCGGTGCGGGCGAAGCTCAGCAACATCAGCACCTCGTAGCGCGCGAAGCTCAACCCGTGCGGGCGCAGCACCTCCTCGATCCGGGCGAGCAGGATCTGCTGCGCCCGCATGATCGAGGTGACCGCCGCCATGCCCGGTGCCGCCGCAGCCCAGCCCGAGCGTTCCCAGTGCTCGCGGGCCTCGCACACCGGGTCGAACGGAAGGGGTTTGTCGGCCATGGCGCGCGGCTCAGACGTTGCGGCGGTACTGGCCGCCGACCTCGAAGAACGCCTGGGTGATCTGGCCGAGTGAGCACACCCGAACCGTCTCCATCAGTTCGGCGAAGACGTTCCCGCCGGACGCCGCGACGTGCTTCAACTGCTCCAGAGCGGCCGGCGCGTCAGCGGCATGGCGGGTGTGGAAGTCGGCCAATCGCTGCAATTGGGACTGCTTCTCGCCTTCGGTTCCTCGGGCCAGGGCCAGCGGGCCGGCCGCGGCGGTGGGGTCCGCATCCTGCTCGGTGGGGGCGAGGAAGGTGTTCACCCCGACGATGGGCAGCGAGCCGTCGTGCTTGCGATGTTCGTAGCGCAGCGACTCGTCCTGGATCCGCCCGCGCTGATAGCCGCTCTCCATCGCGCCCAGCACCCCGCCGCGTTCGGCGATCCGCTCGAATTCGCGCAGCACCGCCTCCTCGACCAGATCGGTGAGTTCGGAGACCACATAGGAACCCTGCAACGGGTTCTCACACCCGGCCAGGCCCCACTCGGCATCGATGATCATCTGAATCGCCAGTGCCCGACGCACCGAGTGCTCCGTCGGCGTGGTGACAGCCTCGTCATAGGCATTGGTGTGCAACGAGTTCGCGTTGTCGTAGATGGCACACAACGCCTGCAGCGTGGTGCGGATGTCGTTGAAGTCCATCTCCTGGGCATGCAGCGAACGACCCGAGGTCTGGACGTGGTACTTGAGCATCTGCGAACGCTCGCTCGCGCCGTAGCGCTCGCGCATCGCGATCGCCCAGATCCGCCGGGCCACGCGGCCGAGCACGGTGTACTCGGCGTCCATACCGTTGCTGAAGAAGAACGACAGGTTGGGCGCGAAGTCGTCGATCGCCATGCCGCGCGCCAGGTAGCTCTCGACGTAGGTGAAGCCGTTGGCCAGGGTGAAGGCCAGTTGACTGATGGGGTTCGCCCCGGCCTCGGCGATGTGATAGCCGCTCACCGACACCGAGTAGAAGTTGCGGATCCGGTGGGCCACGAAGTACTCCTGCATGTCGGCCATGCAGCGCAACGCGAACTCGGTCGAGAAGATGCAGGTGTTCTGCCCCTGGTCCTCCTTGAGGATGTCGGCCTGCACCGTGCCGCGGACCCGGGCCAGGGTGCTCGCCTGCAGACCGGCACGTTCGGCCGGCGTCGGTGGCCGACCCTCGTGCGCGGCGAAGACGTCGACGGCGGCCTCGATCGCGGCGTTGAAGAACATGGCCAGGATGGTCGGCGCCGGCCCGTTGATGGTCATCGACACCGACGTGGTCGGCGAACACAGATCGAAACCCCGGTACAGCTCACGGATGTCGTCGACGGTGGCGATCGACACCCCGGAGGTGCCGACCTTGCCGTAGATGTCCGGCCGCGGGTCGGGGTCACGCCCGTACAGGGTCACCGAGTCGAACGCGGTCGACAGTCGCGTGGCCTGCTGCCCGGCCGAGAGCAGGTGGAACCGCCGGTTGGTGCGGAACGCGTCGCCCTCACCGGCGAACATCCGGGTCGGCGCCTCGGCGTCGCGCTTGAGCGGGAAAACCCCTGCGGTATAGGGGAAATGGCCCGGCAGGTTCTCGCTGCGCCAGAACGAGACCAGCTCACCGTCGTCCTGGGTTCGGGGCAGCGCCACCCGGGGAACCGAGGTGTCCGACAAGGTGGTGCGCCGCAGCGGGGTGCGCACCTGCTGCCCACGCACCGTGTAGACCAGCTCGTCGCCGCGGTACTGCTCCACCACCTCGGGCCAGGCGGCCAGCGCCTGCCGGGTGTCGTCGTCCAACGCCGCCTCGGCCTGGCGCACCAGCGTCTCGATCGCACTGGTGTCGGCCCCCGAGGCCGCCAACTCGCTCAGCGCCGTGATCAGGTGTTGCCGACGGCGCACGGCGGTGGCCAGCTCGAGGGTGCGGTGGTGGTGCGCCCGCACGGATCCGGCCACCTCGGCCAGATAACGCACCCGGGACGGCGGCACCACCGGGCGTGCGCCGGTCGACTGTCGCAGCTCGACCGATGGCAGCTCGAGCCGCCCCGGTGAGGCCGGTAACCCCTTGGCCACCAGGGAGTCCCGCAGGAATCGATACAGCGCGCTCACCCCGTCGTCGCCGAACCGGGCCGCGCTGGTGCCGAACACCGGCATGTCCTGCCAGTCGAGGCCGAACGCCTCACGATTGCGCACGAGCTGGCGGGCGACATCACGGCGGGCGTCCTCACCGGTGCGTGACATCGAGCGTTCGACCTTGTTGACCGCCACCGCGTCGGCGACGTCCAGCATCTCGATCTTCTCGAGCTGCGAGGCGGCGCCGAACTCGGGGGTCATCACATAGAGCGAGATGTCGGCCAGGTCGGCGATCGCGGCGTCCCCCTGCCCGATCCCGGGAGTTTCGACGATCACCAGGTCGCTCATCGCCCGGCAGGCAGCGATCACCCGGGCCAGGTGATCGGGCAGTTCGCCGATCGCCCCGCGGGTGGCCAGCGAGCGGAAGAAGGTGCGCTCGGGCGCCAGCGAGGTCATCCGGATCCGGTCGCCGAGCAGCGCCCCGCCACCGCGGCGACGCGTCGGATCGACCGCCAGGACGACGACCCGCAGGGTGTCGTCGTAGTCGGTGCGCAGCCGCCGGACCAGTTCGTCGGTCAGCGAGCTCTTACCCGACCCGCCGGTGCCGGTGATGCCGAGCACCGGCACCGGGTGCTCGGTGGCGGGCTGGTTCACCTCACGACCGGCTTCGATGCGGGTGATGCGGCGGGCGAGTGCCCCGGCATCCCCGTGGGCGGGGGGCAGGTCGGCCAGGTCGACGTCGCACTCGCGCACGATGAGATTGATCATTCCGGGCAGACCCAGCCGCTGGCCGTCCTGAGGTGAGAAGATCCGCACCCCTCGCTCGGCCAGCAGGGCGATCTCGTCCGGGACGATCACCCCGCCGCCACCGCCGTAGACCCGCACGTGCCCGGCGCCACGCTCGCGCAGCGAATCGACCAGGTAGCCGAAGTACTCCACGTGGCCGCCCTGGTACGAGCTGATCGCCACCGCCTGCACGTCCTCGCTGATCGCGGCGTCGACCACCTCGGCCACCGAACGATCGTGCCCCAGGTGGATCACCTCGCACCCCTGGGCCTGCATGATGCGGCGCATCACGTTGATGGCGGCGTCGTGGCCGTCGAACAGGCTGGCCGCCGTGACGACGCGCACCGGGTACTTGGGTACGTGGAGCTGGGACACCTGCGGGTCGGGACTGCGGTCGGTCATGGCCACCTCTCAAGAAGCTATGACTTCAAACTATATGACTTCCGAGAAAGAGACCAGGCCTCGGCCGATCACCTCCGGATAGGGTCGCGACATGACCAGCCCGACCAGCCCGAGCGAGCCCTTGCACGATCTGCCCGGGTCGAGCACCGACGCCGGCACCGGCCCCGTGGTCGCCGAACTGGTCGAGGCGCTCTTCGACGATGCCGGCCCCCTGGGCGCCCATCGCGACCACCGCGCCGCCTGGTACGGCGAGACCGTGGGGTGCCTGCTCGTCGAGGCGTCGAACACCGAGCGCGCCACCGAAGACCTGATCTCCCGAGACCACGCGCTGCCGGTGTTGCTGGCCGGGCGTGACCGGCAGCAGGTGCGCGCCGCCCGTGACCTGCTGGCCGAGGACGACCGCGTCGAGCTGGTCGGCGTGCGCCTACCCCTGCCCCAGGTGGGCGCGCTGGCGGCCGCACACCTGTTGGCCGCGTTGGACTTCACCGTGCCGGCCTGGATCGAGCTCAGCCCCGCCTCGGGGTGGGCCGACGTGGTGCGGGTGCTGGCCGGGGACGGCGCCGAGAGCCTGACCCTGCTGCTGGACGACGCGAGCCCGATCGAGGCCGCCCGACTGCTGCGCGCGGTGATCGACCACGACCTGGCGTTCCGCCTGGGCGGCGCCGACCTGCCGGTGATCACGCCGGACGCCGCGGCCTCACCGTCGGGCGGGCGCCGTTACGGCGTCCTGAACGTGCTCTGCGCCGTCCGGGCCGCCCTGAACGGCGCCGAGTCGCCGGCGCTCGCGGCGATCCTGGCCGAACCCGACTCCGCCCCGCTCACCTCGGCGTTGCGCCGGATGAGCGAGGCGGATGCCGCGGTCGCGCGCGGGTTCTGCACTGCGGTGCAGGTGGACGACGTGGCCGCGATGGTCGCGCAGTGGGTGCGGCACGGGCTGATCGGGCCCGAGGACTGACCGGCCCCGTTCGTTCAGCGGCTGGGGACCACCACGGTCTTGGGCAGCTTGTCGTGCAGGCACTGGCGCTTGCTGTCCCACAGACACCACAGCACATTGAGCAGGCCGTAGAGGCCACCGATGGTCGGGATGGCCGAGGGAACCCCGGCGCCGGCCCAGCGCAGGGCCGCCTGGCCCCAACTGAGCTTGCCTCCGGCGATCGGCTGAACCCGCACTCCCACCAGCATCTTGCCGAGCGTGGCGCCCTTCAGGCCGAGCAGGGTGACCTCGTAGATCCCGCTGACCACCAGTCCGATCAGGGTGATCTTGAAGGTCTCGGCGGTCACCGACACGGTCTGCCCGGCAGTCGTCGCGTCGCTGGCCGCCTTGAAGATGGGCTGCAGGATCGGCCATGCCAGGGCCAAGGTGACGGCGCCGGTCAGGATGCCGTCCACGATCCGGGCCACCAGGCGCAGACCACGCGAGGCATACACGGTGCCCGACGGCGCACCGGGGTATCCATACGGGGCGGCTGCGGCGTATCCCTGGTTGGCGGGCGGCGGATAGGCACCGTACTGCGGCGGGTAGGGCGTTCCGGCCGGCTGGGAGTACCCCGGGTAAGGCGACGGCGCCGGGTCCTGCGGGGCGCCCCAGGGGGCCTGGCCGGCGGCCGGGTCCTGCGGAGCCCCCCACGGGGCCTGGCCCACGGCCGGCTCCTGCGGAGCACCCCACGGAGCCTGCGGCGTGGGCTGGGCGGGTTGCCCGTAGCCCTGGTTGCCGTAGTCCGAGGTGGGCGTGCCGTAGTTCGGGGCAGGGTTCTGGTCCGGGTTCTGAGCCGGGGAGCCGTACCCGGTGGACCCGGCGTCCTGCCCCGAGGTCGCATACCCCTGGCCGCCATACCCCTGACCGGCATCGCCGGAACCCTGAGCCAGAGACCCCTGATTCGGATCTGTCGTGCTCTGGTACGGCGCCGGCTCGGGTGCCGCCGTGGACGAGGGCCGGGTGACGGGGCTCCAGGCGGCACCATCCCACCAGCGCTCATGCCCGGGCATGGTCGCGTCGGGGTACCAACCGGGTGGCTGCGACGAAGTCATGCCCCAAGAGTGCACCATCTCGGCCGTCGTTCCCTCACTCTGCGACGAAGCGGCCTCGCGTCGCGCCGTCCCGTGGCGAGAGATCGTCAGCCGGTCACCACCCGATTACGTCCCGTCCGCTTGGCGGAATACAGCGCGGCGTCCGCACGGTGCAGCACGGACATGAGGTCACCGGCCGGCCCGCAGGCGACCCCTGCACTCAGGGTCAGACCGAGCCCGTCGGCCAGATGACCCCAGTGATGTTCCTGGGCGCGGCGGCGCACCCGGGTGGCCACCTCGGCGCCGAATTCGACCGAACTGGTGGGCAGGGCCAGCAGGAACTCCTCCCCACCCCAGCGCGCCACCCGGTCGACCGCGCGCACCGACGAACTCAGGACGTGCGCCACCTCGCGCAACGTGGCGTCCCCCACGGCGTGGCCGAACCGGTCGTTGACCATCTTGAAGTGATCGATGTCGACCATGACCAGACACACCGACTCCGCCGGCGCCATGGCCGCGCAGAACCGTTCCACCCCACGGCGATTGGCCAGGCCGGTGAGCGGATCCTGCTCGGCGGTGCGGATCAGGATCTCCTCGCGCGCCTCGAGGTCACGGCGGCGGCCCTCGACCCCGGCGCGGCCCCAGATCTGGTCCATGAACCCACCGATCTGGCGTCGGTGACGCAGCCAGACCAGCGTGCTCAGGCTGCGCATGTCCGACAGCGCCCCGGCGGTGTTCCCGGCGCGTTCCCGGGCAGCCGAGCGCAGCTCGAGGGCATGCAGGTGTTCCACCAGGTCGCGGTCGGGGTGCAGCCCGTCCAACGCGCCGTCCAACTCGACGAGGGCCTCGTGAGGCTGGTCGAGCATGAGCAGGCAACGCCCTCGGGCGAGCTGCAGCTCGGCCAGGTCGCGCCGCGTGGGGCGGGCGCGCACCGGCCCTCGCGCAGCTGCCTCGGCGCGCTCCAGCTCACCCCACGCCGTCCGGGGCTGATCGCGCTCACACAGCACCTCGGCCACCAGGCGCGGGCCGACCACCAGGGCGACCGGCCCCCGTTCGCCCGAGGCCAGCGCGCGGCCCAACTCATCGGCGGTGTCCAACAGCTGGTCCCGGCGCGCCGCGTCGTCCGCAGCGAGCTCGCGAGCCCGCACCAGGGCGACCTGGGCCATCAGGCGTGCGGACGCCGTCCAGCGGCGCTGCCCCTGGGTGGTCTGGTTCAGCGCGATCTCGGCGAACCGCAACGCCCGTTCGTGGTCGAAGAACTGGCAACACAGCAACGCCAGCGTGCCGGCCATCCGCGCCTCGGCCGCGCGGTCGCCGTCCTGCGTCGACGGAGAGAGCGACTCGAAGGCCACCAGACCGCGCACCGCCAAGTCGAGCGCCTCGGAGACCTCCTCCGAGCGCAGCGCCGAGATCGCCGCCGTGACGTAGCAGGTGGCGGCGTGCGCACTCTCACCCAGTTGTTCGTAGAGCGCGGCGGCGTCGGCGTCGTCCCGGAAGGCCTGGCGGGCGCTGGGCCGGCCCCCGCGGGCCAGCTGATCGCGGACGACGGCGCAGGCCTGCAGCAGTCGCGCCCGGTCGAAATCGCCCGCCACGGGCAGCAGCCGCTCGGCGTCGGCGAGCCAGACGCGCGCGGTGGCCTCGTCGCAGTCGTGCGGCACCGCTCCGAGCAGCGACTCGACCTGCGCCAGGCGGCGTTCCAGCAGGTCAAGGCGCAATTTGCCACCCTGAACCAGCTGCAGGGGCAGGTGCTCGACAGGTGTCGTCGCGCCGGCCCTCCCCGAGTTCATGTACTCAGAGTGCCATGTCCATCGCAATCTGTACTCAGTTCACGGGTGCCAATTTTATCGGAGTGTCACGGATCAACTTCACAAAGTAACCATCACGGGGCGAAAACCTTGCCCGGGTTGAGGATGCCTGCCGGGTCCAACGCCCGCTTGAGATCCCGGTGCACCTGCAGCCCGACCGGCCCGATCTCGCGGGCCAGCCAGTCGCGCTTGAGGACGCCGATGCCGTGTTCGCCGGTGATCGTGCCCCCGAGTTCGAGCCCGAGTGCCATCACCTCGTCGAAGGAGGCCTGGGCGTGGGCAGTCTGCTCGGGATCGGTGGCGTCGAACACCACGGTCGGGTGCATGTTGCCGTCACCGGCGTGGCCGACGACCCCGATCACCAGGCCTCGCTCGGCGGCGATCCGTCCCACGCCGTCGATCAGGTCGCCGAGCCGGCTCCGCGGGACGCACACGTCGTCGATCAAGGTGGTGCCCAACTGCTCCAAGGCCAGCAGCACGCACCGACGGGCCGCCAGCAACAGGTCGGCCTCGGCGGGGTCGCTCGCCTCGAGCACCTCGCCGCCGCACCGGACGGCGAGCTCGCCGATGGCGGCCACCTCGGCCGCGCCGACCTCGCCCCCGGAGTCGGACTGCCACAGCAGCATGGCGGCGGCGTCGTCCGGCAGATCGGCACGCAGGTAGGCGCTGGAGGCCCGCAGCGAGGTCGAGTCCATGATCTCGAGCAGGCTCGGCTGGTGCCCGCCCGCCACCACGGCGGCCACGGTGTCGGCGGCGGCCCGGGCCGAGTCGAACAGTGCGGCCGCGGTCGCGGGACGGCGGGCCACCGGTCGCAGCGACAACGTCGCCTCGGTGATCACCCCCAGTGTGCCCTCGCTGCCGACGAACAACTTGGTGAGGTCGTAGCCGGCCACGCCCTTGACCGTGCGCCGTCCGGTGCGCAGCACCTCGCCGGAGGCGAGCACGACCTCGAGTCCCAGCACGTAGTCGGCGGTCACGCCGTACTTCACGCAGCACAGCCCGCCCGAGTTGGTGCCCAGGTTGCCGCCGATGGAGCAGAACTCCCAGCTCGACGGGTCCGGCGGGTAGAACAGCCCGGACGCCTCGACGTGGCGGCTCAGGTCGGCGTTGAAGATGCCCGGCTGGGTGACCACGAACCGGTTGGCGACGTCCAGCTCGAGCACCTCGGTCATCTTCTCGGTGCTCACCACCAGGCAGCCCTCGATGGCGTTCGCGGCCCCCGACAGTCCGCTACGGGCACCCTGCGGCACCACCGGGACCCCGAACCGGCTCGCCACCCGCAGTGCGTGCTGCACGTGGGCGGTCTCGCGGGCCAACACCACGGCCAACGGCATGCCGGCCGGGCAGAACATCGCCCGATCGTTGCGGTAGCTCTGCAGCAGGTCGTGATCGGTCAGGACGACGTGCGCGGGCAAGTGCTCGGCGAGCGCGGCCAGCACGTCAGCGTGATGGGTACCCATCGACCCAGGGTAGTGAGCTGCTCAAGATGCGGGCCTGGTTGGCCGAAGGGCTCTACGACGAGTCAGCGCGCGCCCTGAAGGAGTGCGGTCGATGGTCGCTGCAACCGCAATGTCGGCCACGGTGTCGGCACCACCCATGCGTCGGCGCGGGCTGGCCCGGTGGCGCCTGCCCGAGCTGCTGGCCTGTACCGGCATCGCGTTGGCCGGGGCCTGGCCGGGGACGCCGCTGTCCTCGACCCACCTGATCATGGTGACCGCCTGCCTCGTGCCGCTCGGGGTGCGCACCCTGTTGCGCCTCGAGGAGGCCCTGATCATCCCGGCGCCCGCCGCGTTCTACACCGACCTGGGCCGCACCGACTACCGCACCGTGTTCGACCACACCCGCACCGCGCTGGCCGTGCTGGACGTCGACGCCTCGGGTGAGGCGCGCATCCACCGGGCCAACCCGGCCTTCACCGACATCCTCGGGCCGGTGATCACCCCGGTCGACGGCGAACCGGCCCGTCTGGATCCGCAGCGGGTGTTCGCTGCGGCCGACGCGGTTCGGCTCGCCCAGGCGTTGGCGGCCCTGCACGCGGCCGAGCTGACCACCTGGGACGGCGAGCTCAGCGACGATCAGGGCGAGGCAGTGCGCGTCGGCCTGGTCCGCCTGCCCGGCGCCGACGCCGCCACAGCGCGTGCCGTCGTCCGACTCGGCGTCAGCCTGGTCCCCCTGGCCACCCGGCCATCCCCCCAAACCCCCGACGCAGCCGACCCCACCCCCCTCCCCCAAGCCAGCTGACCCTCCCCCCTGATCGCCACGCCCCCTCCCCTGATGAGCGCGATGTCACGTCACGCTCGTCCAGCGAGCGCGATGTCACGTTGCGCTCGTCGGGGATGAGCGTGATGTGTCTCGCTGACCGATCACCGATCACGCTGTGCTGCTGTCGACGGCGTGGTGAATCCGACCGGAGCACTGCGAGCCACTCGTCTGGCGTTGAGTCACTGTTCTGGGGTTGCGGTCACTGGGCGCCTGGCACATCACGGCAACAGTGAGCTGCTGGGTGGACAGTGCTCGAATCCGGTGGCCAGTGGATGTCTGTCAATGGCCAGGTTGTGGTCCCCGTTGGTGGCCAGTTGGAAGTCCCCACTCCTCGGGGTTGATCAGCGTGTGTTCTTGGTGGCACCTCCCCGGGCTCGGGCTTGTTTCATCCGGTAGGAGTCGCCGTCGGTGACCACGGTGTGGCAGTGGTGCAGGAGCCGGTCGAGGAGGCTGACGGCGGTGGTGTGTTCGGGCAGGAACCGGCCCCAGGACTCGAACGGCCAGTGCGAGCCGATGCCCAGGAGCGACGTTCGTAGGCGGCGGCGACGAACCGGAACAGCAGTTGGGCGCCGGTGTCGTCCAGGGGCGCGAACCCGAGTTCGTCGACCAGGACGACGTCGTTGCGCAGCAGGTTCTCGATCACTCTGCCGACGGAGTTGTCGGCCAGGGCGCGGTAGAGGGTTTCGACGAGGTCGGCGGCGGTGTAGTAGCGGACGCGGTGTCCGGCCTCGACGGCGGCGACCCCCGAGAGCGACCAGGCAATGCGATTTGCCGGTGCCGCCGGCCCGATGAAACAGGTGTTCTCCTTGCCGCGGATCCACTCCAGGGATGCGAGGTAGTCGAACGTTGCCTTCGGGATGGAGGATGCGGCGACGTCGAACTCCTCCAGCGTCTTGACCACCGGAACGCCGCCGACCGCATCCGGTTGCGGGCATTGGACTCATCGCGGGCGGTGATCTCGGCCTCGACCAGGGTGCGCAGGAACTCCTCCGGGCTCCAGCGTTGGGTCTTGGCGGTGATGAGCAGCTCGGGGGCGAGACGACGCATCGCGGCCATCTTCAGCCGTTTCAGGCCCTCGTTGAGGTCGGCGGCCAGCGGCGGCGCTGCGGTGGTCACGACAACTCACCACCGATCGCGTAGTCGGCCAGGGACCGGGTCGGCACCGAGGGCAGGGTCATGACCAAGGCTTCGCCCGCCGGGCGCGGTGTGGGTGCGGCACCGGCGGCGGCGAGGATGGAGCGGACGTCGTCGGCGCGCCACCGCCCGAACTCGACCGCCCGGGCCAGCGCCGCGAGCAACGCCTCGTGGCCGTGGGCATCGTGCAGGACCAGGATCTGTTCCAGCTCGCCGGGCAGCCGGCTCACCCCGGCCGCGGCCGCACCGACCAGGAACGCCTCAGCGACCTCACCCAGGGCCAGGAACCGTTTCTCCACAACGGTTTTCGGTCGCGGCGCGCGACGTGGCTTGTCCGGGCGGGTCGAGCCGTAGTGCTCATCAAGGATGCTGGTCTCACCCGGGGCGACCAGGGTGTGTTCGGCGACGACCTCACCGGTGAACGCCTCCAGCACCTGCACCCGCGCGTCCAGCACGGTGAGCAGCACGCTGGTGCCGATGAGCCGGTTCGGGACCGAGTAGCGGGCCGACCCGAACCGGACACAGGACAGCTTGTCGACCTTGCGGCTGATCGGCGCAGCGCCGACCTCGAGCCGCAGCGACGGCAACGGCCCGAGTAGGTCCCGTTCGGCCTCGAGCCGCTCGGCGGGGACGGCGCAGATCTCCGAATGGACCACCGTGTTGACCTCGGCGCACCAGTGGCCGGCGGCCCGGTTCGCGCCGCCCAGATCACTCACCGACGGTTCGGCCGGCACCATCAGGTCCCGCTTGGCATACCCGACCAGCGCCTCCACGATCCCTTTCGACTCCGGATCCGCGGCCTGGCAGAAGTCCGGCCGGAACCCGTAGTGGGTGGCGAACCGGACATAGTCCGCGGTCGGAACCACCACATCGGCGACCACCCCAGCCTTCAGGCAGCCCATCCGGTCGGCCAACACGGTCTTCGGGACCCCACCGAGGACCTCGAAGCACTCTGCGAGCAGCCCGAGTGTGGTGGACGCCTTCTCGTCGGCGGCGAACCGGAAGAACCGGATCCGCACCAGGCCAACACCGCGCAGAACACGTGCACCCCCGCCTGGACACCCCAATCGATCACCAGCGTGTCCCCGGGCGTCCACACCGCCGGACGACGGCCCCGATGATGACCCCGCCGCCAGGCCGCCTTCTGCGCCGCGACCAGCCGCCGGAAGTTGCGGGCCGACCCCCCATAGCCCGCTGCGCGGGCAGCCGGTAACAGCCGCTTCGCGCTGATCTTCCCGTGCGTCGCGCGGACCTTGTCCGCGACCAGCGAGCTGACCTCGTCGTAGTTGTGGCCCCGGCCCTGGCGTTCCGATCCGCCATCACCGGCGTTGTGTCGTTCGACGACCCGCCGCACCGTCTTGTGCGTCGTCCGCAGATCACTGCGGCCGCTCGATAACTGCCCACCTCACGGTAGGCAGCCAAGATGTCCATCCGTTCCCTCGCGTTCTTCAATACAGGCACCCCTGCGCGGTCGATCCGATGTCTGGTTGGCACCGACACCGTCACCGCGCAGGGCCACTCACCCCGGACAGGACACGCGAGGAGTGGGGACTTCTAACCGGCCACCAGCGGGGACCACCACCTGGCCACCAGTGGGGACTTTCTCATGGCCACGGACAATGTCCGCTCCCGGTCAGCTCTCTGCGCGCTGCGTCTCACAGCCGAAGGCATATCGGCAGCGGCTCGAGCACGACGCCTGGGCGAACACCCACGCAGGGCGGGCGACACGTCACGCGATTCACGCACAGCGATCTTCACCCAGCCCCGCCCCGCCCCGGCCCATCCCTGACGAGCGCAATGTGACATCACGCTCGTCCAGCGAGCGCGATGTCACAGTGCGCTCGTCGGGGATGAGCGTGATATGCCTCCTGACCGATCACGGTGACGCTCCGAGACGTGATGGAGAGCCGGTCCAACTCCCCCAGGCGTCGATCCGTTGGGCGTCGAACGTCTCGGTGTATCCCGCACACTCGGGCACGGTGATCACTCGGTCGGGAATGCTGCCGCCGGTGAGGTGCAGATGCTGCCCGGTCCGGGCGATGACCGTCCCGTCACTGCTCAGGACGTCGATGCGTCCGTCCTCGGCGAGGCGTCCCGTGGTGCCTCTGGGCCAGATGACGAGCAGATCGCCCACGAGGAGGCAGGTGCCGCGTTGGGTCAACGACCCGGACAGCTCCGCGAGCATCGCGGAGCTGGTGCCGTCTGGGGCGGGCCAGTTGGACGTCGGCAGCGCCACCGAGGTGGCAGCAGCTGACGCAGGAATCACGGTGCGGGTCGGATGGTCCATGAGCCGCGGCGCAAGGGCGACGGCGACAGCCACGCCGAGGGCGGCCGCCGCTCCTCCCAGCGCGAAGGTTCGCTTCCTGGCCCGCCGCGACCGGCCGCCCTGGATGGCCCGTTCGATGTCCAGTGCAGCGGGCGGGGCGGGCGCGCCGAGAGCTCGGGCGAGGATGGTCCGAGCGAAGTTGTCGTCGGTGTGCTGGTTCACTGCTCACGCATCCTTCCAGCGGCTGCGTCATGGTCGGCCCACGGCTCCGCTGCGAGGGTCGTTCTCAGCGTGGCGAGGCCGCGTGAGATCTGGCTCTTCGCGGTGCCGACGGAGCAGCCCATCGCCGCGGCGACCTGCTCGAGGCTGAGGTCCTCCCAGTAGCGCAAGGCGATCGCCGTCCGCTGGCGGGGCCCGAGCGCTCGAAGCGCGGCGACGATCGCGTCGTCCGGACCCTGGTGTCGGTCCCCGTGCCCGGCGTCGACCGGAACGTCGGCCACCGACTTCTCCCGGCGGAACCAGGGGGATCGAGTTCGGTCCACATACAGGTTGATCAGAACTCTTCGGGCGTAGGGCTCGGGTCGTCCGCGGGTGGTGATGGCGGCCCAGCGGGCATAGAGCCTGATCAGCGTCTCCTGCACCAGGTCATCGGCGATGTACCAGTCACTCGACACCAGGAACGCCAGCGCCCGCAGTGCGCCCTGGTGTGCCCGTGCCCAGTCGCGAAATTCCTGCTGCAGAACGGCCTCACGGTCCGCGCTCGTGGTCACCACACCTCCCTGACCGTCACCACGTTTCCGGTGCTCGCCAAGGTTGCATGCCCCAGCAGGAATCTCGGGGACGGCCCGCCCCGGCTGACGCGCGGCACAACGAGATCGCTGGTCCGACCAAGGAACTTGGCCTCGCGGACTCAGGTCGGAGGAGTCCGCCAGATGGCCAAATCACCACCTGGAACGGATACGACCCGAAGCCCGTCCGGACCGACCAGCTCCCAGGGCTCCAGATCCTCGGCCGTGGGCACACGCACCCAACTGCCGTCGGCAAAGTCCAACTCCAGGTGCCCGTCCTTGAACGCGAGGCCCCGCCGGGCTACCTGCCGACAGACCGCCAGCGCCGGAGCCAGCCGCACCGGATCACCCTCCAGAACGATCAGGTGCTCAACACCCTCAGCCGTTCGATACACGAACAACTGCTCGATCCGCAGAGTCACGTCATTTCCGAAACGGAACGTCAGCGCATAGTCGACGCAGCAGGTAACCACAGGCTGATCTGCGACCGGCAGCACCCACCGATCCGACGACTCGCTGACATCAGGCCCGCTCACCGACCCGGCCACCCTGGCCACGGACCCACGTAGTCCTCAGGGATGTGCGTAGTCGCAGGCGGCCCTGGCTTCCCGAAGACATCCACAGGTTGGCCATGCGAGTTGCAGACGCGCGCGCATAACCGTTCGGGTACTTCGGAGTCGGTTCCATGATGCGGATCATGTCTGCCTTCCCCGTCGCGCCGGGCCACTGGTGTCCGGGGAAACCCGGGTCAAGCTCCACCCGAGCGAGACCTCGTCAGCCGCCATCAGTCTCACCGAACGGAACCGTGGTGGCCCCTGCCTTCGACCACCGCTGCGCCGCCCTCTCGACCTGAGCAGGATCGCCTGCCAGGACAACATGGAACGGGATCGCGGGCCGGTCCCACCACTCGCCGAGCTCGACCGGCTGTGCCCACTCCTCGGCAGCCGATGCCAGGGAACGCGCTAGCCAGTCGAGCGCTGCGGCGTCCTCCTCGTCTGCGAGGACCTGATCTGGCTCCGTGATCGTGACGACGTACCCCTCGCCAGCAGGCAGGCTCTCGAGTTCTGCGATGCACTCATTGAATGCGTCCTCGTTCTCTCCGAAGTAGAGCGGGAACTGCATCGCCGCCGCGAACTCGTTGAGCACGCCCCCGAGTGTCCGCATCTTTCGGCCACGGACCACACGGACGGTCAGGCCGGACTCGACCCAGCCCATCACGGCCGATCCGATCGACTGCGAATCGCCCTCCAGTAAAAGGGGCCGGAGCTCTTCCTCGACCCTCATGAGCGCCAAGACACCCGTCATTGTGCCGGTCCTCTGACCCTGATCTTTCAGCCCAATCGTGGTGAGCTGCCGGATTCCCGATGTTGATCTCCGTTTCTGTTGTAGCGCGGGGGTTCTGGCCTGGTGAGAGCTGCTGTGCGAGGTGGTCCGGGGACGCGATCGGCGTATGGGCGTCCAGATCACGCGAGTCCGGGCGTGCGCGGGCGTGCGCGGGCGTGCGGTGGCTCGGGCCCTGTGGGCCCGGTCGGGTCGTTCGGTCAGGTTGTGCGCAGTTCGGGTGGCGTCAGCCGAACGCCGGTAGGGCGCGGATGGCTCGTAGCGCGTCGGTGAAGTCCTGCACGTAGGCGTAGGCGGCGGGGAAGCACAGGTACAGGCGGCGGCCGGTACGGGCCAGGCGGGCGGGGACATTCAGGAACGCCAGGCGCAGCCGTTTGCCGCGGGCCCGGCGCACGGCGCGGGGCAGCCCCAGGGTGCGCAGCCACAGGGACACGTTGTGGGCCAGCGCGCTGGCCTGCCAGTACAGCCAGTTGCCGAAGAACGGCTGCACCGGGGCGTGGATCATGCCGTAGTCGTTCTTCAGTGCGCGGATGGTGTCTTCGGGGATCCCGCCGCGCAGCCGGTGGTGGGCCTCGACCGCGGCGGCGCTCATCCGCTCACTGCTGATGTTGGTGATGATCGCGTGCAGCCGCCAGCCGTCCAGGTCATCGATCGCCAACTGTTCCCCGGCCTTGCGGGGCTGACGGCGCAGGATCAGCCGGACCTGGTGGCCGAGCAGGTCGGTAGTGGTCTCGGCGATCTGGCTGCCCTTGTGCGTCTCGTTGCCCTCGGCGGCCACCCACTCGGTGTCCGGGTCGACCGCCAGGGCGTGCACGGCGGCGGCCACGTTGGTGTAGTTCTTCGCGGTGACGGTGTAGTCGGCGCCATGACGTTCGGCGGCGGCGATCACTTCGGCTTGGTAGCCGGCCGAGTCCACCCGGATCCACAACCGGTACCGCGGGCGAGCACCGGCCGGGATCGCGGAGACGCACTCGTCGATGAACCGGCCCATCGCCCGGCCGTCGTTGGCCGATCCCCGGCGGGCCCGCAGGGCGAGCACGTCACCGGTCTCCCCGAGGACCCCAACCAACGGGGACAGCGCGGTCTGCCCGGTCCGGGAGAACGCCGAGCCCTCCTTGCCCGGCCCGTACACCGCCACCCGGGTGGCGTCCGGGTCGATCGTCAGCCGGTCTCCCTCGGGGGCGGCCCCGGCGGCCCAGGCCCGGCGCAGCATCACCCGGTTCACCGCGGCGGCCTTGGCGACCCGACCCAGGTCCGCCCCGGCCAGGAACCGCCACAAGGTCGGCACGCTGGGCAGCGCGTTTGTCCCGCGCAACACCTGGGTGGCCTGGTCGGCGAGCAGGAACCGGTCGGACAGAAAGTCCCCACCGGCCAGCAGCACCTCGGTTAACGCCCGGTAGCACTCGCCCCCGGAGTACCCGGTCGGGCCGATCTCGCGCAGGCCCCGCCGGTCGGCCTCGGCGACCACGTTCAGCCGGTCCAGCAGCGGCCCCCACAGCGCCACCCCGGCCACGCCGGTCAGGTCGTCCTCCGACGCGGTCACCACCGGGGTCGGCACACTGCGGACCGGACGCGCCCGCACGACGTCCTCGACATCGAACAGCAGCTCGGTAGCATTCACCCTGAGAGTGCCCTTCCCAACGGCAATGGTTTGGTCTCGACAACCACCATCTTCCGTTGCGGCAAGGGCACTTTCGCGTCACGACACGGCCCTCACACCCCACCCCGGCTGAAAGATCAGGGTCTGAGCATCAAGAAGGTGTCGTAGTGATCGTTGGTCCGGTAGGCCGAGCCGTCGCTGCCAGTGACAATCCGCTCGGTCCCTCGATCGACGCCCTTGGTGTAGGGATTGACGTCCACTCCCGATACGTGACGCCCGGAGACTCGGGGAGCTTCCCTCGGGAGTTCTTGAAGATCGAACCGCCCTTGTATCCAGGCAGAGGCGCTCCCTTGGCATCGACCCGATTCAGGACCGTCCAAGCCTTCTCCGACCCCGGACCGAACGGGATCTTCGATCCTGTGTTTGCGGCAACACCGGTAGCCACCGCAGTTACGACCCGGTCGGCCGCTTCTCCTAGTACTCCAGTCCGACTTCGTGATCTGGCCGGTGTGAGGCCCTGATCCGGGGAGTTGCGCGCGTGTCGGTCCAGGGCGCGGGGCAGCCACCGCCAAAAGATCATGGTTTGTGAAGACTCAATGTTCTCCAGCGGTGGCTGCTGGGCTGATCGTAGACCGAGATCGATGGCAGTCCGAGTTCGAGGGTCTGATGGCGCGGATCGCGCCCCGGTTCGCTCGGGTGGAGCCGCGTCGGCATGCCCGGGACCTGATGGGAGGGTTGCTGGCTGGGCTGGGTCGGGCGAACTGTTGGACGATCGCCGAACACACCGGGCATGAGCGTCCGGGCCGGTTGCAGCACCTGCTCTCGACAGCGAAGTGGGACGCCGACGCGGTACGCGATGACCTGCGCGGCTACGTCATCGACCACCTGGCGCCGGCCGACCCCGACCTGGCGGTGTTGGTCCTGGATGAGACCGGGGATGTGAAGAAGGGCGTCAAGACCGTTGGCGTGCAACGCCAGTACACCGGCACCGCGGGTCGGATCGAGAACAGCCAGGTCGCGGTGTTCCTCGCCTACGCCACCCCGACCGGGTGCGCATTCATCGACCGTGCCCTCTACCTGCCCAAGGCCTGGACCGACGACGCAGGCCGGATGAGCGCTGCCGGCGTCCCCGCGGACACCGAGTTCGCGACCAAGCCGGCCCTGGCCCGTGCCATGATCACCAGGGCGCTGGATGCCGGTGTCCGAGTCGGGTGGGTGACCGGCGATGAGGTCTACGGCCAGGACCCGACCCTGCGCACCGACCTGATCACCGCGGGGATCGGCTACGTCCTGGCCGTGGCCCGCGACCACCAGTGGTCACCGGCATCGGTAAGCGCCGCGCGGTGGAGATCGCGGTCCGCCTGCCGAAACACGCCTGGCAGTCACACTCCGCCGGTGCCGGCGCGAAAGGGCACCGCGTCTACGACTGGGCGCAGGTCGCTCTCACCGGCGACGGGCAGGACGGGCCCGGCCAGCACCATCTCCTCCTGCGCCGCAACCGCACCACCGGTGAGCTGGCGTTCTACCGCACCTGGAGTGCGGAGGCGGTCCCGCTCGCCACGCTCGTGCGGGTGGCCGGCACCCGGTGGCGGATCGAGGAAGGCTTCCAAACCGCGAAGGAACTCGCCGCCCTCGACCAACACCAGGTCCGCACCTGGACCTCCTGGCACCGCTGGACCATCCTCGCCCTGCTCGCCCACGCGTTCCTGACCGTCCTGGCAACCTCTACGAGCAGCAGCAGCGACACGCCCGGCATCGGCCTGATCCCGTTGACCCGCAACGAGATCCGCCACCTGTTCACCCAACTCACCCAACACGGACGCCGAGCCCTGACATCGATCGCCGACTGGTCCGGCTGGAGACGACGACACCAAGCCCGAGCCAAGGCCTGCCACTACCGACGACAAGCACTCACATGATCATCACGAAGTCGGACTGGAGTACTAGCCGCGAGGCCGCGCCGTCGCCATCTCGGTCACCACCGACAGCCTCATCTTTCGGCGACACCCCACGAGGCCCCCGACCAAGTCCGCCAAATCAACGTCAGCTGACCTCGTTGGGAACGTCTCTCGCCAAGTACTCGGCGAGCAGTTCGAGTAGTAGCCGAGACGCCGCATCCTGGTCCCCGTCTGTCAGCGCAGCTAAGGCGCCGCGCTCACCCGGATGCCGGATCTGAGCAGCCACTTCCGCCCCCCAATGCAAGGAGGACGGCTCGCGACCTAGGCGTGCAACCAACCAACGCTGGAACTCATGCATGTCCAAACCCTGAGCAAGGGCGAAACCGTCAATGAAGGAGACGAGCGATGCGTATCGGTCGTCCAACACGAACATACGCCGCCGGCGGTGGAGCTCTCTGACCAGCTCAGACAGATCCATTAGAATCCAAAATTGATGTCGTCGGCAAACTGGAACTGACCCTTGAAATCCGGAATCGACATTCCGCCCGGTCCCGTGAAACCGTCATAGACGCGCCCAGCCTTAACCACCACCTCGTGGAAACTCCAGTCTCCAGCAGGGTAGTGTTTCGACGGACCGAGAACTGGCGTATTCCTGGGCGTGATAGTCACACGCTCACCGCCGATCATCCTCTGAATAGCAGCAGCGCACTGCTGGCAGTTCGACGACGTTGGCGTCGGCCAGTAGCTCGCGTTGTGGACCAGGATCGGCGTCGCCCCGGCGAGGGCGTAGTAGTCGTGGTTGACCGCGACTTGGAAGTTGAACACGGTCGCAGCCTTGGCGACTCGCTCGATGCCGGTCAGGACGGTGGTGCCGGTCGGTGTGACGAGCACGTCGCCGATTGCGAGGTCGCCGGCTTTGACCCAGCCGCGTTCTTTGACCATGAACGGGTGATCCGCAGTGGTGGTCACCGCTGCCCCGGCGACGGTCAGCTTCAGCAACGTGTCTGCATGCCGGACATACGTCTCGACAACTGGTTGGAGTTCGTCCTTGCCTGTGGTGGTGTTGCGGGACCAAACCTTGTCCCCGACCTTCACGACCTCGATCGGGACGTCCCCGAGTTCGGTGCGGATCAACGTCCCCGCCACGAAACACGTCCCCGGCAAGACGCACTTACCGCCAGCGCACGCTTCGACCGCGCCGGCTTCGGCTTTTGCGGCCCTAGCAACATCTTCGGCTCTTTCGAGGTCGTGGGCGAGGTGGCCGATCTTGAAGAGCTTCCCGGGGGTGAATGCCATGCCGACCATGGCGCACGCAGCTGCGCTGTGGCCGAGGCAGTCGTGGAAGTCCTCGATGGGGACGATGGCATTGAGGATGGCCTTGCCCTGTTCCTGGCCTATCGCTCGGAGTTCTGCGTTGTCGTAGTAGTACTTGGTTCTACCGAGACCGATCCCGTACGTGCCGTGAGGGTTTGTCCTGCCGTCGATCACGGGGCCATAGACGTAGGTGCGGTCTGATTCTTGATAGTCGACGTGGTATTGCAGTGTTTCTGGGGGGGAGGGGTGGTATCCGCGTCGGGTGTCCGTGGTGGCGTTGACTCCCCCTCCGTGTCCGTTGCTGTTGGTGGTGCAGTCGCCCGCGTCGAGGCAGGCTGGTCGTAGCCCGGACGGGTCGCTGTAGGTGGTGGGGTTGTCGGCGGCGTAGGTGTAGGGGTTGGCGGCTTGGGGGGTGGCGGTGTTGTTGAGGGGGTCGGTGGAGATGAAGTGGGCGAGGGTGGGGTCGTAGTAGCGGGCGTTGAGGTAGTCCAGGCCGGTGGCGACATCACGGGTTTGGCCGAGCCAGCCGCGGTCGGTGGGCAGGGTCCAGGAGCTGGCGCGGTTGCCGCCGTAGGGCAGGTACCGGTCCCGGGTCTGGGTGGCGGTGGCGGTGTCGATGCCGATGCTGGCTGAGCCTTGGGCGTCGCCGAGCAGCCAACTGGCGGTGTCGGTTCCGGTGGTGGTGGAGGTGCGGGCGGCGATGGTGGCGCCGGCGTGGGTGTAGTAGCGGACTGCGGTGGTGGCGGTGGCGCCGGTGGCGCGGTGGGCTTCTTGCCCGGGTAGGTAGAGCACGGTCTCGGTGGGGGTGGTGCGGATCCACCGGTCTCCGCCGGGGCCGTAGGTGTTGCTGGTGGTGATGGCGCCGGTGGTGGCGGCGAGTTGGTGGAACGGGGTCCAGGTGTGGGTGGTGGTCCCGGCCGCGTCGGTCTTGGTGGTCAGTTGTCCGGCGGCGTCGTAGGAGTAGGACGCGACGGCGGCACCGGTGGTGGCCTTGGTCGGGGCATGCGGGCCGCCGGTCAGGGTGCCGCTGGTGCCGTAGGTGTAGGTGGTGGCCACGCCGCCGGCGGTGCGGGTGGTCATGTTCCCGTTGTCCGCGTAGGTGTAGTCCTGGCTGTAGGGGTTCGGGCCGGTGCCATCGGTGGTGATCCCGGCGGTGCAGGCGGTCGCCGCGGCGACGGTTGCCGCGTTGGTGAGGCGGTTCAGGCCGTCGTAGGTGTAGCACTGTTTCTGGGCGGCGTTGACGTCGGTGGCGGAGGTGACCTGACCGGAGGGGGTGTAGGTGTAGGTGTCGTGCTGCACGTTGATCGATGCCGCTGTGGAGGGGGTCTGGGCGGTCATCGTGGTCAACCGGCCCGACCCGTCGTCGTAGGCGTAGGCCCGTTGCACCGATCCGGTCGCGCCCGCCGCACCCAGGGTGCGGCCCGCGATCCGGCCGAGGGTGTCATACCCGGTGGTCTGGACGTAGGTTCCGGCGTCGCCGTTCAATGCCGAGGCGTAGGCGCCGGCGTAGCCGGCGGTCACCGACTCGGCGGCCAGGCCACCGAGAGCGGGGTAGGTGGTCGTGGTGGGCCGGTCCATACCGTCGTAACCATACGACGTCGTGTACGTCCCGGCCAGAGCCCCCGCTGCTGCGGGCACGGTCCGGTCGACGCGGGTGGTGCGGTAGCGGGTGTCGTAGCCGTAGGCCTCGGTGTAGGCGGCGCCGGCGATCGTGGCGGTCGTCGAGGTCAGGGTTCCCTTGAGGGCGGTGGCCCCGCCCGACGGGGTGGCGTCGTAGACGTTGTGGGTGAGCATCGTCCCCGCGGTGGAGGTGCCGGTGTAGACGTCCAGGCCCCGGCCGAGGGAGTCGTAGGTGTGGTAGAGGTCTTGCCCGTTGGCGTCGTGGGTGGTCTTGACCGCTCCGCCGGGCCAGTACGTGGCCGAGGAGGAGCCGGCGTCCGGGTCGGTGGTGCTCAGGCGCCGTCCGAGCCAGTCGTAGGTGTAGGTGGCGGCTGGGGCGTCGGGGGTGGTCAATGTCGTCAGGTAGCCGCGGACGTCGTACACGTACGCGGTGTCCACGGCGCCCTGGGTGTGGTTCAAGGGACGCCCGGACCAGTCGTTCAGGACGACGTCGCTGGTGCGGTTCGGTTGCCCGGTCCCGGTGTTCGACGGATAGGTGGTGGTCACCTTCGTGCCGTCGTGGGCGGTGATGGTGGTAGCGGTGTAGGAGGAGTTCGCGCCGGACACCGTGGCCGAGTACAACCGGTCCATCACGTCGTAGACGTACAGCCTCTGGGAGGGCCAGGCATCGCTGACGCTGCCGTACCAGGTGATGGGTGTGCCCGCAGCAGTGGTGGTCGCGACTGCGGGAACGTCGGCGGTCTTGTTGCCCTTGCCGTCGAAACGGACCCCGGAGACCACCGCGCCGGTTCCACCCGGCCCGGGCTGCTGGGTCTGGAACGCCCGGCCCAGGGCATCGTGGAACGTCCACGACGACGCCGTCGGTGGCCGCTGCACATTGGGCAGCGCATCGATGGCGAAGTAGTCGGTACGGATCGTGGACGGTGAGGTGTTCGACCAGTCGTAGGCATACGTCACCCACGGCGAGCTGTCCCCGGGCCGGGTCACCCCGGTCAACTCCCCCATCCCGTCATAGGACAATCGGGTGTCCCGGGCGTTGGCGTCAGTGATCTTCGTCGGTTGCGCCCGGCCGGGCGTCAGGTCCGTGACCACCACGCCGCCCGTGGGGTCGGTGACCGTGGTCGAGGCGATCGGCTGCCCGGCGGTCTGGGTGTACTCGGTCTTCGTCTCCGCACCGGCGGTCGCGTAGGTGGTCGCGGACAGGTTCAGGTTGGCCGGGGCGATCACACCGGTCACGTGCCCGGCGTTGTCGTAGTTGTAGGCCGTGCCCTCACCGACCGACGAACTCGACCAGTCGATGACCTTGACCAGATTGCCCGCCGACGGGGTGCCGGCGAGGGTGGCGAAGTTCGCGTCGTAGTAGGTGTCGCGGCGGTTCAGTTTCGCGGTGGTCGGTGCCACGCCCGCACCCGCCGGGCACTGGCCCACGTAGGTGGTCACGGTCTTGGGCAACGCGATCAGGTACGCGGTGGCGTTCTGGGCGTAGCTGGTGATGGTGCACGTGCCTCCGGTGTCACTGATCGGATCACCGGTGTCGCTGGTCGAGGCCGGCAACCCGTAGGTGCCCTCGAACTGGTGACTGACCTGCCGCAGGTACTTGCGGGACACGTTGTCCTGGGTGATCTGATCGGCGGTCGCGTTCTCGCGCACCATCACCGCGTCGTGCAGCGACAACCCGTGCGGGCGGGTCGGACCGACCGCGGTGACCTTCGCCCAGTACTGGTGCAGATCACGCGAGTACTCCGAGGTGCCGGCCTGGGTCAACCGGCGATGCTCGAGCAACCGGCCCCGCAGCTGGTGGTAATCCGGTCGCACCGCATCACCGGTGGCGGTGCTGACGTTCACCGCATCGGTACTGCCGTTGGCGTTCCAGTCCC